>JBFFOS010000106.1:0-10294 GCA_041574375.1 Woeseiaceae bacterium
AACCCAGCCTGGACGGCGGCATCAAAAGTCGGGTCCTGGCCCGGATCCAATAGAATGCCGCTGCCTGCGAGCCATGCAACCAGTACAAAAAATGAAATACTGATGACGAGATAGAGTCGTAGCGGCGACGTATACATGCGGCGGCGACCGGCAAGAAATTCACACGTCAGTTTTCCAGGATGGCGGAACAACGTCTTGATGGTTACGGCCGCACGTCCGTCGACTTCAAACGTCTCCTTCACCACGTCGCCGATCAGGCCCCATATAGGTCGCTCGAGGTCGATATCTCGCTGACCGCAGGTGGAGCAGTAGGCATTTTCGAGCCTGGCCTGGCAGTTTTTGCAGTTAGGCATGAAACAGTGATACCGAGCTTGCCGCAGCAGGTCAATCCGTGATTTGGGGGGCGTTGTTTGCAGCGAGCCGTCCATTCAGGTGTGAAGGCTTTGCTAGACTGTCGCGCTATGAAATTGCCGAGACTCCGCACCGTACTCCTTGCGCCGCTGATCCTGTTCGTAATGTTCTACGTAGTCGGCGTCATTGTTCTGTCGTTCGACGATGACACCATCGCACCAATGCCCGGAGCGCCAACAGGCTATGCAAGTGTCGTTATCTTCGGTGCCAGCGGTACAGCGGGGGACGGCATACTCAAGGCCGCACTGGCCAATACGGACATCGAAGAAATCCACGTCATCACGCGGCGCATGACGCCACGTATCGAAGCCGGTGTCGCATCAGGAAAGGTCATCGCTTCGTTGCATCAGGACTATCTCGACTACTCGGCTGTCCATGATCAGATTGCCGCTGCGCAGGCTGTTTACTGGGCAATTGGCACCAGTACTTTCGGCGTTGATGAGGAGACCTACGGCCTGATTCACGTGGATTTCCCGGTTCAATTTGTAAAGGAATGGCTGGGCGTAAGCTCGGTCGACGACATTTCGTTTCATTACATTAGTTCCAGCGATATTTCGGCCGACTCACGCATGACGTGGGCTCGCGAGAAGGTTCGCGCCGAACAAACGCTCTTCAAAACAGCGCAAGGTACGAAGCTTCGCGTGATCGCGTATCGGCCGGACTATATCGGGCCAACCCGGGAGGAGGCCCATCTTGGCCAGACTTTCCTCTACTGGTTCTTTGCCCCCGTTGGTGCCGCCGTAAGGGCGACACAGATAGGCGAGGCCATGCTTGAGGTGACTGCGCGAGGAAACGAGTTCGGGAATGGCGACCGCCTGGGGACGCGCAAGATCATCAGGTACAGCGACGCGTACGAACAGCGCTATGGAGCCTCTCAGTAAGCGACTGAGATCCGCTGCCTGACGTGCTTTGCCTGTTCTGCCTCGTCGATAAGGGCCACCGCAAAATCCGCGCGTGAGACTCGGGTTCTGCCCCTGTCATCCTGTAATGCGCGGTCGCCGCCAATGCGGAATACGCCGGTACGTGGCCCGTTTGTGAAATTCTTGGGCGGCGTTACGTAAGTCCACTTCACATCGTCGACCTTACGATAGAACTCGAGCGCAAGGATCTGGCCCAGGATTTCGACCTCGAGGTTCTTTGGCAGCAGGATCGTCGGCAACTTCTCGGCGAACAGCACGCCTGGCTCGACCTCGAGCGATCCCGAGCCACCGACGTGGATCAGTCGCGGCGCGCGATCGCCCTGCCGGAAAAGGACGTCGACGAGCGTTTCGGCGGCCATGAACTGCAGTGCATTCTCCGGCATGCCTGAATCGCCGATTACACCGCGTACGGAGAGGATCACGATATCCTGGCCGGTCACCGTAGCGGTGACGCTGGCCGTGTCGAGGAGGTCGCCTTTAACGACAGACAGGTTGTCGTGACGCAATTCGACTTGCGAGGGGTTCCGCGACACCGCCGTGACCCGGTGGCCTCGATCCAGCGCTTCCTGCATAACATGCGAGCCGACGTCTCCGGTTGCGCCGTAGATGACGATGTCGAGCGCATCGTCGGCGTAGCCGACGCCTGCGGTCAGTATCAGCACCAAAGACACTAATATTACGCGTCGCATTGACCTGCTCCGTTGTCGAATCAAGCTGTGAAGAAATACGTCGCCCACCTTAGCTCATGGCATTTTTACGACGATGGACTAGGCAGTGCAAAACATCATGTAATTGACTGCCGTTGAAGCGGTGATATGAAGGCTTCGAGCGAACGGGTTCACGGCAACTCCCACGATATCCCTGACGACGAGCCCGCCATCCTGGAGATGCGCAGCGATGTCCTCCGGTTTCCGGAACATGGACCAGCGATGCGTGCCGCGTGGCAGCCATCGCAGCACGTACTCAGCGCCGACGATCGCGAACAGCCATGCGAGCGGCGTTCGGTTGATCGTGGCAACAAACATGACACCACCATCCGCCGTCAGCCTGGTGCAATCGCGCATGAAGAGTCTGACGTCAGCGACGTGCTCGACAACCTCCATGTTAAGGACGATGTCGAATACAGTGCCGGAAGCCGCAACTTCTGCAGCAGTCGCGACCCGGTAGTCAACATCGATGCCTTGCTGCGCAGCATGCAGCGACGCGATCTGTATGTTCTTGTCGACGACATCGATTCCCGTAACGCTTGCTCCCAGCTTCGCCATGGCTTCGGAAAGAATGCCGCCGCCGCAGCCGACGTCGAGAACTTGCAGGCCTTCAAGCGGCCGCTCAACGGTACTGCTACGGGCGAAATGCCGACAGAGTTTGTCCTTGATGTACTGGGTGCGGAGTTCATTGAGTTTGTGCAACGGCCAGAAAGGTCCGTCGCGATCCCACCAGGTATCTGCGAGGCGCGTGTAGAACTCGACCTCGCGAGGATCGACAGTTACATCCCGGCTCGCGCCTTCTCCTTCGCCGTCACTCATGGCAAGCAGGCAGGGCCACCGGGTGGCGAACAGGGTGCTCTGTCGATCATCTGTCTATACAATGTCGAGAAAAGATCGACACATTATATCAACAGTACATTCCCGTCTACCGCGTCGCCCAAGGAGATAAATAGCATGGCTGAAAAAGGCCGCAAGCAGGACCATGAGTACGGCATCGGTGCTGTCGCCAAGCTAACCGGTCTGACTGACCACGCGATTCGCGTCTGGGAGCGACGCTACAGCGCCGTCGTTGCCCGACGCGCGGCCAATGGCCGTCGAGTGTATGGTCCTGCTGATGTCGAGAAGCTCAGGTTGCTGAAGTCATTGACCGACCGGGGCGTATCTATCGGTCAGATTGCGGGCGATACCGTCGATGCTTTGCGCGAACGCGTTCGCAATATGAGCGAAATCGTCAGCGCAACGATGCCTGAGCATGTTGGTGTCGCAGTACTCGGCGACCTGCTGCCCGGTCTGTTTGCTGATCAGGCGCGCGATATTGCGCCGGTGCAGGTCCTTTTGGCTGACAGCAATCGCGACACCTTTGTTGCCGACCTCGCACGGCATGACGCGGATGTCGTTGTCGTCGAATGTCCTGTCCTGAACAGTCGCGTAACGGCGCAGCTGCAGGCTTACATGGAACAGGCGGGCGCTTCCAAGGGTGTGCTTGTCTACAATTTTGGTCGATCCCGAGACATCGATACGGCGCGTGACTCGAACATTGTCGCGCTCCGCTCACCCGTCAATGTCGACGAGGTGCGAGCCGCTGTCATGCGAGCGTACACGCCTGCCGTAGCAGTGCGCCCGAAAGCAGCCCCGTCGGAAACGGCGGAATCCGGGTGGCGCGTGTCGGGACCGATACCGCCGCGCCGGTTCAATCATCAGCAGCTGGCCCGGCTGACGCGGGCATCGACAGCCATTGATTGCGAGTGCCCCCATCACCTGGCACAGCTTGCCGGCGACCTGACGGCGTTCGAGGTCTACAGCGCACAGTGCGCGAATCGGGATGAGGACGACGCCGAGCTGCATCGTTACCTGCATCAGACGACCGCGCAGGCGCGCGCGCTGATCGAGGACGCGCTGCAGCGCGTCGCAGAAGCCGAGGGCATCGACTACTAACCAGGTTGTTACAAACTGATACAATATTGTCTAGTATTTATCTAGACAAGACATTGACATCACGACAGGAACAGCTATGCTTGGTCAGGAAGTAGCAACGCATCTGGCACTAGGTTCCCCAAAGCAGAGAATCATTCGTTCTTCCCCGACCAAGCCCTTCTCTGCTTCCTCAAGGCCGGCGCAATGCGCCGGCCTTTTTTTAAAACGATGACTTGAAATGAAAAAGAAGAGGTAGAGATCGCTATGGAAATGGTATTACTGACAGTTCTTTGCATTCTGACCGTTGCCTTGATCGAGCGGCAGAATGCATCCATGCGCCGACTGCAGCGCGTACGTACAGAAAAAGATGAGCGCGCCAGTCGCTGAACCCAGTCGCAAGACCGCCCTGAGCCGGTTGTCTCGATTCGTCCCCAGGGCAGGGGCCCGGTACGCCAAATCGAGAAATTTCGACTTTGGTCCCGATCGGCGCGCTAACGTGTCGACGCTCTCTCCCTATCTCAGGCATCGGCTGCTGCTCGAGGAGGAGGTGCTGCAAACGACGCTGCAGCGTCACTCGCTGGCCGCAGCCAGCAAGTTCGTTCAGGAAGTGTTCTGGCGAACCTATTACAAGGGCTGGCTCGAACAGCGTCCCGCAGTATGGGCAGACTACCGTCACTCTCTAGTCCGAATACTCAGCGAACTGGAAGACCGCGCTGATGTCCGGCAGCGCTATGAGAGCGCCGTCGCTGGCAACACCGGTATCGACTGCTTTGACGCCTGGGTACACGAGCTTCTAAGCACTGGATACCTGCATAATCATGCTCGAATGTGGTTCGCCAGCATCTGGGTTTTTACACTCGAGCTGCCATGGCAACTGGGCGCCGATTTCTTCTACCGCCACCTGTTGGATGGTGACCCTGCGTCAAATACTCTGAGCTGGCGTTGGGTCAGCGGATTGCACACGCCGGGCAAAACCTATCTCGCTACCGCTGCAAATATAGCGAAATTTACCGATAACCGGTTTCACCCGGAAGGCCTGGCCGCGCATGCACCGGCGCCAAAAATGCCGAAGGTTTATCCGCTCGAGCCTCTGCCTGCTTCACAGTGGCTCCAAGCAAGCGAGCGCTTCGGCCTGTTTGTTACAGAAGAAGATTGTTTTCCCGAGTCCATCCTCGGGGCCCATGCACCGGCCGTCGTTTTTGGCGCGACTGCTACGCGATTGCGGTCCCCGCTGCCGGTTGGCGGCCTCGCGGAAGAATTCGCTGGCGGTGCGGTGGGCGACGCCGTTAAGCGGACCTCCCGAAAATTTGCCATCAACGGCGAGCTGACGGATTCGATTTACTGGGGCGATACGCTCCTCGAATGGGCAAAGCAGCACCACTTGAAAACGATCGCGACTGCGCACGCTCCGGTCGGCCCCGTTGCGGAGTTGCTTATCGAAGTCGACAATTACCTAGCCCGGCATGGCATCAGGTTACTGCGGCTCCGGCGTCGTTACGACGGCCTGGTCTGGCCGCATGCGCGCCGAGGATTTTTCAAGCTCAAAGATCAGATACCTGCGTTGCTAGAGCGAATCGGCGACGGTACTGCCGCGGGTGAAATCACAAAGAAGGCCGGCTAATCCACGCGCGCCTTCCGCGCCCCGTGTCACGATGAACACCCGCAGGTGTGGCGCGGCTGCGGGGCAACGACGAGCATCATACGAGTTGAAACCAGGCTACCTTTTGGAATTTTCTCTTTGCCGCATCGGCATCGAATCGATCAGGGCATAGATCTCGGTCATGGACGTGGCTTTTTTGGCGGACAACTTGACTGAGCCGTCTTTGCCGATCAGCCGCAGCGCAAATGAGCCGGGACGAATTCCCAACGGCGCGCGGACCGCAGTAACCTCGGCGCTGGTCAGCTGGCGGTCGCCGGCTTTGGAAACCGAGTTGTCCAGCAGCATCACGAGCACCATATCGCGGTCCGCAAATTCGTCCGGTGTTAACGCCAGTTCAGCAGCCTGTTCCAGCAGATTATTATCATCAACATTCTCGGCGCTGATGACGAGAACGCGGTTCCTCCATTGGTACTGCTTCAGCGCAAAGGGGGCTTCCTCTGAAGAAGAGCGCGCCTTATCCGGATGTAACTCGGAGGCGCCGAGAGGCGAGTTGAAAAGCGTCATAAGCAGCATTCCGAAGATAAGAGAGAAGGTTGTCGGGCGCACGTGTCAGCCGGGTCAGTCATGTTGCCCTGCACTTTAGCAGCGCCGATCGGCCTGCGGGCCCATTAAGCGACCGCAGATACACACCGTTACAAAGGCTCTGTGCTCAAGCGCTTGCGCCGACCAGTCGCAGCGGCGACACTCTTTGTCTCTACTGACCTGGATACCCGCGGATGGAACTCGTCGTCTTCGACCTCGATGGCACGCTCCTCAATCGCAAGTCGGTGATCTCCGACTACACCAGCGAGACGCTGCAGCTCCTGACCGAACGTGATATTGCGTACACGGTGGCCACGGGACGCACGCTTCATGGTGCACGGGCGATTCTTGATGGCCATCACTTTCGGCTGCCGCAGGCATACAAGAACGGCGTGATGATCTGGCACCCTCAAACCAGGCACTTTTCGAGAAGTGCCACGCTGACGCCAGGCGAGTTGGATAACCTCGTCCGCGCCTGCCTTAAGCACGGAGTTACGCCCTTCGTTTTCACGCTCGACGAAAACGATGAGAGCGTCGTTTATCATCCGCCGCTTCTTACAGACATTGAGCGCGAGCTCATCTTCAGCACCGGCATCGCGGAACCAGTAAATGTGCGGGCTCTTGATCAACTGTCTGCCAACGCCAAGATTACGCATGTGAATTCCATCGGCGATAGCAAAGCTATCGAATCGGTTCTGCGTAGCGTAGACGATGAGCCACATCTCGTGGCCTACTCCGGCATCGCTTTGGAAGACAAGCAATGGCGTTGGCTCGACGTGCACCACAGCGACGCCAGCAAAGGTGGCGCAATCAAGGCGATGAAGCGGATGCTCGGTCTCGAACGGGTTATTTGCTTTGGCGACAGCGATAATGACCTCAGCATGTTCAAAGCGGCTGACGAAAGTTACGCACCCGAAAACGCCAATGACAGGATCAAGTCAGCCGCCACAGCGATTATCGGCCACCACGACGAGGAAGGTATCGCACACTTCCTGCGCGAACGCTTTGCGCTCGATGCGCGTTGATTCGTGGCGAAACCTTAGCGACTAAGGACCGGATTCACTCTTCCGCGTAGCCCGTTAGCTCGACGTACCCGCGACCCTCAACTGGCCGCAGGTCACGCTCCCCCGCAACATCCACCGCGCCTTCCCAGTAACGCACGGTAGTGAAGAGTTCCTGGTCGCTGATAACCGGTGTAACGTTCAGCTCGAGTCCGAATCGAGGAACTCGAAGCAGCCAGCGGGAAGGATAGCTGCCGCCCTCCGGGCTCGACCACTCTTCGAGTACGCTGATTTCGACGTCGTCATTAGTGAGATGTGTGGTAACACCATCCGCGTCCACAAAGGTGCCGGCGCTTGCCGGATCGCGTGTTCCATCCTGAAGGCGCAGTCCGTAGATCATCAGATCACTGCCATCGTCCAGATGCAGCGCGAACCAGTCCCACCCAACCTGGTCTGCTGCGAGCGCGCTCGTGCTCCATTCGCGATCAAGCCACGACAGGCCCGATACGGTGTAGTCGTTCTCACCGATGCGCAGGCTGCCCTCGGTTTGCAGGCGGGTGATCGAGTAGTAGTAGGACGCGTTGGCGGGGTCTGCGGACTTTTGTGAGAGACCGTCGACGCCATTGAGGGCCGGCGGCTTAAGCGCCCTCAGTTCGAGGTCG
The DNA here is from genome assembly GCA_041574375.1 of Woeseiaceae bacterium. Taxonomy (GTDB): domain Bacteria; phylum Pseudomonadota; class Gammaproteobacteria; order Steroidobacterales; family Woeseiaceae; genus UBA1847. Next base: position 7,798 of record JBFFOS010000106.1, read on the forward strand.
ATGCCGAAGTCTTCATCGTCTGCGATTAAATGCCAGGCACCCGTTGCCGCTTTCTCTCCCATCTCCCAGTCGCCGATCCAGACGCGAAACGGCAGTGCTTGAGCGCCCGCGAGGCCGACCGCGCCTCGCGAATATCGCTGTGCAACGTAGAAGCGCTCGTTGTCGGCATCTGTGACGGCGAGGTGTGCAATATAGACCTGGTTCGTGCGCCAGGCAGAATTCGATGCGGCCACGCTCGGCGCCAGTGCAAAACGGAAAATTGTGAGCTCGAAGCCGAAGCGTTCACCGTCTTCGTCATCCAGGTTGCCGGTTACATACCACCATTCGTTGCGGAACTCGGGGTGTGGTCCATGATCCTCTGGAAACATGAACTCTCGCGGCGCGATGGCGCGTGCGAAAGCCGGGTCAGCATCTCTGCCGAGGAGGTCTGCGAGTTGCGAGCTTTGTGCGGCGGGGTCTTCGGCAAACGTGGAGCCGACAGCGAGGGAGGCGAGCAGGGCGACCATGCATGTTCGTATGCCCAGCATATTATTCCTCCCGCATCGCGATGGCGGGCTGGCTGCGACCGGCACGGTACGCCGGGTAGATACCGGCCAGCAAGGCCGCTCCCATCGCGAAAGCGACGGAAACCAGGAGAATGTCCGACCCGATCGACATGTCTATCTGCCAACCAAATGCGCGACGATTGATGACCTTGATCAGCACCCAGGCCATGACGAGACCGAGCGGGACCGCGGCAAGACCGCTCAACAGGCCAATAACACCCGTCTGCGTCGCGATCATGCTGCCAACCTGCGTGGGCGTCATGCCCAGCGCGCGCAGCGTTGCAAACTCGCGCGCACGTTCAAGCTGGAGCGCGAGCATCGCCGACAGGATGCCGATAAACGCGACGCCGAGCGTCAACCAGTAAAGAATGTCGGTAATCACGAAAGTGCGATCGAAAATACGCAACGACAGCTCCCGTAAACTGACGTTCGAGCTGGTATACAGTTCCTGGCGGCCCGCGCTTAGCGCCTTGATCTGCTCGATAACGGTATCGGCGCTTATGCCGTCGGCGAGGTAAAGGCCCAGCGAGTCGATGCTGTCGTCATCGAAATGACGTGCGTAGGTAGCACGACTCATCATGATGCCGCTGGCGTTTATATCGTAGCTCTGGAAAGTGGCAGCGATAGCGAACTCATGAGAGCCGAAGTCCGTTGGAAGGACGACGGTATCGCCAGCGCCCACGTTGTTCTGGTACGCATACGGTTCGGAGACGAACACGGCGTCCGAGCTTTCCCAGGCGGCCCAGGCTGGGCTCGGGTCCGCATCGATCAGTTCGGCGCCGGCATAACTGGCTGGCGGCATCTCGAAAACACGCAGCTCAGTACGCCCGTTTGCGTCCTCTACCGAAGCACGTTTGCGTGTGCTCATATCGACAACGCCGTCGATGTTGCGGATCGCCTCGATCAGATCCGGGTCCATTGCGCCGCTGCGCTCCAGCCCGGTGTAGATGTCGGCCTGCAACGTCTGCTGCAGCCACGCGCTGACGGACCCACGGAAACTGTCGACCATGACGCTGACACCGATCGTGGCAGAAACCGCAATGGCCAGCGCGACAATGGCGACGCCGGTCCGCGACAGTCCCGATGCGATGCCGGCGACGGCCATGCGCGCAGAGGTACCGCCCAGCGAGTATGCCAACGGGGCGGCCAGCTTCGACGCGAAGCTTACGAAAAGCGGCACGCAGAGCGCGAAACCAAGAATCAGCAAAAATACCGCGGCGAGCCCGGCGACGAGGTTTGCACCCGAGGCAAGAATCAACAGCACGGCGCTCGCCATCACAGCAATGCCGGTCAGCGCGACGGCCGGTAGCGCACGTCGAGCGCCGCGTTCGAGCACAGAGCGCGTCAGCGCGAGCCGCGGTTGATACGACGTCGCCTCTATCGCGGGGACGGCCGCCGCCACGAGCGCGGCACCGACCCCGGCTACAAGGCCCTTTGCGATCGAAAAGGTCTCGATGCTGACGTTGGTTACGTTAACGCGGAAGTAGAGGTCGTTGATCGTCCGCGACACGAGTTCGAGAAGTTGTTCACCAAGCACAACGCCCAATAGCACGCCGAATACGGCGGCGACGCTACCCAGCACCATGGCCTCGACGAGGATCATTGCCAGCAGTTGCCGCCGCGTAAGCCCAAGCGCCCGCAGGACGCCGATTAGCGGCCGGCGCTGCAGCACCGAGAAATTGACGCTGTTGAATATCAGGAACAGTCCGACGAGCAGGGCGAGCAGGCTCATTGCCGTGAGGTTGGTCATGAAGGCCTGGCTCATCTCGGCCGTTGAGCGCGTGCGCCCCGCTGCAGAGAGTATTTGCGTGCCGTCGGGCAGTGCGGATTCGAGCGTGGCGAGGCTGTCCTGGTCATCGTTCGCAATGCGAACGTCGATGCGGCTCAGGGAGCCGGCCAGGCCGAGCCATTCCTGTGCCGTGGCGACATCCGTCACGAGCAGGCGGTCAAGA
>JBFFOS010000107.1:0-10281 GCA_041574375.1 Woeseiaceae bacterium
CGACGGGCCTCTTTTATCCGACGGCGCGTTCCTACTGGACCGTCGGACAGTCCGACGGTAACGACGTGTTATTGGGCGGAGCTGCCAATCAGCTGCCGGATCCCGGCCTGCGCCGCCTGTTCACAGACAACGGTTTTGACAAGACCCTGTCCGGAGGCAGCAACGCGATTTCGACGGGTAACATCGAGATGTATACCGCCGCAGACTTCGGCATTACCGGCGATACGCCCGCGTTGGCCGACATGATTGACTGGATGCGTGGCGCGGATGTCAAAGACGAAGACGGGAATCCTGCGACGACCATTCGCTATGCGATGGGTGACCCGCTGCACTCGCGTCCCGCGGCAGTTCTTTACGGCGGCACTCTGCAGAGCCCGATATCGGTAATTTACACGGCTACGAACGACGGCTACCTGCACGCCGTGGATGCCCAGACCGGTCAGGAATTGTGGTCATACGTGCCGAAAGAGCTGCTGCCGCGCATGGCACGCCTCTACGATGACCCCGAGATGAAGTACAAACTGTACGGTATTGATGGCGATATCGTACCGGTCATTCTCGACAAGGACGGCGACGGTCAGATCGAAGCTGCCGACGGTGACCTCGCACTGATCCTGTTCGGCATGCGCCGCGGCGGCATGACCTATAGGATGATCAATGTCACGGATAAGAACAATCCTGTCCTCGTGTGGGAACACAGACTTCAGGACGGCGGCCAAAGCTGGTCAGCACCGGTTGTAGCTCGTATGGACATTGCTGACTCGGGCCAGAATGCCTTGAAGGCAGTTGTCGTCCTGGGCGGCGGATATGATGGCGTGCATGACACACCGGCATTCAATCCGGCGGTTGACGGCTCAGGGGCCGGCGTTCACGTGCTTGATCTTATGGACGGCACGACGCTCTGGCGCGCTGGTCACAGCAGCACGGAAGCTGATCTCAAGCTGTCCAAGATGACACGCTCAATTCCGACACGCATCAAGGTCATCGATATTAATGGTGACAATTTTGCAGATCGCATGTACGCAGCAGACCTGGGTGGTCAGATCTGGCGCTTTGACGTTGCGAATGGCAAGCCCGCAGCGTCTGTCGTTGCCGGAGGCGTCATCGCGCGCTTCGGCGCCGAAGGACTGGACACGCCGACGGCTGCCGATACGCGCCGCCTCTACAATACGCCAGATGTCGCTATGTTTAACGACGTGAGCCAGAACCGCCGCTTCCTTTCGGTGAGTATCGGTTCGGGATACCGCGCACATCCGCTGAACATTGACGCAGCGGACCGCTTCTATTCACTGCGTGATCCGAACGTCTTCAACTCTCTGACACAAACGGAGTACGACGAGCTGGTTCCATTCACCGAGGCCGACCTTATCGATGTGTCGGGTAAGGTAGACGTCACGATTACCGCCGATGACGCCGGCTGGATGTTGACGTTGCCATACAACGAGATGGTCCTGGCTGATTCGGTCACTTTCAACGGTGAGGTGTTCTTTGTCAGCTTCTCGCCGGATATAGCCGCCGCCAACGCATGTAATGCGGGTCAGGGCACGAACCGCCTGTGGCGCGTCAGCATCATCAACGGTGATCCGATCGTAGACAATGTCGGCGATATTCCGACGGGTGGAGAAGACGACGCACGTCGTTCTCAACTGGCGCAGGGTGGCATCGCACCGGCACCACAATTCCTGTTCCCGAGCGCGGATGACCCGGACTGCACGGGGCAGGATTGTGCACCACCGCCCATTGGCTGCATCGGCGTCGAGTGTTTCGACCCGGGCTTCGTGAACAACCCGGTCCGAACTCTATGGACCCAGGATGGCATCGAGTAAACGGTGGCAAGGTTCCGGGCGCAATGCGCCCGGAACCATTATAATTTCCAACTAATTCTAGACGACAGCGGGAAGTCGCTAATGCAGATTTGCAGGAACATGCGTGGCATCACGCTGATAGAGCTCATGATTGTCGTGGTCATCGTGGGCATCCTCGCCGCTGTTGCCTATCCGAACTACCAGGAGTTCTCGGCGCGCGCCAAGCGAAACGAAGCCCGCACGGCCTTGCTGCGGCTTGCCACGAACCAGGAACGCTTCTACGTGAATAACAACACGTTCACGGCGGATATGACCCAGATCGGATTCTCGAGCAGCCCGTTCACCACTGAGACGGGCTATTACGTCATCAGCGTTACGTCAGCAACGACAAGCAATTTTTCTGCTACTGCGACCTATCGGCATGGTGGATCCGAGGCTAACAAGTGCCTTACGTTTACGATTGATGGCCGCGGTCGAAAATCCTCCGGCCCCGCCACCGATTGCTGGACGCGAACCCGTTAGCAAGAAGCGCTCGAACCGAATTACTGTGTGGGGACTAACATTCCAATACGTTAATTCGATTCGACCTCTTTTTCGTCTTCTCTTCCTGAGAAGAACAAGGCATCGATAATCAACAGCGCGGCACCGACTGAGATACCGGCATCCGCAACGTTGAACGATGGAAACGCCCAATTCCCAAACCATACCTGGATGAAGTCGGTGACATACCCGAGTGTAATGCGGTCAATCAGGTTGCCAACTGCACCGCCCAGTACCAGCGCCAGTCCCGCTGCAAGCACCGCGTGCCCCTGATCGCGGATGCGCCACAACCAGACCGCGATGGCCAGGCTCACGCCACTGGCAAGCACTACGAAGAACCAGCGTTGCCAGCCCCCGGCGTTAGCGAGAAAACTGAAGGCCGCTCCCGTATTGCGTTGATGGGTAAGATTGATGAATGAATTCACAGGGACCTTTTCGTACAGCGCAACCCACTCGATAATCGCCCACTTGGTCACCTGGTCCGCGATCACGACGACGATCGCTACGACCATCCAAGTGATGAATCTTGCGTTGGTTGGTGTCCTCGGTTCATTCATAGTTTCAAAACCCAATTACGCGGTATGCGCGGCCAGTGCGGAACGTGCATTCTCTTCGTCAATCTTCATTTGCGCAACCAGATCGTCGACCGATGCGAATTTTTCTTCGTCGCGAAGGTGCTCGATGAAGTCGACATGAATGTACTCGCCGTAAATTTCGCGATCGAAATCAAACAGGTGCACTTCGAGAAGAGGCTTGGTCAGGTCGAATGTCGGACGCGTGCCCACACTGGCCACACCATCGATCGGTCCCTCCGGAAGGCCCTGGACGCGAACAGCGTAGATACCTGTTACCGCGCTTTGCCGCCGTCTCAGGTCGACGTTGGCCGTCGCGTAGCCGAGTGACCGACCGACTTGACGTCCGCGCACAATACGACCTGACATGCGATACGGGCGGCCCAGCAAAGCCGTGGCCCGCGCAAGGTCGCCAGCTGCAAGCGCATCGCGAATGGCTGTGCTGCTGACGCGAATGCCGTCAACGATGACACTCGGCACCCGTTCGACCGAGTAATCGAGAGCGTTGCCGGCTCGTACAAGCTTGTCAAGAGTACCTTCTCGCTTCCGTGCAAACCGAAAGTCATCGCCGATGACAATGTGACGAGCATTCAAACCGTGCACAAGAATACGGCGTATGAAAGCATCCGCAGAAATATTGCGCATCGCCTTACTGAAGCGAGGACAATAAAAAATGTCGATGCCATGGTCGGCCAATGAATCAAACTTCTCACGAAAACGCATCAGCCTGGCCGGTGGTGCAGCAGCAGAGAAAAACTCCTTGGGCGTCGGCTCAAAGCTCATCACGACGGATGGCACGCCGCGCTGCCGAGACTCGGCCATCACTCGCCAGAGGAGCTGCTCGTGGCCATGATGGAGGCCGTCAAACGCGCCAATTGTAACAACGCTGCCGCCCGCGAGCTGCTGAAACGGCAGGTCCGACAGGTGCCTTACAAGCCGCATGTCAGTCGTGCCTCATGCGAAGCTGCGAAGGCCTGAGTCCCAGTACCAGCAGCACAATAAAGTAGATCCCAGCGCCCGCAACAACGGACACAGCCAACCACACGACACGCTGTGACAGGCTCGCGGCAAGCCACCATGTCGCCGTTTTTTGCAACTGCAACAGTGTCACGATCATTGCACCATTGGCGAGAGCGACGCGCAGCAGCAGCATCCCCCAGCCCGGTCCGTGGCTAATCACATTGGCCCTGCGAAGCCCGAAGTAAAGCAACAGGGCATTCAGGATGGCCGCAACAGACGTCGCAGCAGCCAGCGCTACATGGGGTCCGTCAAAGCCACTCGAGCTCAGGTACCAGGCGGATGATGCTCCGAGCACGAGATTGACCAGCAACGCGGCAATTCCGATGCGGACCGGCGTACGCGTGTCCTCACGGGCAAAAAATGCCGGCGCCAGAACCTTGACGAACGAAAACCCCACCAGGCCGACCGCGTAGGCTTGCAGCGCAAGCACGGTCATTGCAACCGAACGCGCATCGAATTCACCACCGTGGAACAGCGTAATGATGAGTGGTGCCGCAAGAATGATCAGGCCGGCAGCGGCCGGCACCGCAATCAGTAGCGCGATCCTCATCGACCACTCCAGCGTCTCGGCAAACTCCCTGCGATCGCCGTTGGCCCAGAGCCGCGAGAGATAGGGCAATGTGACGGTAGCCAGCGCGATCCCGAACAGCCCGAGCGGAAACTCCATGAGTCGGTCCGAGTAATACAGATAACTGATACTGCCCACCGGCAACAGAGACGCGATAATGCCACTGAGCAGAACATTTATCTGCGCCACCGACGAGCCAAAAATTGCCGGCACCATGAGCTTGAACGCTCGCCGGACACCTTTATGCTTGGGCCGCCACCTGGGCCGTGGCAATGCGTGAATCTGCGCGAGAAACGGCAACTGAAACATCAGCTGCAGGAGTCCTGCAATGAACACGGCGTACGCGAGGGCCATGACCGGTTGCTCAAGCAGCGGCGCCACCCAGACTGCCGCAAAAATCAGGACGACATTCAGTATGACGGGCGTGAACGCTGGTACGCCAAATCGGCCATAGGTATTCAGAATCCCTCCGGCAAACGCCGTCAGGGAAACGAAAAACAGATAAGGGAACGTGAACCGCAGCATGAGAGCGGCGAGGTCGAAATCGCCACCATCGCTGGCAAAGCCCGGCGCAACAATCAGGACAAGCAGCGGCGCACCAATTACACCGAGCAATGTCACGACAAACAACACGATACCGAACGTACCGGCCATGGCGCCGAGATACTCGCGCGCCTCGTCGTGATCGTGCTGTTCCTTGTAGCGCGCCATCACGGGAACGAATCCGGCAGAAAAAGCGCCTTCTGCGAAGAACCGCCGCAACATGTTCGGGATCCGCTGGGCTACCAGGAAGGCATCCATGATCAGTCCGGCACCGAAAAATCGCGCAAACACGACGTCCCGGACCAAGCCGAGAATTCGGGACAGCAGCGTCATGCCGCTGACGACCGAGGTCTTGATCGCTAACTTAAGGCCAGTTATACGTTTTTTGCCTTCCATGAGGCGCTAAGTGTAGCCCAAAAGCGGGCCCCCAAATGTGATTGACAACGGCTCTCCGGGCGCGAATAATACGCGGCTCTTTGAACTCAGGACACGGTTTATACCAGTGGCAAACATCAAATCAGCTCGGAAGCGCGCCCGCCAGGCGGAAAAGACCCGCAAACACAACATGGGTATGCGCTCCATGATGCGGACCAAGATTAAGAGCGTCGTAAAGGCATGTGATGCCGGCGACAAGGAAGCAGCGGCGGCAGCCTACAAGGATGCTGTGCCTGTTATCGACAGCATGATCAACAAAGGCATTGTTACCAAGAACAAGGCCGCTCGTCACAAGAGCCGACTGAACGCCCGGATCAAAGCGCTCTCTGCTTAAGCCGCCCCGGCTTCTTCCTCTTCTTTAATCTCTTCCAGCGCCTGCATTACCGCGTGCCCCAGGGCCTCGGTGCCGGCGCCTGTGGCCGCGCTCACTTCGAATACTGGCCCGCTCCAGTTTAGCTCCTCGAGCAGCATCTCTTTCGCAACGGCCAGGTCTTCCTCGTTCAGGAGGTCGATCTTGTTGATTACAAGCCAGCGAGGCTTGTCGGCCAGGTCGGCGGAAAACTTCTCCAGTTCCTTCGCGATCGCCCGCACTTCCTGCGCAGGCTCTGCGTCAGGGTCGATCGGGGCGATATCCACGAGGTGCAACAACAGCCGGGTCCGCTGAAGATGTTTGAGAAAACGGATGCCGAGTCCCGCGCCCTCTGATGCACCTTCAATAAGGCCTGGAATATCGGCCATGACAAAACTCTGCAGGCTGCCAACACGAACGACGCCCAGGTTCGGGTGCAGGGTTGTAAAGGGATAGTCCGCTATTCTAGGTTTCGCCTGCGACATCGCGGTGATCAGCGTTGATTTGCCTGCGTTGGGCATGCCGAGCAGGCCAACGTCCGCCAACACTTTCAGTTCGAGCTTGAGATGACGAGCCTCGCCCTGCGTTCCATTGGTCGTCTTTCGCGGCGCGCGATTGACACTGCTCTTGAATCGCGTGTTGCCAAGGCCACCCCGACCACCTTCCGCAATCATTTGTCGTTGATCCGCTTCAGTCAGATCACAGATCAGCTCACCGGTATCGACGTCATGTACGACTGTCCCTTGCGGCACTCGTACTTCGAGGTCCGTACCCGACCGACCAGTCTTGTTTCTGCCTGACCCACCCTGGCCGCTTTCCGCTTTGAATTTTCGCGCAACTCGAAAATCCGCCAGCGTATTCAGCGATGGATCGGCGACCAGGTAGACGCTGCCACCGTGCCCACCATCCCCGCCGTCGGGGCCTCCTCGCTCGACGTATTTCTCACGGCGAAAACTCAGGCAACCGTGTCCACCGTTGCCCGCATTTACGCGGATGGTCGCTTCATCGACGAATTTCATAGCTTGACTCTAATACGAAAAAACCCCGCATGTGCGGGGTTTTTCTTAGATGATGCGATGTGGGCGTCCGCCCCAGCGCGCAATCACGCAGTAAGCCGCGCTCCTAGGAGGCGTCTACGACGCTGACAAACTGCCGCATCTTCGGGCCTTTCTTCTCGAACTTCACGTGCCCGTCTTTCTTGGCGAACAACGTGTGGTCGCGGCCACAACCTACGTTGGCGCCGGGATGAAAACGCGTGCCGCGCTGGCGAACAATGATGTTGCCCGCCACAACTTGCTGGCCGCCGTAGATTTTGACGCCTAGGCGTTTACTTTCCGAATCGCGACCGTTCTTACTACTTCCGCCTGCTTTCTTATGTGCCACTGTACTGTACCTGTGTCGTTCATCGCCCGGATCCGATCCGGACTTCGTTAATCAAATGCCCTAGTCAGCCTTTTTCTTTGCGGCTTTCTTCTTGGCCGCTGGTTTATCCCCGGATGGGGACTTCTCGGCCGCCTTTTTCTTCGCAGCCGGCTTGTCGGCAGCCTCTTCTGTCTTCGGCGCAGCCTTTTTCGCCGCACCGCCCGTTATGCCCGTGATCTCCACCTCGGTGAAGAACTGGCGGTGCGTACCCTGGCGCAAGTAGTTCTGGCGACGCTTGAACTTTACGACCGGCACCTTCTTGCTCTTGCCCTGGCGAACAACTTTGCCGCTGACCGTGCTGCCCGACAGCAATGGCGTGCCAACCTTGATGTCACTGCCTTCACCTACGAGGAGAACCTCGTCAAACTTGACCGTGGCACCCTCATCCGCCTCAATTTTCTCGAGACGCAGGACATCACCTTGTGCCGCACGGTACTGTTTACCGCCGCTGCGAAAAACCGCATACATTGTTTTGCTCCAACTGCTAAGCCGCGTTATACGCAACTTGCTGAGAAATAAGATATTTTTTAAAGCGCCAAATTCTGCGTGCAAGCGAGAAACTGGCCGACGCCACGAAAGAGCCGGAATTCTATAGATTCCGGCGCTCCGGGTCAACGTTATTAGGCGGTGAAATTGTACCTGATTTCAAAGGCTTGCATTCCCATATATGGACGTGAAATATTTCTCGATCTCGCCAATGCTGCGGCTTTCAGGCATTATCCGGAACTTATGCAAGTAGCCGAAAAGACGACCAATTCCATCAACTTCGACGACGTCGCCGCCCTGGCGAGCGACGATATCGAGGCTGTCAATCGCCTGATCACCAGGAGCCTCGAGAGTGACGTTGCTCTCGTCTCCCAGGTATCGGAGTACATCGTGATGAGTGGCGGCAAGCGCCTGCGGCCCCTGATCGTGCTGCTCGGGGCCCGTGCTTTGGGCTACCAGGGCGACCAGCACATTAGTGCGGCGACCATCATCGAGTTCATTCACACGGCCACCCTGCTCCACGACGATGTCGTGGATTCATCAGAACGACGGCGCGGAAAGGTCTCAGCCAATACGGTGTTCGGCAACCAGGCCAGTGTTCTCGTGGGTGATTTCCTGTATTCCCGCTCCTTCCAGATGATGGTCGACATTGGTGACATGCGCGTCATGCATATCCTGGCGGATGCCACCAACACGATTGCCGCCGGTGAAGTCATGCAACTTATGAATGTGCATGATCCGGATACGAGCGAGGACGACTACCGGCAGGTAATCTATCGAAAAACGGCGAAACTGTTCGAGGCGGGTGCCCAGATTGCTGCGGTTCTCGCAGACCGCGACCCGACTGATGAAGCTTCAATGATCCGGTACGGGCAGGATCTCGGAACCGCGTTCCAGTTGATCGATGACGCGCTCGACTACAGCGCCTCCGCCGATGAACTCGGCAAGAACCTCGGTGATGACCTTGCCGAGGGCAAGGCCACGCTTCCCCTTATTTATGCGATGCGGGCCGGCAGTAAAGCGCAACGCGAACTGGTTCGCACCGCAATTCTCGACGGCGGTCTGAAACAGATGGACAACATTCAGGAAATCATCCGCTCAACAGGCGCGCTCGAGTACACGATGAAGAAAGCCCGGGATGCTGCGGATTCCGCCATCGCTCAGCTCACTGGCATTCCGGATTCCGAATACCGTCAGGCACTGATATCACTGGCCGAATTTGCCGTTCAACGACGCTCCTGAATATGGACCGCTTTAATACGCCCTGGCGGGTAACGGCCGCTGCGATCTACACAACACCAACCGATTCCCGTGTCTATGGCACGCTGGACATTGACGTTACCGAAGCGAAAAAATTTCTCGTCAAGAAGCGCGAGGAAGGGGTGAAGATAACGATGGTCCACATGGCGACCACCGTCCTGGCGCGTGCCATCGCATTCGACGTACCGGAAATGAACTGCTTCATTCGTCGAGGTGCTGTGGTAGGCCGTCAGCACATGGACGTCATGGTGCCCGTCCAGGTCGGTGGTGACACCGGCGTTACCGCCGCGATTATTCGCAATGCGCATGCGCGCCGGGTGTCCGACATCGCGGAGGAGATCCGGGGCAAAGCATCAAAGAGCCGGGATGGCAAAGAGATCAAGGCCGCCAAAAACAAGTACGTGCTCAATCGAATTCCCTGGCCCTTGCGGCGACCTGTATTTCGGCTGCTAAAGTGGATCACCGTCGACATGGGCGTCGAGATCAAGGCACTTGGCTTGTCAGCCCATAGTTTCGGGTCTTTTGTCGTTTCGGATATTGGCAGCTTTGGGCTGAACACCGGAATGACGGCGTTGATGCCAGCCGCGAAAATCCCGTGTGTCATCGTCCTCGGCAAGATGGAAGAGAAACCGGTCGTCAAAAACGGTGAGGTTGTCATCAGGACGGTATTGCCACTCACCGGCACGTTCGACCACCGCATTGTTGATGGCATGCAGATAGGCAAGTTGGCGCGCGGTATCAAACGAAATTTCAGAAAGCCGGAGTGGCTGGACGAGGTGCCAGAGAAAGAACTGGCCGAGTGCTTATTCGAGGTTCGGTAGGAGACAGGGCGAGAGGACTGGATGCGAGAGGATGAATGTTGCTTCGCAACGTATGTCGGCCGCCTGGGGTGGCCTCGGTGTGAACCATTGTCTCGGTTCCTCACCCCCGACCAGTAAACAAAAAAAATGGTCGCTCCCGAATTGTGAGAGCGACCATTTTTTTTGTTAATTGGTCGGGGCGAGAGGATTTGAACCTCCGACCCCTTCGTCCCGAACGAAGTGCGCTACCAGGCTGCGCCACGCCCCGACCGCGGGAGGCGCATCTTACAGTATCTCCATAGGGGCTTCAATCAAGTCCGGCAGGCATGAACGCACCGGTTTCTGCGGGACAAATTCAACCCGGCGACGCCTCAAAAATGTAGACTTGGGCCGAGAACAGGGATTCCACGAGGTCGCCAACAATGATTACGAGAACACTGGTCAGCACAGTAGCTTGCATCGCAGCCACCACGGCTATTGC
>JBFFOS010000108.1:0-10058 GCA_041574375.1 Woeseiaceae bacterium
GACACCCGGTCGACATTGTTCGGGCAGCCTGTCGATTTGCCTCTAATGATTGCGCCGACAGGCGCGAACCGACTGTTTCATCGCGATGGAGAGCCGGCCGTGGCAAAAGCAGCCGATGACTCAGGGATTCCCTACAGTCTGTCGACTGTCGGCACGACGGCAATTGATGAGATTGCGGCAATTGGCTCGAACCCCAAGATGTTCCAGGTTTATGTTCTCAAGGATCGTGAGCTGACGCGGCATTTCGTGCAGCGCTGCAAAGAGAGCAAGTACACGGCCCTGTGCCTGACGGCCGATACGCCGGTGGCAGGCAACCGCGAAAGGGATGAGGTCTACGGCATGATGGCTACGGCTCGACCGGCTCTCGCGAGCATTCCCAGTATCTTGCGGCACCCGGGCTGGTTGTATCGGGCGATAGTTCGCAAGGACATGGAACTTGTAAATATTGCGGACGCGCTGCCAAACAGGAAATTCACTGACACGAGCGTCAAGGAGTTTCTCGATGGTCAGCTCGATCGATCCCTGACCTGGAAAGACGTTGAGTGGCTTGCCGCAGAGTGGGGTGGTCCTCTCGTTATCAAGGGCCTGCAGACGGTCGAAGATTGCCGTAATGCTGCGAACTCGGGCGCAACGGCTGTGATGCTGTCAAATCATGGCGGGCGACAGCTCGAGGGCTCTCCGGCTCCTGTTGATTGCGTTGCCGATGTTGCTGATGCCCTGCGTGATCGCCTGGAGATCATCTGTGACGGCGGTATCCGCCGCGGTACACACATCGTCAAGGCGCTTGCGCTCGGCGCAAACGCCTGCAGCATTGGTCGCGCGTATCTTTATCCTTTGGCCGCCGGCGGCCAGGCCGGTGTAGAGCGAGGTCTGGGCCTGTTGCGCGACGAGCTGCAACGAACGATGGCGCTGCTGGGCTGCGACTCGGTTTCCAAGCTTGGCCGTAACTACGTGCGAAGACGAATTTGAGTGAACCCGGATTGCGCAATTCCGGGCATTTTTAATTCAGGAATTGCTTTTCGGCACGTGCCGAAAAGCGATGGCAGATGCCCTGAAACCCCTTTATTCAAAGCGCTATATGATCGACGGCGCCCACAATTGCGGTATTTTTTGGGAATTTCTGAGGAAAACTGGACGCGTTTGCGAGTAACATATTTGCAGCCGTTGCCGTTGTGGGGCGGTGTTGGAATCCGTCTTCGGACGGGATGTTCGTGCAAGAGGTAGTTATGTCAGGCGAAAGAGTTAGCGGAACCGTTAAGTGGTTCAATGACGACAAAGGGTTTGGTTTCATCGAGCGCGAGGGCGGTCAGGATGTATTCGTGCATCACACAGCCATCCAGATGGAAGGATTCAAAACCCTCAAAGAAGGGCAGAAGGTCACGATGGAAGTGACCCAGGGGCAGAAAGGTCCGCAGGCAGAAAACGTCGTCGCGGAGTAGATCGTTCTTGCAGCGAAGGTCGACCGGTATAGACGCCGCTCGTATCTTCGCTAGTCAGAAAGAGTCAGAAGAGAAGAAGAAATACGTGAACCGGTACGAAGACCGGTTTGGTCTCTATTCCTGTACCCAGTGCAGCCATCGTGAAACTCAGAATTCGAGATAACTCCGTTCGTCTGCGCCTTATGCGAGGCGAAGTAGAAGCCCTGCGAGATCGGGGGATCATTTCTGCGAGCACGGCATTCCCCGGTGGCCGGACGTTCCGCTACTGCGTGGAAAGCAGTCCGGCCAGCGTGAGTATCGCAGCCTTCTTTTCCGACAACGAAATCATCGTGCGCCTGCCGGAAACGACCGTGTTGGCGTGGGCAAACTCGGAACAGGTCTCACTTTCCGGCGAGCAGGTCCTTGCCGACGGCGACCAGCTCAAGATTCTCGTCGAGAAGGACTTCGTCTGCCTTACAAACCGGGAAGACGAAGATGAATCCGACATGTATCCGCATCCCGAGGCGGACAAGGTGAAATGCTGAGGATGGCGTCGCGTTATGCGAGCTTCAAGCCACGAACGATACGCTTTCTGGAACAACTGAAAGCCAACAATAATCGCGAGTGGTTCAAGGAAAACAAGACCCGCTATGAAGACGATGTTCTTGATGTCGCCTTGCGGTTCATTATCTCCATGCAGGACCCGCTAGCGGAAATTGCGCCCCGTTTTACGGCAGTACCGACGCGGGTCGGTGGTTCTCTGATGCGCGTCTATCGTGACACCCGGTTTTCAAAGAATAAGCTGCCATACAAGACCAACATCGGCATCCAGTTTCGCCACGAGCAGGCCAAAGATGTGCATTCGCCCGGTTACTACGTTCACATCGAGCCCGATAACGTGTTTCTCGGTGCTGGCATGTGGCGCCCGGACCCGGATTCACTTCGCAAAATTCGCGAGCGTATCGCGGCCAGGCCGAGGGAATGGCAACGTGCCAGGGGTGACAAGGCATTTGCCGGTAAATTTTCGTTAGGTGGTGAGTCGTTGACGCGACCGCCGCGAGGGTTTGATAAGGACCACGAATGTATCGAGGATATCAAGCGCAAGAGCTTTATCGCGGTACGGGAACTCTCAGTCGACGCTTGCCTGCAGCCGCAGTTTCAGCGCACCGTCGAGTCGTCGTTCCGGGTGGCGGAGCCGTACATGCGGTTCCTGTGCAAGGCAGTTGGCGTCAGGTTTTGAGCGTCTTCCTGATCTCTCTGAGCAACAGCGCGGGATCAGGCCGATCGGATATGTGCTTCGAAAGCGCTGTGTAGCTGATGATTCCGGCCCCATCGACGACCAGCGCCGTCGGCCAGATCGTGTCTTTGCCATACTCCTTTTTGTAGCTGCCCGGGATACCACCTTCCAGCAACAGCCCCAGCTGCCTCGTGATCGCCAGTTCGTCATCGAGCCAGAAGTCGAAGTCGACATTGAAAAACTCCGCGACGCGCCGCGTTGTCTCCAGCGGTTTGGGTGTGATCAGGACCAGTTTCGCGCCGAGGTCGATAATGCTGCGATAGTGCTGCGTCAGGTTACTTACCTGGCGACTGCAAAAAGGGCACCAATTGCCGCGGACGAACAGGATGACGGCCGGTGAGCCACGAAGATCGGCGGAGTGAACCGGATTTTCCTGTTCATCGAAGGCATGGAAGTCCGGCAGCGGAGAACCCGGCGTGAGCTGCGGCGGTGTCGCGCGCAAGCCGCGTTGTCTGATCCAGAATGCAGCGGCAAGCGCGAGCACCGCCAGCAAGGCGAGCGCTGTATAAGTTGTTGTCGACATGGTGTGAGTATCACCTGTCGCCCGGCATGGACACAAGGCGGTAATTATGGATACTGATTAGCTCCGTACGTCAGTCAGAAAATGTCCCGACAATGTCAATAAATCCGATAATGTGGGCGCCCACCGCGGAGCGAACCCAGGCAACGGCCATGCACCGGTTCATGCAGGATACAGGGCATGACGATTACGACGCCCTTTATCAATGGTCTGTGACCGATAGCCCGGCATTCTGGGAGTCACTGTGTGAGTTTTGCGATGTACGTTTTGATCGTGATGCGGACACGATATTGACCCGGCCGGACAACATCATGGATGCGGGCTGGTTTGCCGGTAGTCAGCTGAATTATGCGGCCCATCTACTGCGGCACGATGGCGAAAATGCTGCGATCATATTCGTCGGCGAGGATGGCACGCGGCGCGAACTAAGCCGCGACGAGCTGCGCGCTCAAGTGGCCGCTGTCGCAGCAGGACTGCGTGCCGCGGGAGTGAGCAAAGGTGATCGCGTAGGCGGTTTCCTGCCCAATTGCCCGGAGGCGGTAATCGCCATGCTCGCGTCGACGAGCCTCGGTGCAATCTGGTCTTCGTGTTCGCCGGACTTTGGCGTAAATGGCGTTGTCGATCGTTTCGGTCAGATCGAGCCTAAGGTCCTGTTCGCGGTTAACGGGTACTTATACAATGGCAAGACCTGCGACACACGACCGACGATTGAGGGCGTGGTGAGCGCTGTCGGCAGTATCGAGAAGACCGTGGTAATCCCGTTCGTCAGTGACCTCGGGGCCGACATGTCGCTGGCTCACGCGATCGACTGGCAGGATTTTTCCGTTGCGGGCCAGCCGCTGTCGTTTACGGCAGTCGACTTCAATCATCCGCTCTACATCATGTATTCGTCGGGGACGACGGGCGCGCCAAAATGCATCGTGCACGGACATGGCGGCACGCTGTTGCAGCACCTCAAGGAACATGTTCTTCATACCGACATTGCCGGAAGCGACAGGTTGTTTTACTTCACCACCTGCGGGTGGATGATGTGGAACTGGCTTGTCAGTGGGCTGGCAAGCGGCGCTACGCTCGTGCTTTTTGACGGGTCGCCGTTCTTCAACGATGGTCGTGTGCTGTGGCAGATGGCGGAGCGGGAAGGTGTGACGGTCTTTGGCACGAGTGCCAAGTACATATCGGCGCTTGAGAAAGCAGGCGTGCGACCTAAAGAAGAATTCTCGTTGCGCCATTTGCGCGCAGTGCTGTCGACCGGTTCGCCGCTGGCACCGGAGAGTTTTGATTACGTCTATGACGCGATCGGCGACGATCTGCAGCTCGCCTCGATTTCCGGGGGCACCGATATCCTGAGCTGTTTCGCACTCGGTAATCCCGTGCTGCCGGTACGGCGCGGCGAGTTGCAGTGCCGCGGCCTCGGAATGGCGGTCGAAATCTGGGACGACGATGGGCGGCCCGTCGTCGCCGAGCACGGTGAACTGGTGTGTACGAAGCCGTTTCCATCCGCGCCGGTCTGTTTCTGGAATGACCCGGATGGGGCGCGTTATCGGGCGGCCTACTTCGAACGTTTTGAGGGAATCTGGGCGCATGGCGATTTCGCCGAGTTGACTGAAAGCGGTGGCCTCGTCATCCACGGCCGGTCCGATGCCGTGTTGAACCCGGGCGGCGTACGAATCGGTACAGCCGAGATCTATCGCCAGGTCGAGAAGCTGGACGAGATAGTCGAGAGCATCGCCATTGGCCAGAACTGGAAGGACGATGTCCGTGTCGTACTTTTCGTGATCCTGCGAGAGGGCATCGAGCTTGACGACAATCTGCAAAAGCGGATTCGCACGGTCATTCGCGCGAACACGACGCCGCGGCACGTGCCCGCGAAGATTGTCGCAGTGCCGGAGATTCCGAGGACCAAAAGCGGCAAGATCGTTGAACTGGCCGTGCGCTCGGTCGTGCACGGAGAACCCGTGAAGAACACCGACGCGCTTGCGAACCCTGAGGCACTGGCACACTTTGCCGATGTCGACGAGCTGGCAACCGACTAGGGAATTCGGAGATGGATATGCAGGGTATCGAAGTCGTGCGCGGACAGGTGTTGCCGGAATGGATTGATTTCAACGATCACATGAACGTCGCGTACTACCTTCTCGCGTTCGACCGGGCTGTCGATGTGCTCTGGGCCGACTTCGGCCTCACTGAGGACTACATCAGGTCGCATAACAGCTCGACGATTGCGGTCGAGTCGCATGTCACCTGGCAGCGCGAGGTCGTGGAAGGCGCGCCGTATGTGATTACGGCGCAGATCCTGGCGTTCGATGACAAGCGTATTCACCAGTTCCAGCGCATGTATCACGCGGAGGAGGGGTTTCTTGCGGCGACCTGCGAGTGGATGAATCTGCATTTCGACACCAGCATTCGTCGCGTTGCTCCCTGGCCTGACGAAATTCGTGCACGCATCGCCGAGTTCGCGGACAATCAGGGACAGCAGCCTTGGCCTGAACAGGCGGGTCAGCGCATGCAGGTCAAGCATCCGATCTTCAGTGGGAAAGCAAAAGCGTCATGAAAGGAAAATTTCTGCTTGCTATCGACCAGGGCACCAGCAGCAGCCGCACCGTAATCTATGATCACGATGCACGTGTCGTAGCGAGCGCCCAGCAAGAATTTCCCCAGATATACCCGCAACCGGGTTGGGTTGAGCATGACCCTGAGGCCATCTGGGAGTCCGTAACCTCGGTTACGGGTGGGGCGATGCGCAAGGCAGGGGCGGCGGCCGCGGACATTTCCGCGATCGGCATTACCAACCAGCGTGAGACGACCCTCATCTGGGACCGCGAAACGGGCGAATGCGTTTACAACGCGATCGTCTGGCAGGACAGGCGCACGGCCGACTATTGTCAGTCGCTGAAGGATGACGGCCTCGAGGCCGTGGTAACCGAAAAGACAGGCCTGCGGCTGGACCCCTATTTTTCGGGCTCGAAAATCGCCTGGATCCTGGACAACGTGGACGGCGTGCGCGCTCGCGCGGAAGCCGGGAAGCTCGCGTTCGGTACGATCGACAGTTTCCTCTTGTGGCGGCTGACCGGTGGCCGGGCACATGCGACGGATGCGACCAACGCGTCGCGAACCCTCCTGTTCAATATACACACGCAGACGTGGGATGAAGATCTTCTCAGGATGTTCTCGGTCCCGCGCGCACTGTTGCCGGAAGTAAAAGACTGCGCTGCTGATTTCGGTGTTTCTGTCGATGACTGTATCGGCGGCGACACGCCTGTATGTGGCATTGCCGGCGACCAGCAAGCGGCACTCATCGGGCAGGCCGGTTTCGAGCCTGGCATGACCAAAAGCACGTACGGCACAGGCTGTTTCGTCGTTGCGAATACGGGCGATAAAGCACTGCGCTCCGACAACCATCTGCTGACGACGGTAGCGATGCGTATCGGTGGCAAGGTGACTTTCGGGCTCGAGGGAAGTGTATTCGTCGCAGGATCCGCCGTGCAGTGGTTGCGCGATGAACTGCGCATCATTGATTCGGCACCGGAGTCCGAAGCGATCGCTCGCAGCACGGGGGTGGTCGAGGATGTCTATGTCGTACCGGCCTTCGCAGGCCTTGGCGCGCCCTACTGGGATCCCGGCGCGCGCGGCGCTGTCCTCGGACTCACCCGCGGCAGTGGTCGCGACGAACTTGTGACCGCAACGTTGCAGTCGGTTGCGTTCCAGACTTGTGATCTCATCGCGGCCATGTCCGACGACGGCATCAGGCCCAGCGTGATTCGCGTCGATGGTGGCATGGTTGCCAACGATTGGTTCCTGCAATTCCTGGCCGATGTGCTCGACGTACCGGTTGAGCGACCCGACAATGTCGAGTCGACCGTATTGGGTGCTGCCTACCTGGCCGGGCATCAGGTGGGCGTCGTCGATTCGCTGGCTGACATCAGCGGTTTGTGGGAGCGAGACGCGCTGTTTGAGCCCGGTATGCATTCGACTCAGCGTGAGCGCCTGTTCGAAGGCTGGCGCGACGCGGTACGCCGCGTAAGAACGGATGCCTGACCTTGCTTCGAGCTCGACAAAAAATCGACAAGTACCGGATCCTCGGCCGCATCGCGACCGGGCCGCTTGCCGACGTTTATCGCGCCTATGACACGATTCAGAAGATCAAGGTCGCCCTCAAGATTCCGAAGCAGGACGAACACACCGGGCACGATGAGCTACTCCATGAAGTACGCGTCGCGACGAAGCTGAAACACCCGAACATCCTCTCGGTACTGAATGCCAGTTACATCGACGATCAATTCGTCATCGCAATGGAGCTTGGTGAAGAATCGCTTGCCGATCGCATAGAAAGGCGCACGTCCACCGCGAGCAAGCTGGATATTGCAGGGCAGGGACTGGCCGCCCTCGCTTATGCGCATGAGCACAAAATCATCCACTGCGACATCAAGCCTGAAAATTTCATCCTGTTTCCGGGCAACCAACTGAAACTGGCCGACTTTGGTTTTGCCAAACTCGGCTTGCGGACGCTGAAAGCATCGGGCTCGGGGACAATAGACTACATCGCGCCCGAGCAAGCGATGGGCCGGCCGAAGTTCCAGTCCGACGTGTTTTCGATGGGCCTCGTCCTGTATCGCCTGTTCTCGGGAACGCTGCCTGAATGGCCATTTGAATGGCCGCTGGCCGGGTACGACAAGCTGCAAGCGCGCGTACGGCCCGAGTTCATTGAGGTGCTGAAAAGGTCGATCCAGGTGGATGCTGCGAAACGCTACCGTACCGCAGTACAGATGCACGCCGACTTCGAGCGCCTGCACAGTCATGCACGCAAGCAAAAGCGGGCGCGTCCCAAGAGCGGGTCCAAACGCTGCAGTTCATGGCGGCAATTGCAGTGGCGGGAATTCCAGAGACAATTCAAAAAGCAGCTCGACACACGGTATCAGTGTCGGCGTTGTGAAGGCCCCGTCGCCGAAAGTATGCAGGCTTGCCCGTGGTGTGGCTTCGACAATCCGTCGCGCGGATCAGAAACCCGCATGCCCGCGCACTGTCCGCGCTGCGAGCGCGGCGTCAAGAATGACTGGAACTATTGCGCATGGTGCCACGGACCCGGGTTTGAAGAGGAAGCGACTCGCAGTTATCCCGACAAGCGCTATACGGCGAAGTGCGAAAACAAGCGCTGCCAAGGGCCGCTAATGCCCTTTATGCGATATTGTCCACATTGCCGCGTGAAGGTCCGGGGCCCCTGGAAACTCAAGGGTAGCCGGCATTCATGCAAAGCCTGTAACTGGGGTATCGCGCACGAATTCTGGAATTATTGCGCCTGGTGCCGCGAACCTGTGAGACGCAAATGAGCGGCGATGAACCGACAGAACAGCACGACCTTCTGGTCCTCGACGGTGCGTTCGAACCGGACCAGGTTGAGGTAAATGTTGCTGGTGGCTCTGCCGTTGCCTGGACGTGCAAGGATCCCCGCAAAGAGTCGGAGAATGAGGACACGGCCGCCATTATTCCCTACGGTTCTGGTGCCGCCGTGCTGGTCATTGCCGATGGCGCGGGTGGGCTGCCAGCCGGCAAGCGCGCATCTCTGACAGCGGTCACGACGCTTGCGGCGTCGTTACAGGCGGCCATGGACAAGACGATGCTGCTGCGCACAGCCATCCTCAATGGTATCGAGGCAGCCAACGAGGCGGTGCTCGGGCTTGCTAACGGTTCCGCGACGACGATGACCGTGATCACTATCGAGGGGCTTGTTGCGCGTTCCTACCAGATAGGCGATTCCGAGGCGCTCGTTGTCGGGCAGCGCGGCCTGATCAAGCTGCAGACAACGGCACACTCACCCACCGGCTTCGCTGTCGAAGCCGGCTTCCTGGACCAGCGGGAGGCTCTGCACCACGAGGAACGCCACCTTGTTTCTAATTTCCTTGGCACGAGCGATATGCGCATCGATGTCGGTGCGGGCGTAGAACTGCAGCCGCGGGACACGGTACTGTTGGCAAGTGACGGTCTGACGGACAACGTGCACCTCGATGAGATCATCGAGCATGTGCGAGCCGGCCGGCTGAAGGAGAGTGCGCGGTCGGTCGTGGAACTGGCGACTGGCAGGATGGAAACGCGGCAGCCCGGACAGCCCAGCAAGCCGGATGATCTGTCCCTGATCCTGTTCCGCAAACCGGATCGCGCGCGTATTATCGGTGTATGACGTCATTCAGCGGGAACTCGGCGCCTGGTTTGGGTTCCAATGGTTACGATTCGGGAGAGAAACGATGACATTAAATACCCGGAACAACCCGAAAATTACGGCGGCAGTCCGTGCCGGCCTCGCCATAGCGTGTGCAGGATTGCTGATTGCGGGTTGTAGTACCCAGAGCAGCATGTCGGGTTCCAGCGGTGGCTCCAGCGGAGGATCCAGCGGCGGCGTGCAGTTGCCAGGCGGTGGATCCTCCGGTGGTGGCTCGTCGGGCGGAGGAATGCCTCCCCCCGGTGGATCATCGGGCGGCGAATCGGGCGCAGGTGGTGAATCGGGCGGCACGCCGCCACCTCCCGGTGGCTCCTCCGGCGGTTCGATGGGCGGCTCGACGGGTGGTTCCATGGGAGGTTCTTCTGGCGGTGGCTCCTCTGGCGGTGCCGTCGGCGGTATGGAAGGCATGGAAGGCGTCAGCATTCCGGACGGTGGCGGCAGTGCCGGCAGTGAGGGCGACAGCGAATGTGATGACGGCGGCGTTACCGGCGGTGGCATCGGTGGCGGCATGGATTGCGAAGACAGCGGTGGTGGTGCCGGCGGTGTGGGCGAGTTCCCGGGCGGCGGAGATCCTGAACAGGCAGAACAACTCGGAAAAGAGCTCGACAAGTC
>JBFFOS010000109.1:0-10002 GCA_041574375.1 Woeseiaceae bacterium
ATCCATTCAAAACCGGCGCCGTCAAAATCGATTTCGTGCAAAGCAGGCGTCGCGGAGTACAGGCGATTCAGGTCGCGCAACAGCTGTTGCACACCCCGGTGGGCAGGGTTGTCGAGCAGGTGCCAGTCGAGCGACTGATCGTGGTTCCATTCATGACGCTGCGCGATTTCATTGCCCATGAACAGCAGCTTCTTGCCCGGGTGCGCAAACATCGCGCCATAGTATGCGCGCAGGTTTGCAAACTGCTGCCACTCGTCGCCAGGCATGCGGCCGAGGATCGAGTGCTTGCCGTGGACAACCTCGTCGTGCGATAGCGGCAGAACAAAGTTCTCATTGAACGCGTAGACAAGTCCGAAGGTCATCTTGTCGTGATGATATTTGCGATGCACAGGATCCTCCGACATGTATGACAGCGTGTCGTTCATCCAGCCCATGTTCCACTTGTAGGTAAACCCGAGGCCGCCGGCTTCGACCGGGTGAGAAACGCCCGGCCAGGCGGTCGACTCCTCGGCGTAAGACGTCGCACCGTGAGCATGCAGCTCTGTGTTCAGTCTCTTCAGGAATGCCACGGCCTCGAGGTTTTCGTTGCCGCCGAACTCATTGGGTATCCATTCGCCTTCCTCACGCGAATAGTCGAGATAGAGCATGGACGCCACCGCGTCAACGCGCAGCGCGTCAATATGAAATTCGTCGATCCAGTACAGCGCGTTGCCGATCAGGTAATTGATCACTTCGCGCCGACCATAGTTGAAGACGAGCGTCCCCCAGTCCGCGTGCTCGCCCTTGCGCGGGTCCGCGTGTTCGTACAACGCGGTGCCGTCGAAGCGCCGCAAGCCGTGCTCGTCATTCGGGAAATGCGCCGGAACCCAGTCCATGATGACGCCGATGCCGTGAGCGTGGCATTGATCGACGAAGAAGCGGAAATCGTCGGGCGAACCAAAGCGCCGGGTGGGCGCAAACATACCTATCGGCTGGTAACCCCACGAGCCATCGAACGGATGCTCGGTCACGGGCAGGAGTTCAATATGAGTGAATCTCATGTCGGCGGCGTAGGGTACGAGTTCGCGCGCCAGGTCCCGGTACGTCAGGTACCCGCCATCATCTTTGCGGCGCCAGGAACCCAAATGCACTTCATAGATGCTCGTTGGAGCATCCAGTTTCGGCCCACTTCGTTGCCGGTCGCGCCAGTCGTTGTCACTCCACTGGAAAGTGCTTTGGAAGACGATCGAAGAGTTGCCGGGTGGCGGTTCGTGCAGTGCCCCGTAGGGGTCGGCCTTGAGCGGCAGAAGCTTGCCATTGGCATCGGTGATTTCATACTTGTACAAGGCGCCTTCGCCAACGCCGGGCAGGAATATTTCCCAGATACCATTACCGGGATGCAAACGCATGACATGCCGCCGACCGTCCCAGCTATTGAAATCGCCAACTACACTGACGCGCGATGCGTTGGGCGCCCAGACTGAGAAGCGTGTGCCATCGATACCACTGACAGTTTTCGGGTGTGCACCGAGCTTGCGATAAATGTTCGCGTCCGAGCCTTCGCCCAGCAGATAGAGATCGAGTTCGCCAAGCGTAGACGGGAATCGGTAGGTATCCTCGACGACCTGTGTTTCGCCGGACTGCCAGGTGATGCGCAGCGCATAATTTCGTTTGCGAGGCGGCATCGGCGCTTCAAAGAGCCCGCCATCGTGAATACGCTGCATCGTGGCGAGCGTATCGCCGTGTCGATCGACGAGGTCGACCGACTTCGCGCCCGGCTGCAGTGTACGTACGACTCGGCCTTCCCTCGTTCGTTGCAGCCCCAGTATCGCGAAGGGGTTGTTGTGCTTGCCGTTGACCAACGCGTCATATTCAGTCGTCATATAGGTACTCTATTGTCTTTCTTGCGGACGATGCCCAGTCAAAGCGTTGCGCGGCGGCTGCTTTGCGAATGTTCTGCCAGTGGATCGGGTCATCGGTGCGAATCGTCAATGCGGCCAGCGTCGTATCAACAAAGGCGTCCGCCTGGGCATCGGGTGTCGATCCGTCAAACAGGAAGCCGGTCTCCCCATCGCGGATCGTGTCACGGAGTCCGCCGATGGCATGCGCGATACAGGGCTGGCCACGGCGCATGGCGAGCATCTGGCTAATGCCGCAAGGCTCGAAACTCGACGGCATGAGGAACAGATCGCCCGCATGGTAAAGCGGGTCAGCGAGTGATTCCGAATAGCCACAAAGGAAGATGAGATTAGGCGTTTTGCGGGCGACCTCGAGCATGCGCTCTTCAAAACTTGCTTCACCGCTGCCGAGCACGACGATGACGCCGTTGCCGCCGAGCTTGTCCGCAATACGCTGTAAGGCCGACTTACCTGATGAGTCTTCGCGAAGAAGCAGGGTCGCCTTCTGGGCGACCAGGCGACCGATACTCGTCAACAGGTGGTGTGGGCGCCGTCTGGGCATGGTGGCGACGCGTTCCACAGCGAGTCTGTGCGCCTCGTTTTCGGGTTTACCTGTCAGCCAGTCGCGCAGTTGCGATTCGAGCATGCTGATTATTCGTTGCCAACCCGGGCGCCGTCCGCGCAGGTCGTCATAGAAACAGCCATTGAGAACACCGCTCAGGCGGTTGCTCTTCTGCGCTTCGAGTAATAACGATTCGAGACCCTCACCACCGATAAACCCATTGCCAGGTTCGCTGGGCTGGCAGATCTCATGAGCATAAGTCGGTGAGACCGTGCTGACGCGGTCAGCCATCCGGATCGCTGCGGCCATTGGGTTAATGCAATGGCTGTGCTCGGGATCGGCAATTTGGCGGGTGTCAAAGCTGGTGCCCGGAAACCAGGCTGCCAGCGATGATTCGTCGCCGTCCAGTGGTCGCGTGCCCTGGTAGGCCAGGTTGTGAATCGTAAAAACAGTCCGGATATGTCGCAGCGATTCAAATTCGTGGAGATAGTGTGTCACGGGCAGATAGAAAGCCGCGTGCCAGTCATGCAGGTGGACGACGTCGGGCGCCTGCTCGAGCGACCGAATCCAGCACGCGGCGGCTACGCAGAAAAATGCGAATTTGTTGGCGTCGGCCGCAAATGGTCTATCGCCGTCCTCGCCGAAATAGATAAGCCCGGGACCCTGAGCTTCGAACAGGGCGTGATGCAGGACGATATGCTCGACACCTGCTACGCCGACAGCACGCCAGACCTCGACATCCAGCAAGGTGTTACGAAACGGCACTGGCAATGTGGCTATGCGCTCCGCTCCCGCTGCGGTATGCAGAACGCCATAGGACGGCGTGGCGACGGACACGTGCCAGCCTTCACCGGACAACGCCCGTGGCAGGTCGCGCACGACATCGCCTACACCACCGACTTTTCCGCCAGGCAGGGCGCCGTTCTCGGATGCGAGGAATATGACGTGCCGCGTAACGATACCGCCCGACCTATCGTGTGTGATGCAGTTGTTGCCCGAGCATATCGGGAGTGACCAGGGTCAGGCCGGATTTTGTGACGCGGAATCCTCGTTCACGGTCGTCATCATGATTTTCGCCGATGACAGTACCGTCCTCGATCGTGGAACCGGCATCGATGATGCAGCGGTTGATACGACAATTCTGGCCGATCGTGGTGTCCGGTAGCAGGACAGAGTCCGTGATGCTGCTGTATGAATTGGTCTTGCATCGCGAGAACAGCAGGGAACGCCTGACCTCGGCACCTGAAATAACACAGCCACCCGATACCATCGACTGTATTGCGGTGCCTCGCCGTTCCGGCTCGTCAAACACGAACTTGGCCGGTGGGGACTGAACCTGATAGGTGTAGATCGGCCAATACTGGTCATACAGGTTGAGCTGGGGCGTGACGGAAACGAGTTCCATATTTGCTTCCCAGAATGCATCAAGCGTTCCGACATCGCGCCAGTAGGCCTGTTGCTGGGTTTCCGGATTGCGAAAAGGATAGGCGTAGACGCGGTAGTCCTTGATGATTGACGGAATAATATTCTTGCCGAAATCGTGACTCGAATTGGGAGAATCCGCGTCCTTGATGACCTGTTCGTACAGGAACTCGGTATTGAAGATGTAGTTCCCCATCGACGCCAGGCAAATGCCGGGCTTGCCGGGAACCGGGTTTGGATCCTCGGGCTTTTCATCGAATGCGATAACACGCCCGGTCTCGTCGACGGTCATCACGCCGAACTGTCCGGCTGCCTCCTCGCAAGGCAGCTCGACGCAGCTCACGGTCATATCTGCCTTGGTGTCGGCATGCGCCGCGAGGAACGGGCCATAGTCCATTTTGTAAACATGGTCGCCCGACAGGACGAGCACATAGCTCGGGGTATGCGTGCGGATGATATCCAGGTTTTGGTAGACGGCGTCGGCCGTGCCCCGGTACCACTCACCGCCAACGCGTTGTGACGCGGGCAGAATCTCGACGAATTCGCGAGACCCCGCCTGGAACCAGGACCAGCCGTGAACCAGGTGACGGATGAGCGAGTGCGCCTTGTACTGGGTCAGTACACCGATGCGCCGTACGCCCGAATTGATGCAGTTCGACAGCGGGAAATCGATAATCCGGTACTTGCCGCCAAAATAAAGGCCTGGCTTGGCGCGCCAGTCTGTCAGCTCGTAGAGGCGGGATCCGCGGCCACCCGCCAGGATCAAGGCCAGTGAATCTCGGGTGAGCCGGCTGACGTGGCGGGAGAACTCGCTATTTAATTGATTCATGCGCTGACAATCCGCGTTTTGATGAATTAACCATCGACGCGATATTGTCGCAGAGTTTCGGAGATAATTGTGTGTCCAGTACCCGCCAACGCCAATTTCCGCCGGGTGTCCCGGGTGTGTTGAGGCGCGCCTCGGAGCCGAGGCCCAGGTAGTCTTGCAGCGGTGCTATGGCAATGCGGGCGTCGGTCGAAAATGCCGCCCTGATCAGGTCGGTGTGGATGGTTTCGGCGGTGCCACCCGTGACTCTCAGCGCGGCCTCCTGATCCAGCGCAATGTCGGTCGCTCCACGGATGTCGTTCGGACTGCCGTGGAACCAGCCAATCGTCGTATCGTTATCGTGCGTGCCCGTATAACAGACGCTGTTCGTCTTGACATCCGATAGCTGAAAGCCAGGGTCGCAAACATCGAACTGCAGGACGTGCATGCCCGGAATATTGTGGCGATCACGCAGATCCTCGACTTCGGGGGTAATGACGCCAAGATCCTCGGCGACGATTGGTAATTTGCCGAGCGCATCGGTCATGGCATCGAAAATCGCGTCGCCGGGACCTGGTTCCCAGGAACCGTCGCGTGCTGTCTCGGCCTGCGCAGGCACGGACCAGTAGGCTTCGAAGCCGCGAAAATGGTCGATGCGAACCAGGTCGACAAGCTCGGCTGTCGCGCGCAGGCGGTCAATCCACCACTGATAGCCACTTGTTGCGTGTTTTTCCCAGTCATACAGAGGGTTACCCCAGAGCTGCCCGTCTTCACTGAAATAGTCCGGTGGCACGCCGGCGACGTGGTCAGGCCTGCCGTCTTCATCGATGCGCAGCAATCCGCGATTGGCCCAGGCGTCGGAGCTGTCCAGTGCTATACAGATGGGCATGTCGCCGAACAGAACAATGCCGTGTTCATGTGCGTAATCACGCAATGCCCGCCATTGGCGAAAAAACAGGTACTGGATGATCTTGATGACCCGGATCTGATCAGCTTCTCGCTCCTCGATCCGCGCCAGCGCCGCGGGATCGCGGTGCACGTATTCGGTCTGCCATTCGGGCCAGGGCCGTTCGCCATGTTTGGATTTCAGGATACGAAAAAGGGCGTAGTCGTGCAGCCAGTCATCATCATTTTGCTCGACGAAATCCTTGAAATCGTCAAGGATCTCTTCGCTGACCTTGTCCTCGAACCGATCGGCAGCGAGGCGTAACAGGTGGTTCTTGATCGGGATGAGCGCGCCATAATCGACGTAGCGTTCAGGCAGGGTTGTCAACTCATCGACTTCCCCCCGGTTGAGCAGTTCCAGGCTGATAAGATCGCCGATGTCGATCAGCATCTCGTTGCCGGCAAATGTCGACAAGGGCTGGTAGGGCGAATCGCCGTAAGCGGTCGGCCCGACCGGCAGAAACTGCCACACACTCAGCTGCATCGCCGCCAGCGTGTCCACAAACGCGCGCGCAGCTGCACCAAGTTCCCCGATTCCGTAGGGACCGGGCAAGGAGGTCAGGTGCAGGCAAACGCCCCCACGCCTTCCGCGAGGCATCACGATATTGTTTTGGTCGGTACGCATTATCGGGGCCGGAACAATTTTCATCTTTTCAAGATGCCCGCCGAGAAAAGCTCCCCGCAAGCGATGCCTGCGGGGGCTTGATCGGTCTGCTGACGCCCTAAGGCATCATGGCGCTCAGAAGCGGTAGTTGAGCCCCAGCAGATACTGCGTGCCGTACTCCTGGTAGTCGAGAACTCGCGTCTTTTCTTGCGAGTAGGCGATATACGGCTCGTTCGTCAGGTTGTTGATCTGGAACAGCAACTGCAGACCATCCAGGCGGCCTTCGCCGAAGCTGTAGCTAAACTGCGCATCGGTGATCTGGTCTGAGTCGACGTAGCGGAAGCCGCGATCGTTGGCGAAGTTGGTGACCTCACCGATGTACTCAGACCGGTACCGCGTATTGATTCGGGCTGCAAAGCCGTAGTTCTCGTAGTACAGCGTCAGGTTCCAGACGTCTTGCGACAGGCCAGGTAGCGGAATGCTGTCGATTGATACGGAGCTGACTGATCCCTCGATCGAAATGTCGCTGTCCGTGTACGAGTAGCTGAATTGTGCACCGAAGCCGTCGAGGCTCTCGGAGAACATGTTGAACGGCACTGACGCCGCGAGCTCCAGACCCTGCAGGTAACCGCCGCTGCCGTTGACGGGACGGGTGAAGTCACCGGTAGTCTCCGGTATCACGCCAGGCTGGAAGAATTCCGGGGGCGTGTTTTCCAGCAGCGTGGAGAAGTCATACGGTACGGTCTGATCGTAGATGTAGGTATCCAGATCTTTGTAGAAGGCCGCCACGGACACGTAGCCCTCGCCTTCACCGAAGTAACGCTCGTATGAAACGTCGAAAGCCCAGGCTTCCCATGGATCGAGCAATGGGTTGCCGCCGTTACCACCGGGTTCACCGGTAAAGAAGTTGTAGCCGCTTTC
Source organism: Woeseiaceae bacterium (assembly GCA_041574375.1). Classification (GTDB taxonomy): domain Bacteria; phylum Pseudomonadota; class Gammaproteobacteria; order Steroidobacterales; family Woeseiaceae; genus UBA1847. Next base: position 7,137 of record JBFFOS010000109.1, read on the forward strand.
TTCCGTGGCCTTCAGCTGGTCCATACGGGCGCGGGCGATTTCCTTGGCTAAGCCGACTCGCACTGTGTGCGTATCGCCCATGGCGAAGACCAGGTTGATCTGCGGCAAAACGTGCTCATAGGACTTGCCGTCGGAAACCCTTAGGACTTCCTGGGCATCCGTATACGCGTTGGCCACGAGGTACGAGCCCGAACTCTGATCTGTGCCGACGACCTGAACGCCAATATTACCCATCAAGGTCACATCGCTGGACAGTTCGTGGAACAGGTTGCCGCGTAGCGCCAGGGTCCAGACGTCTTCCTGCACGTCCCAGTATTTGCCGGCCAGATATGGCAGTGTGGTCGGGTCACCGTAGACTATCGGGTTGAAGTACTCGTTCAGAACGCCAGAAACGTCCCAGGCGAGTGCCTGGCCAGCACCGGCGTAGCCGAGGTTCATCGGGCTGACGAGGAAACGGTCATCAACGCGGTTGTAGCCACCGTTGGCCGTACTCAGGCCGCTTTCCGGCGAGATCTTGTCCTTGGTGCGTTCTGAGTAGTTGAACATGACGCCCACTTCTTCGAACCAGCCAAACTCAGCCGTCCGTACAAGATCGACGCGGAAGGCGGTGAGCTCGTCTTCGACTTCCGGAGCCTTAGAGTAACCGGCGCCGTAGATCGTCGGACCAACCTGCACCTCGTCCGGATCGGCGTAGTTCCGGTCGAAGGACAAGGTGGGCATGCCAGAGGTGCCGTCCAGCCGGAACGTCGCCGTGTCGTACCGGTTGCTCGGCAGATTCGGATCGGCTGTTTGTGGAGTGTATTGAGCCTGCGTCTCGAACTGGTCCTGATCGCGTGTTGCCTTCGAGTAGCTCACGTCCGCGATCACGCTCCATTCGTCGTTAATATAGAACTCGTTGTTGAAGCCCGCAGAGAAGATTTCGTCATCGGTCAGGAACAGGAAGTTACGCGCCAGCGGTACCACCTGCAGCACATTTCCGGCAACAGCGACGCCGTTCTCGACGGTTACGTTGGAGTAGCCGAATTGCGTTCCCGGAGGCCAGGGTCCATCGCAGCATACGGCAGGATAGTCACCCAGGTTTACCTCAAGGCTGCGCGCGTTGTTGGTCTGCTCCATCGTCGAGTAATACAGGTCGATGATGCCGCTGTAGTTGTCGGTGGGCGCGAATTGCAGCGCGGCCATAAAGCCATTGCGTTCTGTTGAACCCAGGTCGGCGCGCACTTTCATGCCGTTAGTGGTCAAGGTTCCTGCAGGCACGTCGGCATTCCAGTCGTCACGGCCCTTGTTCACCTGACCCCAAGGCTCGTAGGTACCAAATCCTTGCGTCGCGAGAGGTGAGTCGAGACGAGCGTAGCCAATCGCCAGACCGACCTTACCGTCGGCAAACTGATCGATGTAGGAGACACTGATTCGCGAGCCCATTTCGTCCGAGCCGGCGCCCAGGTTGTCGTTGCCGTTCATTTCGCCGCGGACGTTGATGGCAACGGCCCGGTTGCCGTAATCGAGCGGGCGTACCGTGCGCAGGTCGATCGTGCCTGCCAGGCCCTGGCCGACGAGGCCCGAATCCGGCGTCTTGTACACGAGCACCGAGTTCAGCAACTCCGAGGGGTACTGGTCGAATTCGACGCTGCGGTTGTCGCCGGTGCTGACTTGCTCACGACCGTTCAGCAGCGCCGTCGTAAAGCCCGGATCCGTTCCGCGCAAGCTGATGGCCGAGGCACGACCTTCAGCACGTTGCGAGGTCAAACCGGGCAGACGCGAAATAGCGTCGGCGATACTGGTGTCGGGCAGCCTGCCGAGATCTTCGGCCGAAACCGCCTCGACGATGCTGTTGGAATTCTGCTTGAAGTCAATGGCGCGCTGAATACTGCTGCGTATTCCGGTCGTGATGATTTCTTCGATTGCCTCCTCATCGTCGCTCTGCGGTTGCGTCTGAGCATTGACCGTCCCGGCGCTGAGTGCCGCAACCAGCGCTATGCTGACTGCGAGCGGGATACGTCGTAGTGGCTTGTTCATGGTGGGGCTCCCCTCGCTTGAGATGCGATTGACGGCGGATGGATCCGCCCGTTGTATTGGCATGATAGTCTTGATTTCTTTGACTTACCTGCACGAATAGTAGTCAGTAAAGCTTGCGCAAAGCAACGAATTGCAAACGTATTCAAACGAATTGCAAACGTATTCAGTTCCACAGCGGGAGCTATCCGTACCGCATACGTTTAAGACGAATATTGGTGGAGCATGGGTGCCTTATTCTCCGAGCAGCCACTCCAGTTGATCACCGACGCGGGCGCGCCACGCGCGCTCGCCGTGGTCGGCGCCCTCATACTTTTGAAATCTGAAGTCTCGACCCTCGACCAGACCCTGTTCCAGAAGCCATTGCCGCACTGGCTCGTGATCCTCTTCGTAGCTCGAGTCGAGTGTTTCCGTGCCATAGTCGAAGAAGAGGCGTGCACCGGCGGGCACGGTATCTCCGCCGGCGATATCCTTGATGATGAATGGTGTCGGATCGGGGCTGTCGACATCGTTTCTCCGGATGTCCCGAATGTTGGTTTCGGAAAAAGCAAAATGCGTGGAGACGCAGCCACATGCACCGAATGCATCGGGATGATTCTTGACAAGGTAGTAGGAAAGCAGGCCGCCCATCGACGAGCCCAAAGCGAACGTATTCTCGGGGCCGATCAGGGTCCGAAATTCTCTGTTTATCCTTGGCATGAGTTCCTCGGTCAGGAACCGTGCGTACTTTGACGCGTCATGCCAGGGTGAGTATTCATCTCTGCGTTGTGATGAGCTCCAGGCGCCGACGACGATAGCGGGCTCAAAGCTGCCTTTTTCTGCGCCGCGCATCATGGCCTCATCGACACCCCAG
>JBFFOS010000110.1:0-9916 GCA_041574375.1 Woeseiaceae bacterium
GGCCCGAGTCCAGCTGATCTTGTCCATGTTGCGATAGCCCGAGACTTTTTGCTCCAGCGTCCAGAACAACTCGGCCTCGGGCGGACCGAAATACTTCTCGTCGTCGGCGGGATCGATGTACGGCGCTTCAGGCCATGCCGGTGCACAAAGACCGAGAATTGCGACCCCCATCGTTATCCTGGCGATCATTGGTACAGCCTGCCAGCGATCCATTCCTGCGCAATCGGGTGGTAGGCATCACGAGCGCGCTTGAACATCTCGCGTGCAAGCTCCAGGTCTTCACCGTTCTCCGCCAACGCTCCATATACGGGCGTGATCAGGCGACCACGCCCAAATCGATTCAGGTGCGCCTCCAGGGGTTCGTAGGCGTCCGTGAAGCGTCGCCTGGCAACCTGAACGAACCAGGTGCGAGCAATTTCGGCGTTGCTTGTCGCCGACAATCCAAGACCCGCGTCCAGCTCGGCGAGCTTCTCAAACGAGAGATCAGGATCAATGTTGTTGATGAAGTGAATCTTCGCCTGCGGACTCCATTCTTCGAACGGAACTTCGGACAGTTCGATCTCGCCCGCAGACCATGCCTCAGCCAGCGCTTTTGCATTGTCGAGGTTCTTTGAAACGGGTATCTGCGCTTCCTCGGGTAGTCCCGGTGCATAGGTCCACTTTTCAGCCTGGGCGCGCGTTACCGGCGAGCCCTCCTGGCTCAGCAAATGCGCATCAAGATAGTCGAGGAATCGCTCAGTCGTAATCGTACCGAATGCAAATTCCTCGAAGTAGGAGCTTAAAAACTCATCAAACGCGCCACGACCGAAAGCGCTTTCCAGGTACTCGAGAAACAGTTGCCCCTTGCTGTAATGGATCGTGCCCTGGAAGTCTTCTGAATCGGTGATATCGAGTCGTGGCGCCAGCGCCTGCATGTCTTCCGGGACTTCCTCCAAATCAAGCAGCAGTTCGTTGTACAAGAGCACGCGCTCCTCATCGACGCGCTCGACGTTGTAGATCACTTCCATAAGCCGCGACTCCATGTAGCTCGTAATGCCTTCATTGAGCCACCCATCGCGCCACGTCGCATTGGTAACAAGGTTTCCGGACCAGGAATGTGCGAGCTCGTGGGCGATGACGGAGACGAGGCTGCGATCGCCCGCGAGGAGGCTCGGCGTGATAAACGACAGGCGCGGATTCTCCATGCCACCGTACGGAAAGCTCGGCGGCAACACGAGCAGGTCATAGCGGCCCCAGTCATACGGGCCGAACATTGCCTCGGCCTGATCGAGCATCGCCTGCGTATCCGCGAACTCGTAGACGGAGACGTCGAGCAATTCGGGCTCGGTGTAAACTCCGGTTTCTTCTCCGAGCGGCGCAAAATAGAAATTTCCGACCGCGATCGCCAGCAGATAGGGTGGAATTGGCTGCGGCATCTCGAATGTGTACTCGCCCGTACGCGGTGTCAGCGGATCATTGTCGGCGCTCATCACGGCAAGCATCGACACGGGCGTGCGTATGGTCGCCTCGTAGGTAATACGAATCGCCGGCGTGTCCTGCAGCGGCACCCAGCTGCGTGCATGAATTGCCTGTGACTGAGAGAACACCATCGGGTATTTCCCGCCCGCCGTCAGCTCAGGTGGCAACCATTGCAGGGCAGTCGATTTCGGGCTCGTGTTGTATTCGAGCGCGAGATCGAATCGCTCGCCCGAGTCGGCGGGAACGTTGATGTATAAAGGCGTACCGAGCGTCTCATCCGTGTCACCAAATCTGAACTCCGCGGGAGCCGAGCTATCGGCCGTGACAATGGCCACACTCGCGATCGTCAGGTCCCGCGTATCCAGAACAATTTCAGTTGCCGCGGCATCGAGTTGGCGTATCGTGTGCACCGCGGATCCGCGCAACTCCTCGGCTTCGAAATCCACGTCGAGATCAAGTGCAAGATGCTCCGTCACAAACTGGTCCGTATTGGCAAACGTAAAGTAGTCTCGCGCCGGGTCGTAATTGTCGACCTCCTCTGCCTGCTTCGAGCAGGAAGCAATAAACAGGAGAGCGAATACGGTCGGAACTAGCTTGCGATACATGGTGGCCTCGTTTACCTGGAGTGCTGTAAGGCGAGAATACTAATACAAGGTGAACAGGAACAGGTGGTCCGTGTAGACTCGTGTTCGATGCGCGCACTCATTTGCAAAGAATACGGACCACCCGAGAGTCTCGTGATCGACGAGTGGGACGATCCCGTCCCCGCTGATAACGAGATTTTGATCGATGTCAAAGCGGCGGGGCTTAATTTCGCTGACGTCCTGATGATAGTCGGCGAATACCAGGTTCGAACGCCGCCACCCTTCATACCGGGCAACGAAGCCTCCGGTGTGGTCTCTGCTGTTGGCAGCAAGGTAACGAGATTCAAGATCGGCGATCACATCATCGGTGCACTGCGCGGCGGTGCATTCGCAGAAAAAGCGGTCGTCGAGGAAAACCTCGCAGTACCGTTACCCGAAGGACTGAGCTTTGCCCAGGGTGCTGCTTATTCCGTCGCCTACGGCACCAGCTACCACGCGCTCAAGCAGGGTGCCAGGCTGCAACCTGGGGAAACGGTGCTGGTTCTCGGCGCTGCCGGAGGCGTTGGCAACACGGCGGTGGAGTTGGCCAAGGCAATGGGTGCGACGGTTATCGCGGCAGCCAGTAGCACCGAAAAACTGGTGTTCGCCGTGGCAGCCGGCGCCGACCAGGCGATTAACTACTCGGACCTGCCACTGAAAGACACCGTGAAAGCGATAACCGGCGGCAAGGGAGTGGATGTGGTCTACGATCCTGTCGGCGGAGATCTTGCTGAGCAGGCCTTGCGAGCGCTGAGCTGGCACGGGCGCTACCTCGTGATCGGGTTCGCAAGCGGCGACATTCCGAAATTCCCTGCCAATCTGACGCTGCTCAAGGAGGCAAGTATCGTCGGCATCTGGTGGGGCCCATGGGCGGCCAGGCACACCGACGAAATGCTCGAGAACATGCGGGAACTCGACACCATGGTTGCCGCAGGCAAACTGCGACCACGCTACTCGGAGTCGTTCACATTGGACGACTATACGAGCGCTTTTCGGGTGATTACGGAACGCCGCGTACTCGGGAAAATCGTCCTCAGTATCCCCTGACCAATAGGCAATTCTCCTGCACAATCTCGTCTTCGCCCATCGCGACTATGCGTTACGTCTCGTCATCCTCTTCAACGGCAAATCCGCGTCCCTCGAGCAGCGGTTCGATGCTCGGGTCCTGGCCGCGGAAGTTGCGATACAACTCATCCGCTTCGCGCAGGCCACCTGCCTCATAGACCCATTTCTTCAGGCGCGCGGCCACTTCGGGGTCGAAGATGTTTTCCGACTGCTTGAATGCGGCAAAGCCATCCGAGTCAAGAATCTCAGACCACAGGTAGGCATAGTAACCGGCAGAGTATCCGCTCGGGCTCGCAAATATATGGCTGAAATACTGCGAGCGATAGCGCGGCTCGATCTCGGAAATTAGGCCGTACCCTTCGAGGACTTCTTTCTCGAACGCACGCGCGTCGGTGATCTGGGCCGCTTCTTCCGAACTCAGCGTGTGCCAGCGCAGGTCCAAGAGTGACGCCGCAATGTACTCGGTCGTAGCAAAACCCTGGTTGTGATTTTCGGCTACCCGCATACGCTCGACCAGTTCGGTCGGGATGACCTCGCCCGTTTCGTAGTGATGCGCGTATATCGCAAGCATCTCGGGCTCACTCGGCCAGTGTTCAAGAATCTGCGACGGGAACTCCGTGTAATCGCGCGGGCTGCCACTGGTACCGGCAAAGGTCGGGTAATTGATCTGCGTCATCAAGCCATGCAGGCCGTGGCCGAATTCGTGGAACAGGGTTTCCACGTCGTCGAACCGCATTAATGTCGGATCGCCGGCCGGCGGCATCGGCAGATTCAGGTTATTTGTAATGAGCGGGCGAATCGGGTCCCCCTCGATATTCGATGCAATTCGGTAGGAACTCATCCATGCACCACCGCGCTTGGAGTCGCGGGCGTACATGTCAGCCATGAGCAGGCCGAGGTGATTGCCGTCCGCATCCTTGACATCGAACGATTTGACAATCGGATTCCAGCTGTCGACATCGACTTCTTCAAACGTCACGCCAAAAAGGCGGTTCGCCATCTCGAAAGCACCAGCACGCACGTTTTCGAGTTTGAAGTACGGTTTGGTCGCATTCTCATCGAGGTCATAGCGCGCTTTGCGAATCTTCTCGGCATAGTGCCACCAGTCGTGACCTTCGAACGTGAATTCATCACCAATCATTTGCTGCATGTCGGCACGCTCTTTGGTGGCCTGTTCGAGACCGGGACGCCAGACACGCAGCAGGAATTCCTCCACACCTTGCGGCGTTTTAGCCATGCGTGTTTCGAGCGTGTAATGCGCATGCGACGCGTATCCAAGCAGCTCGGCCCGTTTGGCGCGCAATTGCGCGACCTTGATGGCGAGCGGGCCATTGTCGATGTCACCTCCTGACGCCCGCATTCGATACCCGTCGAACAGTCGCTTGCGCAGATCACGATTCTCGGCCTGCACCATAAAGGTCTCGTACGACGAACGATTCAGGCCAACGACCCAGGCATTCTTCTCTTCGTTCCAGATTGCTGCCTTGAAGTCATCGCTGAGGCCGGCGATTTCGTCATCCTCGGTGAGTTCGAGTGTGAAGCCCTTGGTCGCGGCGAGGAGATTTTGCGAAAACTGTGTCGTCAATTCCGACATCTCGGCGTTGATCTCAGCGACCTGTGCCTTGACTTCCGGTGTCAGTGCGGCGCCCGAACGCACAAACCCGCGATGTGTCAGCTCGAGCAGGCGCGCATCCTGTTCGTCCAGACCCAGCTCGTCTCTCCGGTCATAAACTGCTTTGACGCGCGCATACAGCTCGGTATTAAGGTTGATCGCGTCGAATTCTCGCGTCAGCATCGGATTGATCTTGCTCTCCAGCGCGCGCAACTCGTCGTTGAGCTCGGTATTCGTGATGTTGCCGAACGTACTACTGACCTGCGTCAACAGCTTGCCCGATACTTCCTGGGCAAGAATCGTGTTCTCGAAAGTCGGTGGCTCCGGATTATCGACGATTGCCGCAATATCGGCCCGCAATTCCAGGATGCCCTTCTTGAACGCAGGCATATAGTGCGCGTCTTTTATCGCATCAAAAGGCGGAACCCCATAGGGTGTATCCCATTCTTCCATGAACGGATTGCCCGCCAGTTCCGCATCCGTGACCGCAATTTCGTCCGTTACACCTTCCGTCACTTCATCCATCGCTTCTTCCTGATCCGGGTTACTGCATGCACCAAGCATCAGCGCGACCAGGCCAAGACCTATCAACCTGCTGAATTTCATAGTTTTTCATCCCAAATTGAGTGTGATTGTCGCCACTTGCCGGTTTGGGCGCGGCTGCAGCAAGGCCGATATTGTACGCCGTCTCGATACGCGAAATCTTCCCTCGGTTATTATCGGAAACCGCGTATGTATCTAGAGCCGAAATCGCGTATAAAAGGTTTCCAACAATAACGCCTGGCCGCGCTCACCCGGCCAGTTACAGCAGGGATCAGGCATGTCTCAACAATCAGCACGACCGTTAAATCCGGTGCCGGAGGAATTTGCCGGCGACTCATTCAAACAAAATTTGAAGCGCGCGTTCCACGCGACGCGACCGAAATTCTTCCCCGCATCGGCACTTCCGGTCATCGTTGGATCGGCCTGGGGTGCATACGTAAGCGGGCAATTCAGCGTCTACATCTTCGCTCTAGCCTTGATCGCAACAGTCTGCGTGCATGCGGCAAGCAACGTGCTGAATGACGTTGGCGACGAGTCGATCGGCACGGACGCACGCAACGAGCTACGTATCTACCCGTACACCGGCGGCTCACGATTCATCCAAACCGGCATTCTTTCGCCCCGGCGCATGGCGCGACTCGGCATCACATTGATCCTGATCGCGTCGCTCGCGGGCCTGGCACTTTTCGTGGAACGCGGACCGACCGTCATCACATTCGGCCTGATTGGCATTGTGCTCGGCGTTATCTACTCGCTGGGTCCGGTCAAACTCAGTTCGCTGGGTCTGGGCGAAACTGCCGTGGCGATAGCTTTCGGCGTTCTGCCGGTGACAGGTGCCGCGTGGCTGCAAGGCGCCGCGATTGATTCAGCGCTGATCCTGTATTCGATTCCAGTCAGTGCCTGGGTCGCAGCGATTCTCCTTATCAACGAGGTTCCTGACGCAGAGGCCGACGGCGCCTGCGGCAAGAACACTTTGCCGGTCCGGCTCGGCCTGAATGGCACAGCGATCCTGTATTTCGCCATTCATGTCTCCGCTGCGGCTGCCGTCACGCTACTGGCGCTGCAAGGCCATATTCCGATGCTGGCGCCTCTCGTCCCAATCGGACTGCTGGTCCTCGGTTGGAAAGCATCAACCGGTATCCGTGCTGGCATCGAAAACCGCGAAACCATGGCGCAGTCAATCGAAGCGACCCTGGGCATCCACACCATTGGTTGCCTGTGGCTAGCCGGCTGTGCCCTCTTCGCCCTGTGGTTCTAATCAACGACAATCCTTATGCATACGAAAATCAAGAAAGGCCTCAATATTCCTTTGCCCGGCGCACCCGCCCAGAGCATTTCTCCTGGTGCCAGTGTTACGTCGGTGGCCCTGCTGGGTCCTGACACGCACGATCTGAAACCCGGCATGCTGGTCCGTGAAGGTGACCGTGTAAAACTCGGCCAGGCTCTTTTTACCGACAAGGCCAATCCGGGCATAAACTTTACGTCGCCCGGAAGCGGCATCGTCGCAGCCGTGAATCGCGGGGAACGGCGTATCTTGCAATCGGTGGTCGTCAAGCTTGATGGCGATGACGCCGAGGAATTCGCGAGCTACCCGGCAAGTGAACTCGCAAACCTCGACGAGGAGGCTGTCAGGAAGAACCTGCTTGATTCGGGTATGTGGACGGCATTTCGAACGCGCCCGTTCAGCAAGATTCCGGCGCCGGACAAATCGCCGCGCGCGATCTTCGTAACCGCGATAGACACGAACCCGCTGGCAGCCGATCCGGCCGTCATCATCACACGAAATACGGACGCCTTTATCGAGGGCCTGCTCGCCATTTCCAAGCTGACGCGCGGTGCCACCTATGTCTGCACGGCGGCAAATTCGAGCATTGAGGTACCGAACGAAGAACCGTTCCGCCACGCTACATTCAGCGGCCCTCATCCGGCCGGCCTGGCAGGCACACATATACACTTCCTCGACCCTGTCAGTGAACACAAGGTCGTGTGGCATATCGGCTACCAGGACGTCATCGCTATCGGCAAGCTGTTCACCAGCGGCCGACTGCACACGGAGCGCGTTGTCGCCCTTGGCGGCCCGATGGTCAAAAATCCCCGGCTTATCGCGACCAGGCTCGGTGCGAATACGAATGAACTGATCAGTGGCGAAACCACGGGCGGTAATGTCCGCATCGTGTCAGGCTCGGTCCTTCGCGGCCACCGCGCGGCTGGATGGGCATCGTACCTCGGTCGCTACGACCTGCAGATCAATGTTCTGCAGGAAGGCAACCCACGCGAGTTCTTGTCCTTTATGCGGCCTGGCGTTGGCAGGTTCTCAGCCGCACGCGCTTATTTCGGCAAGGTGTTTGGCAACGGCTACAAATTTACGACCTCGCAGAATGGCAGCCCCCGCGCCATGGTCTCGATTGGAAGTTTCGAACAGGTCATGCCACTCGATATTCTGCCGACACCACTTCTCAAGGCCATTCTTGTGCGCGACACCGACGGTGCCCGCAACCTCGGGTGCCTTGAACTGGATGAGGAAGACCTCGCCCTCTGCTCTTTTGTTTGCAACGGCAAGTACGAATATGGACCACACCTGCGCAAGACGCTGCACGAAATCGAGGTGAACGGCTAATGAAAAAACTACGCTCGTTTCTCGATAACCTCGAACCCCTGTTCACGCGGGGCGGCCGCCTCGAACGTTTCCACGCGCTGTTCGAAGCCGTCGATACGTTTCTTTTTTCCCCACCCGACCTGAGCCGCGGCGCGCCGCATGTCCGCGACGCGCTCGATTTGAAGCGCGTCATGATCACCGTAGTGATTGCGGCGACACCGGCGGCACTCGCCGGCATGTGGAACACGGGTTACCAGGCCAACATGGCCATGGAAGGCCTTGGTCTCGCAGGACTGGAAGGCTGGCGCGGTGCCCTGCTGCCACTGCTGGGCGCCGGCTACGACCCCGCCAGCATCTACGATTGCATTCTTCAGGGCGCGCTGTACTTCGTGCCGATCTACCTCGTTACGATGATCGTAGGCCTGACGTGGGAAGTGATATTTGCCGGCGTGCGCAACCACGAGGTCAACGAGGGCTTCTTCGTTACCGGCTTCTTGTACGCGCTGATCCTACCGGCGACGATTCCGCTCTGGCAGGTTGCGGCAGGCATCACCTTTGGCGTAATTATCGGTAAGGAGGTGTTTGGCGGAACCGGCAAAAACTTCCTGAACCCGGCGCTGGTCGGTCGCGCGTTCCTCTATTTCGCTTACCCGGCGCAGATTTCGGGTGATGCTGTCTGGACCCCGGTCGACGGCTTCAGTGGCGCGACCGCGCTGGGTATCAGCGCTATCGAGGGTTTCCAGGGCGTGCTCGATACGGGCCTCACCTGGATGCAGGCATTCCTGGGGCAGATGCAGGGCTCGATCGGTGAAGTGTCGGCCGCGGCCTGTCTGCTCGGCGCTCTCATCCTGATATACACACGCATTGCGTCGTGGCGGATCATCGTCGCTGTATGTGTCGGCTTGATCGTTCCATCGCTGCTATTTGGCAACCCGGACAGCAGCAACCCGATGATGTCCATGCCGTGGCAATGGCACATGGTGTTGGGTGGTTTCGCGTTCGGCGCCGCGTTCATGGCGACGGATCCCGTCAGCGCTTCCCAGACCAACGCGGGCAAATGGGTATACGGGCTGCTGATCGGCTTCATGACCTGGCTGATACGCGTCGTAAATCCGGCGTTCCCGGAGGGCATCATGCTCGCCATCCTGTTCGCCAATGTATTCGCACCTGTTATTGACCACTTCGTAGTGCAGGCCAACGTAAATCGGAGGCTGAAACGCAATGTCTGATAAAAAAGAATTCGATCGCGACAGCATTTCCAATACGCTGCTCGTCGCTATCGGCCTGAGCCTGGTGTGCTCGGTCATCGTGTCCAGCGCGGCCATCGTGCTGAAACCGGTGCAGCAGCGCAACGAGGAGTTGTATCGCCAGCAGATCATCCTGGACGTAGCCGGCATCATGGAACCCGGCGCCGACGTCAACACGCTGTTCGAGAGCATCGAGACGCGCACGGTAGATCTCGAGACAGGCGCCTACACAGACGCCGGTGATCCCGGCGCGGTAGTCGCCATTCCCGGCGAACTCGACCTCGCGGGCATCGCAAAACGCGAAGCCTTCGCGGATGTGTATCTGGTCATGGACGGCAATCGTGTCGACCAGGTGATCCTGCCGGTCTACGGCAAGGGCCTGTGGTCGACGATGCTCGGTTACCTCGCTGTGGCGCCTGACGGCAACACGATCAAGGGCCTGCGGTTCTACTCCCATGCAGAAACGCCCGGCCTCGGTGACCAGATGGACAAGGAAGCCTGGCGCGCGCAGGTGGTCGGCAAAGTTATCTATGGCAGCAGCGGTGAGCCAGAGGTCCGTGTCATCAAGGGCCTAGTCCCGGATGGCATTGCTGGCGAAGAACACATGCTCGACGGCATGGCCGGCGCAACTCTGACGGGCAACGGCATTACCGGGCTGCTGCAGTATTGGACCGGCCCGCATGGCTTCGGCCCCTACCTCAAGAATTTCAGGGAGACGAGCTAATGTCTGAAGCACGCAAAGTCCTGATCGACCCTGTAGTCGATAACAACC
>JBFFOS010000111.1:0-9772 GCA_041574375.1 Woeseiaceae bacterium
GAGATCAGTAGCCTCGAGGCCACATTCCCCTTCGGTGGGCCCTTCGGGCCTCTCTCCAGAGCTGATCAGCGTAAGCGGTCCTTTTGCCTGAGCGTTTCCGAGCGAGTTGCGCCTTCGGCGCCCCGATTGAACGAGGTCTCTTCTGCACACGCTGTAGATCAGTGCACGCCATAATAGCCAATGGCCCGTGAGGTTGCCAGCAGCGGGCCTGGCGGTAACAATGCCTGCCATGGAAATTCAGGGGTTTAGCATGAAGAAAATCGTGATCGCGCTGTTCTGGCTGACACTGACAGTCGCGAGTCCCGCGCACTCAGATGCCACTGCGGACTTCCAGGCGCTGCTCGATGAGCACTGGGAATGGACGCTGTCCAACTCACCCGAAATGGCCTCGGCGCTCGGCGACCGGCGCTTTAACCAGGCATGGCAGGACAGGAGCATCGATGCGATCGAGCAACGTGACAAACAGGCGCGTGAGTTTCTAAGACGCACCTATGCAATCGACCGCAATACGCTGCAGGACGAGGAGCAACTGAATTACGAGCTGTTTCGCCGCCAGCTGCAGGACGAGGTCGACAAGCATCAGTTCAAGGGCTACCTGCTGCCGTTCTCACAGCGCGGCGGCGTGCAGAACCTCAACAATCTGACCAACCAGTTGAGCTTCGTAACGATTCAGGATTACGACGACTGGCTCGCCCGCCTCGGGAAAATCGACCAGGTCATCGACCAGACCATCAAGCTCGCCGAGCGAGGGCGCAAGTCGGGCGTCGTTTCGCCACGAATCCTGATGGAGCGTATTCCCGATCAGATTTCGGCGCAGCTTGTGGAATTTGCTGCCGACAGCCCGTTCTTCACTCCATTCGAGACCCTTCCCGAGTCTTTTTCCGCAACGGACCGGGAACGCCTGCGCGCAGCGGCTACCGAAACCATAGAAGAAACGGTATTGCCCGCTTACCGCGAGCTCGATAATTATTTCAACAAGAAGTACCTTCCTGCGGCGAGAGCCAGCATCGGTTTATCGGAGCTGCCCAACGGCAGTGCCTGGTATGAATACCTGGCCCGGTCGTTTACGACGACGCGAATGACGCCTGATGAAATTCATCGCCTTGGTCTCGAAGAGGTAAGTCGCATTCGCGGTGAAATGGAGAAGATCATCGCGGAGGTGGAATTCGATGGCAGCTTCGCCGACTTTCTCATCTACCTGCGTACGGATCCGCAGTTCTATTTCGACAATCCTGACGATCTGCACGAAGCCTACCTCGCGACGTGCAAGCGCATCGATCCTGAGCTCGTGAACCTGTTCGGCAAACTTCCGCGCATGCCCTATGGCGTGAAACCGATCCCCGAAACAATCGCCCCCGATACAACCACGGCGTATTACTCGCGACCCGCGGCTGATGGCAGTCGGGCCGGAATTTACTGGGTGAACCTATACAGACCCGAGGTTCGGCCCAAGTATGAAATCGAGGTCCTCAGTGTCCACGAAGCAATGCCCGGTCATCATTTACAGATTGCTCTCCAACAGGAGCTCGACGCAATGCCGAACTTCCGCCGCTTTATGGGATTCACGGCGTTTGTCGAAGGCTGGGGGTTGTACAGCGAGCGGCTTGGTTACGATCTTGGTTTGTACCAGGATCCCTACTCGCGCTTCGGCCAGCTCACCTATGACATGTGGCGTGCCGTACGACTCGTCGTCGACACTGGCATGCACTACAAAGGCTGGACACGCCAGCAGGCTATCGACTTCTTCAAGGACAACGCCGCGAAAGCCGAACATGACATCGTCAACGAAATTGATCGCTACATTGTCATGCCCGGCCAGGCGCTCGCTTACAAAATCGGCCAGCTGAAGATCCTGCAGATTCGGGAGCGTGCCGAAGTACAACTGGGTAAGGACTTCGACATTCGCGCCTTCCACGACGAGTTGCTCGGCGCCGGTGCGCTGCCGCTCGATCTGCTCGAGCGGCGCATGGATAGCTGGATGGCAGCACAATGAGAAATTAGCCAACGCCTGGAAATAGTTACCGGTCCTCGCTGCGCATTTTGAACTCATGCCGTGCAACAGCCGCACGTTGTGCCGGTGTGGCGTCAGCGTCAAAGCAGTGATCAATACGCTTGATGCGACCCGCAAGTCCGGCACCGTTCGCAATCTGAATATTCAGGCCCGGGCGCGCATTCATTTCCAGAATCAGCGGTCCCCGATCCCGATCTATGACCATGTCGACGCCCAGGTAGCCGAGGCCTGTTACTTCGAGCCCTTTGGCTGACGTCTCCAGGATGAAGTCCCATTCCGGAATCTGCAGGCCAGCCACAAGCGCCCCGGTGTCCGGATGCTCCTCGACTATTTCGTCATTCAATACGCCGTTCAATGTCACGCCACTGCTCATGTCAACGCCGGCCCCAACCGCTCCCTGGTGCAGGTTTGCTTTGCCGTCGGACGCACGTGTCGGCAGTCGCACCATCGCCATGGCGGGGTAACCACGATAAACGATGACGCGAATATCCGGCACGCCCTGGTAGCTGACCTCCGAAAACACCGGGTCGAAGCGCACACAATATTCAATGAGCGCCTTGTCGCGATTACCGCTCAGGCTGTATTGCCCACCGACGATGTTGGAAATGTGGTATTGCAGCTCATCTTCCGAAATCAGGACGCCGCTGCTGAGGCGGAAAGAATTGCGCTTCCGCTCGCTACGACCGGTGACGACAAAAATGCCGTCACCGCCACTGCCTTGGGCCGGCTTGATGACGAAACTGTCTAGATCACGCACCATTTCGGCGAACTGCCGCACTTGCCCCTGGTGCTCGATAATGCCGTAAAGATCAGGCACGGCCATGCCGGCCTCGAGCGCGAGTTCTTTCGTCAATGCCTTGTCATCGACCCGCGGATAGAAGCGTCTTGGATTGAGCCGCATGATGAAATCGGCATTGCGCTCATTCAGGCCCAGCACACCATGCTCGCGCAGTTTTCGGGCGACCGCTGACATCAGTCGACAGACAGCGATTTGAAGCGCCGCAGTTCAGTGAGTCGATAGCCCGTGTAACGCCCGGCAAGGACCACGCATGCCAGGACGAGGAGCAGCAGCTCGGGGAAGGTGAAGATCAGGTGTTCGAGCCACGCAATACCCATGCAGATATACGCCACCACTGCAACGATCAGGCTGCCGACTCCGGATCGCATCGCATCCGCCGGGCCGCGCTCCTCCCAGACGACTGACATGCGCTCGATCGTCATGGCAATGATGACCATCGGGAACAGGGCAACGGAAAGACCGGTTTCCAGCCCCATGCGGTGTGAGGTCATGCTGATGAACAACATCAGCAAAACGACGACGATCAGGACGGCACTCAGCCTGGGCACGAGCAGCAATCGCAGTCGTTCGAGGAGAAACCGGATGCTCAGGCCCAGTGCGACAAGCACCGTAAACAGGATGACGCCCCAGAGCAGTTTGGTTTCGCGAAATGCCAATGCGATGAGGACAGGCATGAATGTACCGAAGGCATCGATACCGACGATGTTGCGCATGACGACCATGACCAACGCGCCGATAGGAATCATGAGCAACACGGCGTACACGGCCTGCGTCTGAATCGGCAGGCTGTAAAGCGAAAAGTCGACCGCAGTCGTACCCCGCCGGGAAGCCTGTGTTTCGGCAATGGCCACGGCATCGAGGTGGTTCTCCTGCACGGCAAAGTCAACACGGACATTGCTGCCACCTTCGACATTGACCAGCGGCTCATTGCCACGCCACCAGACGAAAAAGCGTTCAGGCAGGCTCCGCTCGCCGGTCGCAGGGTTGAAGTACAACCACTGGTCACCGTCATGCACCTCCAGCCAGGGAACGAGCGCGGCATTTCGTTGCCGGCCGGCCAGCGGGAAACCTCGAACAACTCGTGCCGGAATTCGCGCAGATGCCAGCAGCATGGTGGCAATACCCACAAAATCTGTATCGGTGTCCACACTGGCAAGCAGCAATTCAACATTCGGATCGGGGGACGGATCATTGAGGCGCCGCAACAGCTCGGTTGTAAAAGACGCGGTGTCCGCGGAACGATCACGAACGTCTGAAACCAGGACATCGACCGCGGTGTTCAGGGGTTCATTGATAACAGGGCGTGGCGGAAACGGCGGGATCGTATCGGACTGGTCGACGGTTTCGTCTTCGTAAACAGAAATGCGGTAGTAGATAGTCTGATCGCCATCCGCGCGGCGAATGGTCCATTGTGCCTCGCGGCCACCGCTACCGTAGTTAAGACTGAATCCGTAGCCGCGGGATACAGAGTTTTCGTTAAGCATACGAAAACCGGGCGTCAGCGTCGGCACATGCAACTGCACCTTGATCGTGCCGGGGCCGCTGTCGAAATGCACCGCCGACTCGATCGTCCAGACGGGTTTTTCCTGGTTCTCGCTGACAGGGAAGCCGAGCACCTGCCATTTATAGAAGAACACGGACAGACCGATGATGGTCAGCAACGCGGCAAGCACGTATACGTATCGCTGCTTCATTGTCTCCCCATTAGGGCGTCAGCTGACGCCCAGCGCTACCTTGACGGCATGTTCTCTTATCGGCCCGCTGCGGTTGAATACCCGCATGCCCGCCGTTCGAATTTCTCCGAGTACCCGGGAGTCTGTCGTAAACAGGCGATTCAGGCCAGTCATGAAGTGGAGCATTGTCGCGTTTGCCCCCTTGCGAGCGCGCTCGTAGCGCCGCAGCACTGGCCGATCTCCCGGGTGTAATCCCTCATGCATCGCTTGCGCAACAACGGCTGCGAGTTCCGCTGCATCCTGCAATCCGAGATTGGCGCCCTGTCCCGCCAGCGGGTGAATTGCGTGCGCAGCATCGCCAATCAGGGCGAGGTTGGGCAATACATACGATGTGGCGTGCCGCGCGCACAGCGGGAATGACCCTTTCGGACCCGCTACCTGCATGCAGCCCAGCACGTAGTCCGACGCATCGCTCAACATCCTTCCTGTCGCTTCTTCGTCGGCGTCCATGGCCGCTTTCGCCTGTTCAGGACTGGTCGACCACACGACCGACACCCTGCCGTCCTCGAGCGGCAGAATGCCCAGCGGACCGGTTCGCAGGAATCGCTGCCAGGCGGTCGCTTTGTGTGGCTTCTCGGGTTGCAGATGCGTGACGAAGGCGGTTTGTTCGTACGGCCACTCGTTCGCCTCGATTCCTGCTGCCGAGCGCACGAAAGAACGCGCACCATCCGCGCCAATAACGAGGTCGGCCGCCAACACCTCCCCGTCCTCGAGTTTTATGTGGAACTGCCGCGCTTTGCGGCACAACGATCCGATCGGCGCTCCGAACCTCAGATCGGTATCCGTGGCATCGAGTTGCTGCAACAGGGACTCCTGTAACAACGCGTTCTCGACGATAAAGCCGAGTTGCGGTACGGCAAATTCCGCTGCGTCGAAACAGAGCGACGATGCACTGTCGGGCGAATCGTTCTCGTCCCAGACACGCATACTCTCATAGGGACTCGCTCTCGTTGCCTCAACAAAGTCCCATGCCGCAACCGAATCAAACAGCTCCGCGGTGCCGCGCGCGATAGCAGATACACGAATACCGACCTCACCATCGGGATCGTATGATGGCCGCAACGCTGCATCGACAAGCGTGATGTCCAGTGCTTCGTTTTGCGGACCTTTGGAGAGCAACGTGGCTATCATGAGCCCCGTTACTCCGCCACCGACCACGACAATGTGATAACGGCGGTTCATTTCACCGACACCCCGCGTGACAGGCGTGGCAACCGGCCGGCAAGCCCCATCGTATGTTTCGCAAATAACGATCGCACGCCGGGAACCAGGTCAAAGCCAAGCATGCCAATATTGCGCAGGGTACGCAGCGGGAGGCGCTCGCTGCCAAACAGCTTCACGAGACTGTCGGTGAAGCGCACGAGTTTCTTCTGATCCGATTTACGCCAGCTCGCGTACTTCTCGAGCATCGCGGCGTTTCCTGGATCGATTGATTTTTCTGCGGTTCGTCCATCTGCAATGCAATCGACAAGGGCAGCGACATCACGCATGCCAAGGTTGAAACCCTGCGCAGAGACAGGGTGCAAACCGTGCGCGGAGTTGCCGATCAGCACGCTGCGCGTCGCGGTAAGCCGCATCGCCTTGCTCAGGACGAGCGGATACGATGCGCGCTTGCCGACGCGCGAAAACGTACCCAGCCGGTAGCCAAACTGCCCCTGTAACTCCGCCAGGAAGGTATCGTCATCAAGTGCCATGATGCGTTCAGCATCATCTTCCGCAATAGTCCATACGAAACCGGCGCGCCCGTCAGCAACCGGCAGGATCGCGAGGGGACCCTGCTGCGTGAATCGTTCGTAGGCCATGAAGTCGATGTTTTTCTCAGGCAGCAGGTTGCCGATTACGGCACGCTGCCCGTAGTCGCTTTTCTGCGCAGTGATACCCATCATTTCCCGGACGACCGAGTTGGCCCCGTCAGCAGCGACCATCAGGTCGCAGGTCAAAGCCCGCGTCTCGCCGTCTGCATCCGCCACGGTCGCCGCCGCACGATCCGGCCCCAACTCCAGGCCGACAATACGTGCCGGGCAAATCACATCGACACCGTCGACGTCATTGAGTGCATCCTGCAGCACGCCGCCCAGCACACGATTGATGACCACGTAGCCGAGCGCCTCGACGCCCTGCTCCCTGGCATCAATATGGGAGAAACCGAAACGTCCCTGGTCCGAAACATGTATGCCACGTATCGGTGTCGACGCAGCGACAATTTCAGGCCACAAGCCCATCGCCTCGAACATGCGCTGCGTGCTTCTCGATAGCGCCGTCGAGCGATCATCGAAACTCGGCTGGCCCGGCGCCTTGCGGGCAACCGCCTCGACCACCGCGACACACAGGCCGAGCGGCGCAAGCGCCAGCGCAAGGCTGGTACCGATCATGCCACCGCCCGCAATGACGACGTCGTAGTGTTTACTGTTCATGCACTTTGCACCAACGCTTCAATGTCGTCGGCATCCTTGACCAGCCCCTTGCTCAGAACATCGGGCCCTTTTGTCGTCACCGCGACGTCATCTTCGATGCGAATTCCTATGTTGCGGAATCGTTTCGGAACATTGCGCTTGTTCGGGATGTAAATGCCGGGTTCGACCGTCGTCACCATGCCCGTTTCGAGCACGCGCCATTCATCGGCGACCTTGTAATCTCCGACATCATGTACATCCATGCCAATCCAGTGACCTGTGCGGTGCATATAGTATTGCCTGTAAGCGCCGTCCTTGATGAGTTTCGGCAGTGGGCCATCCAGGAGTCCGAGTTTCTTCAATCCTTTCGTAATCACGCGCACTGCAGCATCGTGCGGATCATTCCAGTGATTGCCGGCAACCGTTTGTTCAATGGCCGCCAGTTGTGCTTCGTGAACAATGTCATACACGGCACGTTGCTCTGCACTGAAGCGACCGTTGACCGGGAAGGTGCGCGTGATATCGGACGCGTAGTAATCGAGCTCGCAACCAGCGTCGATGAGCAGCAGATCGCCGTCCTGCAATTCGTTACCGTTGTCGACGTAGTGCAACGTACAGGCATTTTTGCCACTCGCAACAATCGGGCTGTAGGAACACCAGGCGCCATTGCGCCGGAATTCGTGCCGAAACTCGGCCTCCACTTCGTATTCAAACAGGCCGGGGCGCGCCAGGCGCATGGCACGTCTATGTGCCTCAACGGCGACTTTGGCCGACTTGCGCATCGCCGATATTTCTCCGCGGCTCTTGTAAAGACGCATGTCGTGGAGAAGGTGATCCAGCGCGACAAATTCCTGCGGCGTGTGTACCCCGCGTGACAGACCGGAGCGCAGCGAATTTACCCAGTCGGCGATACGCGAGTCGAAATCCGAATACATGCCCATCGTGTAGTACACGCGATTGCACCCTTCGATCAGACCCGGAATGATGTCGTCGATATCGTCAATCGGAAATGCGTCGTCGGCGCCAAACTCGGCGACCGCACCATCCTGACCGGCCCGAGAACCATCCCAAAGCTCCTTTGCGGGATCTCGCTCACGGCAGAACAACAGGTACTCGCCCTGCGGCCTGCCGGGTACGAGAACGGCAACGGCCTCGGGCTCGGCAAATCCCGTCAGGTAATAAAAATCGCTGTCCTGGCGGTAGCGGTACTCAACGTCGCGGCTGCGCATGCGAACCGGCGCGGCGGGCAGAATGGCTATGCCCCCGGTACCCACCATGCGCATCAACTGCCTGCGCCGCCGTTCAAATTCGGTGCTTTTCATAGTTAGTTCGTTCGCTCGAGATTGGGCAGGTTTCCTTGCCAGTTCATTTTTCTTCCGCGTACCGGATATCGGACAGTTCCTCGTAGGCCAGCTGGGCAGCGACCCGGATGTATTCAACAATCTCAGCATACGCCGCTTCGTTCGTTTCATCATCGCTATCTTCGTCGATTCCCGCGCGCGTAATCTGCAGCATATCCCGAATGATGTCAGACAGCGGTTCTGCGGCCAGCCGCTCTTTCAACACCTGCTCATGCTGTGACGAAACGAGCCCGTGCAAAAAACCTTCACACCAGTGCGCCATCGCAAGCGTGCGGGGTTCCGGATCGGTGTTGTCGTCAGGCAGCAAGGGCGTGAACTCCGAGCGCCTCTCTGTCAGCTGCCAGAACGTTGCCTGATACAGCGCATCCAGGATCTTCTGACACTCCGCGCGTAATGCATCCGCCTCGTCAGTTCCTGCGAGCACCTGCTGCAACCAGTCCGGACCCGCGGGCACGCCGGCGACCGCCAGACGGCCTGTCAACAAGCCGTGAGTCTGCGCAGCATCCCAGCTCGCACCGCATCTTCGTAGCGCATCGTCGAGCTCGTCAAAACCGACTTTTTCGTCCATCTGGAAGCCAACCTTTCCAATGCCACCAAACCCTTATGATCCCATGGACCGTTGCCGGAGACCATGTCCGGGGAAACAACATGATAGAGATGATTGATTCTGCGGAATCGCGTGACTATATTGACCACATGACTGAGAGCATAAACTCGACATTCGAACATGAGCTCAAACGACTCGAGAAGCGCGTCGACGCACTCGTGCGCGTTTGTGACCAACTTCAGGACGAGAACCGGTCGCTGAAACAGCGGCAGGACGTCCTTACTTCGGAACGCGCCAACCTGCTACAAAAAAACGAGCAGGTGCGCGCCCGAGTCGAGGCAATGATCAGCCGACTGAAAGCGATGGAACAAGGTTCCTGAACCAGACCCAGACAAGTACATCAACAAGGCAGACGGAGAACGCCGAATGACCGAACAAATTGCGCAGGTGAGCGTCCGAATTCTAGACAAGGAATACCAGGTAGCCTGCCCCGCCGAAGAACGCACGGATTTGCTTGATTCCGCGGAGATTCTGAATGAAAAGATGCGTGAAATCCGCGATAGCGGCCGCATCGTTGGACTGGACCGAATCGCCGTTATGGCGGCCCTGAACATGGCAAACGACCTGATCCACGCCAAGGCGAGGGACCAGGAACTGGAGGGCGGCATTAGTGACCGCCTCAAACTTATTTCCGATCGCGTAGACAACGTCCTGAGCGGGACACAACAGCTCGACTTGTAATACGCAGATCAGGCACGATAATCGAATTGGCGCTTCCTGCAGTGTACGACGCCGACCTGAAAGCCTTTCGACCCTAAATCTTTACCTCGGGGTCGTGTACTGTCGGCAACATTTGAGCAGGGCCGTTTCGACGGCAAGCCTGTTGTTGCCACGGCTGACCCCACCTGTTGCTCCGGTTCGAGAGCGA
>JBFFOS010000112.1:0-9673 GCA_041574375.1 Woeseiaceae bacterium
GCGTGATGCTCAACAAGGGACCGCACATTCTTGCTGCGATACGTACGCTCGACAGCATTCTGCGGCGCATGCAAACGCTGCAATTCCAGAGAACGTCCTGAAGCAGTCGATTCGGTGGAGAAACTTTAGCTTCTGAGTTGCGCCTGTGCGGCCGCAAGCCTCGCAACAGGTACTCGCGGTCCCGAGCACGACACGTAATTCAGGCCGACGTCATGGCAGAACTGTATCGAGTCCGGGTGCCCACCCTGCTCGCCACAGATACCAATCTTCAGGTCTTTGCGCTGCTCGCGTCCGCCTGTCACGGCCATCTTGATCAGCTTGCCGACGCCCTTGGTGTCGAGTACCTCGAACGGATTGTCCTGCAGAACACCCATTTCGTTGTACATAGGCAGGAACTTGTTCTCGGCATCCTCACGCGAGAACGAGAACGTTGCTTGTGTGAGATCGTTGGTACCGAATGAGAAGAATTCGGCAACCTCGGCAAGATGCCAGGCACGAGTACAGGCACGCACGGTTTCAATCATTGTGCCAAACTTGTAATTGAGCGTCTTGCCAGACTCTGCTTCGAGAGCCTTGACCAGCCGGTCTGCAGTTCGCTTGACGTGCTGGATCTCCTGTAGCGTTATTACCTGCGGCACCATGATTTCAGGACAAACATCGACGCCCTGTTTCGCACACTCCATCGCTGCCTCGAGCACCGCCTGGATCTGCATCTCATAGATCTCCGGATACGTGATCCCGAGCCGCACACCACGATGGCCGAGCATCGGGTTAACTTCTTCCAGCTCGCGAACCTTGCGCAGCATGCGCTGCTTGCGAGCCAGTGCGTCGTTGACGAACTCTTCGTTGAGTTCTTCGAGCGCCTCCGGAAGCTTGACGGCATGATCGAGCGTCGCTATCGCTGTATTCCGGCCACGCACAACCCTGCGATACACTTTCAGGTTTTCTATCTGCTCAAGCAGGTCGTGCTCGGTCGGCAGGAACTCGTGCATCGGTGGATCGAGCAGGCGAACCGTTACCGGGTATGGCGCCATTGCCGTAAATATTTCCACAAAGTCTTTGCGCTGGATGGGCAACAGGCGCCCTAGTGCCGCCTTGCGGTCATCCTTGTCGTTCGCCAGGATCATGTCGATGACGATCGGCAGACGGTCGACTGCATTGAACATGCGCTCGGTCCGACAAAGGCCGATACCCATGGCACCAAATTCACGTGCCGAGGTCGCAGCATCGGGTGTATCGGCATTGGCCATGACCTTCAGCACGGCCGTCTCATCGGCCCAAGCCAACAGTGTCCCAAGGTCGTCGGAAAAGTCTGGGGGTATTGTCGGAATTGCACCCAGGAAAACCTCGCCCGTTGCGCCATCGAGTGTAATCACGTCGCCCTCGTGAATGACGTAGTCGCCGATACGCGCGGTGCGCGTTGAGACATCGACGACAATACCCTCGGCGCCGGCCACACAAGGCTTGCCCATGCCGCGCGCGACAACAGCCGCATGTGACGTCTTGCCACCGCGACTTGTCAGGATTCCCCGTGCAGCAAAGAAGCCATGGATATCTTCCGGTCGTGTTTCCTCGCGGACGAGAATAATCTCTGCGCCTTCACCACCCATCTTCTCGGCCAGGTCGGCATCAAACACGCATTTGCCGGACGCTGCGCCGGGCGATGCCGGCAGACCCAGGGCAATCGGTTTGATCACGCTGCTCGGGTCGAGCCGCGGGTGCAACAACTGTTCAAGTAGTTCAGGCGGAACACGCAGTAGTGCCTGGTCGCGCGTAATCAACTCTTCGCCATACATGTCGACCGAGGTCTTGACGGTCGCGGCCGCATTCATCTTTCCGTTGCGCGTCTGCAGGCAGTACAACGTGCCTTTTTCGATCGTAAACTCGTAGTCCTGCACCTCCTGGTAGTGCGCTTCGAGCGTATTGCGCAATGCCACGAGCTGCGAATATTGCTCCGGCATTTCGGTTTCCATTTCCTGCAACGGCTTCGGCGTGCGGATGCCGGCAACCACGTCTTCGCCCTGCGCATTCGTCAGGTATTCGCCAAACATCTCGTTTTCACCCGTGCCCGGGTTGCGCGTAAATCCGACGCCCGTCGCACAGTCGTCGCCCTTATTGCCGAAAACCATGGTCTGAACATTGACGGCAGTACCATTCGCCATGTCCGGCGTGATATGAAATTCACGGCGGTAGTCGACGGCGCGCTTGCCCATCCAAGAGCGGAATACCGCTTCGACCGCAAGCTGTAATTGCAGTATGACATCCTGCGGAAACTCTCTACCCGTTTGTCGTTGCACGACCTCAAGGAACCTGTCACTGATCTCCTTCAGGTGGTCCGCCTCAAGCCCGACATCGGCCTTGACACCGACACGTTTCTTGACCGCCTCGAAATGCTTATCGAAGTGCTCGTCCTCGATCCCGAGTGCCACCTTGCCGAACAACTGAATGAAGCGGCGGTAGGCATCGTAAACAAAGCGTCGATCACCAGTCTGTTCGATAAGGCCTGCGAGCGTCTCATCGTTCAGGCCCAGGTTCAGGATGGTGTCCATCATGCCCGGCATCGACAACGCCGAACCTGAACGAACGGATACCAGCAAGGGATCGGAACCTTTGCCAAACATCTTCCCGGTCGTCTTCTCGAGCTGTGAGATCTGCGCCTCGACTTCGGTCATGAGTTCCTCGGGCAGAGTATTGCCATCGAGGTAATCGAGGCAGGCCGCGGTGGTAATAACAAAGCCTGGCGGAACATTAATTCCAATCTGCGTCATTTCACACAGATTCGCGCCTTTACCACCGAGAAGCTTTTTGTTTTTGCCGTCGCCCTCGACGAAGGAATAGACATGTTTGTTCATTTTCTGAGTACAACCTGCATTGAATTAATACGATGTGCGAATGGTCGAGCAAGACCGGGTTCAGGACTATACCGGCAAACCCCTAAAAATATGAGATATTTACGGCTTATGGAGTCCTTTGCAATGGGCAGGCAGCTAAGCGGACAAGGTCTGGCACTATCCGGCGGCGGTTATCGTGCCAGCCTCTTTCATCTCGGCGTGACACGCCGGCTCCATGAGCTTGGCATCCTGCAAAAGACAACGCGGCTTTCGAGCGTATCCGGCGGCAGCATCCTCGCGGGGTTTCTTGCACACCGCATGTTGGAGCGCGACTCCACACGGCTTGCGTTCGACGACTGGGAGGCCGAGGTTTCGGCCCCATTCCGGCAGCTGACGCGCAATGACATTCGTACCGGGCTCCTGATGCGGCACATTGCCTGGAACTGGGTCTGGCCTGCACCACGCGCCCGCGGACTGGAAAAAGCATTCCGCAAACGCATCGGTGCTCGCCGACTCGTCGAACTGCCCGGCAAAGCGGATGACAGTATCGAATTTATCTTTCTCGCTACCAATATCGAGAAAGGCACCCCGTGGCGATTTACCTCGGACAAGATCGGCACGTATTCAACACCAGAATCCATGGCAATCGCGGAAGCCGTTGCCGCATCCGCGTGCTTCCCGCCGATATTCGGGCCGATCAAGGTCAAGAAAGACGGCCGCACGATTGGTCACCTGACCGATGGCGGCGTCTACGACAACACGGGCATGGAGCCGGTATGGAACAGCAACAAGGTCGTGCTGATTTCCGACGCCGGGACGCCGTTCGATTTCAAAGTACCAAAGTGGTTTGGCTCGAGGATCATGCGCTACGTCGATATTGGCAGGAACCAGGTTGGTGCTTTGCGACGACGAGCAATCATTCAGCGCTTGCACCGGGGTTACCAGACAGTGCAAGACGATGGGGGACCTTCGCCCTGCGAGCTGTCCGAGGACGATCACTGCTTCATGCGCAGTCGCCGGGTGACGGATAAGCCGACCGGCGCCTTCTGGCGACTCGCCAGCCTGAAGAAAAACTTTTGCGAAGACTGCAGTGAGGAGTTCGCCAGCGAACTGGAAAGGCTCGAGGACGACTGGTATGGATATTCCGAGGAAATTCAGCAGTCCCTGATCGGCGAGATTCGCACCGACATGGACTCGTTCACCAGGGCTGAAACAAAGATCCTGGAAAACCATGGTTACTACATGGCCGATATGGCGATTCGGCGGCATGCTCGCCGTCTCGGCGAGGTCAGCACGCCGTTTCACGTACCGCATCGCGATGTGCTTGATGAGTCAGTTGTTCGTCAGGCACTGCGGGTCAGTCACAGCCGCATGCATTTCTGGAGTCGCTGGTTCGACTAGGCCAGCACGTTGCGAGTGTTGTGCTGTTTCGACCCGGTTGTCTAGCGGGACAACAAACCGCTCATGCCGGCGCCGACGATTATCAGCGCGAAGGCGGCGATATCCAGCCAGGGCAGCGGACCGCCACCAAAACCCCACATTGCAAGCAATGCTATGCCAAGGCACGCCATGACCGCACCCGTCACCTGTCGCGGTGCAGGCGGCACCGGTGAACCCGGTTTGCGCCCACGTCGTTCGAGTGGCGAAAGCAGCAGTGCGACGGGCAGCAATAGCACAAGCAAGACGGCAATCCAGACCGGGCGGGTTGCCCACCAGTCGCTCGTTCCGGGCTCAACGCCCAGGCCAAATCCTCCCGACAGATAGAGTACGGCGCCGAAGATGACCATGACCGTAATGTGCCAGAGATAGACCGTCATAATCATGCTGTTGATCAAGACCGTCGCGGTCCACAGGCGCGCGCCCGACAATGCGCGCCGCATTGGCCCTTCAAGGGCAAGCAAGAGACCGAATTGAAATACGCCAAGTGCCATCAGCACGATCTTCGGCGGCAGCGTGTTGCTCAGGCCTTCGTCCGGCGAACCGACCATTGCCTGCGGGTACGGCCCCCAGTGAACCAGTGAATACAGCACGGCAAAACCGAGTGCCGAATATACGAGCAACTTGCCTGCGTTGCCCATGCGACCGTCTCGCCAGGCGAACCCGAGTTGGTGAACTCCCAGCCACACCCAGAAATAGTTCGTCCAACCAGGCCAGCGAATGTCGGCGGCAAAGAACAGCACATCAACAAGCGCCGCAAGACCTGCAAAGATCCAGAAGGACAAGAAACCGAAACGCCGCCAGAATTTATAGGCAACGGGTGCCAGCAGGACGAGCGTGATGTAGATGGCCAGGAACCAGGTTGGAATAAGTGCCGCCTGCGATGTGAACTCGATAACAACCGGTCGCACATCCATGAGTGTCATGACACCGGCAACGCACGCCCACGCGATGACCAACACGAGCAGCGGCGACATCAGGCGGTGCAATCGAGTCACGAGCCAGTCCGCGTAGCCCTGCCCTTTGCGTTCAGCGCTCTCCAACGAGACCGCATTCGAGTAACCACCAACGATGAAGAAAATCGGCATTACCTGAAACAGCCAGGTGAGCCACTGGTATTGCGAATGGGACTTCAGAAGATGGCCCGGTGTCAGTTCGCCATCAACATACCAGGCTGTTGCTATGAGCCAGTGACCCACTACTACTACGAGAATTGAAACTGCTCGTAAAAAATCGACGTAACGATTTCTCTCGGGAGGCGTTTTCGCAGCCATGTCGCTGGCCATAGACCAAATTGGCATACACTTTCCTTAATCGATAGCCGGACGCAATAACCATAACATTATAGGATGGCGGTATGCGCTTGCTCCGTATCAAATTTTTGACCGTGCTGCTTCTACCCCTGGCTCTTGCGGCAAACGCCATGGCGCAATCCCTGCCTGCATGGCTCAGTGAGAACTGTGCGGAATGTGAAGAGCGCATGACAGAGAAAACCGGTGTCTACATTCTCGAGAAAGGAGAAGAGTCGCTCATCGGCCGTGCATGGCTGACACAAAATGCAGCGCATACGATTGATGTGCAGTACTTTATCTGGAGCACCGACAACGTTGGGACGCTGGCTGCCGAACAACTTCTGCGAGCCGCGGAGCGAGGCATTAGAGTTCGCGTACTTGTCGATGACCTCCTCGTTGACGCGCAGGGCAAAACCTTGCTCCTACTTTCCGCACATCCGAACGCCGAAATCCGCATCTACAACCCGAACATCTCCGTTGGCGTCAACTGGTGGCAGCGCTTGAAAAACGCGGTCACCAATTTCCGGATGGTCAATCAGCGCATGCATGACAAGACCGCGATATTCGATGGTATCGCCGGTATTACCGGTGGGCGAAACATGGCCGACGAGTACTTCGACTTCAATCACACGTACAACTTCCGCGATCGCGATGTGCTGCTTTTGGGTCCGGCCGTCTCTGAAATGAGTGAAAACTTTGAAGAGTTCTGGAACAGCCCGTTTGTCCATTCCGTGGAGACGATTCTCGAGGACGAGGGCCTCGGCATCACGCCAGATGCAGTGGCGCAGCGATCGCGCGAACTGCACGCCTACGCGGCGGACCCGAAAAACTTCGATCCGCAGGTTCGTTTTGCCATTGTGTCAGCGCCGAGACTGTTTCCAGGACTGCTGCAGGCGATGTCCTGGGAGCACGTAAAATTCATCAGCGATATACCGGGCAAGAACAAAGGCGATCTTGGTTTGGGCGGAGGAGGCGAAGCGACGCAATATCTTATCGATGCGGTAAGGAACGCCCGGTCGTCCATCCTCATCCAGTCACCCTATCTGATCATGCCGGAAGGTGGCATAGAATTATTCAAGGAGCTGGTTGAGCGCGGTGTCCGCATTCGCATTTCGACAAACTCGCTGGCATCGACCGACAATATCCAGGCTTTTAGCGGCTACCATGGCCAGCGTGACGACCTGCTCGAAGCGGGCGTTGAACTTTACGAGTACAAGCCGCATCCGGCAATAAAGGAAGCGCTCATCGATCGCTACCCGCGGATAGCAATAAATGACCCGGTATTCGCACTGCACGCGAAAAGCATGGTGATCGATGACAAGACCGTATTCATCGGCACGTTCAATCTCGATCCGCGATCTGCGAACCTGAATACCGAGGTCGGCATGTTAGCTGACAGCGTCAAACTTGCGCGGCAATTGACCGCGAGTATCGAACGCGACATCGCGCCTGAGAACAGCTGGCAATCGACGCCAGACTTCAATCCCGATTCTGTCGTCAGCAAAGGCAAACGGTTTCGAATGTGGCTCAACCGCCTCCTGCCGCTGGAACCCGTGCTCTGACATATTGAAGACTAGTTGGGGCTGGGCGTCTTTCCGCATTCCGCAGCAGATGGCCGCCACACGTCGAAACCGTCCGGGCCGCAGGCTTTCGCCAGCAACTGCTCACGTTCAGCGGCAATGTACTGCCGGTTGCGTTTACGCAGTTCAACGAATCCCGGCATTTCGCTAAAACCCATCCGATCGTAGAAGCTTCCTAATGACTCATCAGAGAAGATGGTGTGAGTCACTGCTTTCTCCATGTGCTCCAGTGCCAGACTTGTTTTGCCCCGCATTTGCAGAATCATCGCTTTTTGAAAATGTGGCCAGAAAAAATCGACGCCCGAAGCAAGCCTCTGATCAATGCGCGCCTCAAGACCCACCAGTCGCTCCCGCATCGCTTCTTCGTCACCACGCTGCCAGGCATCAAGTGCAAACATCATATTTGTGCCGTCAATAGGTCTGCGAGTAGCACCCAGAGTATCCAGGTAACGTTCCGCGAGCTTTAATGCCTCCTCATTGTGCCCGACGTTCCAGTGTGCCCAAGCGAGACCCTCGAGCGCATCCTGATTATTCGGGTCACCATTGAATCTCTTTTGCGCCAGTTCGAGCCGATATTCGAAATCAATGCCCTGGTTGATCAGCGGCAAGATATTGTCAGGATAGGGCCAGAGCTCCAGCGCAGCATCCTTGAATCCCAGGTGCCAGAGGCTGAATGATGACTGGCTGCGAAGCCTCAGATTGGCCGGGTCATAGTCTACCGCACGCAGTTCCTGTTCCGCGCCGTCTGCGGCGCGCCGCTGTGCAACCAGCATGTATCCCTTGAAATTCATGCCTCGGGCCGGATCGATTTGCGCCAGGCGATCGAGTACTGGCCCCACTTTGTCAAAGCGACGTCGCAACAGGAGTTCATTGGTGTAGTTGTTTAACGTCAATACTGACAGCGGATCGGCCTGATACGCCTTTTCCATTTCATTCAGCGCATCATCCGACCTGCCCAGTGCCGTCAGGGTTTGCGAGTACCAGTTGCGCACGTCGGTCAACGACGGGTTTAGCGCCAGTGACTTTTCAAAATACGGAAGCGCCTCTTCATGTCTTTGGCGAGCCTCTAGTATCAGGCCCATGACGCCGAGCGCTTCCGGCAGCTCTTCGTCCAGCTCCAGCGCCTTTTCGATGTGCGGCAAGGATCTCGACATGGATTCTTCGAGCGACAACGCGCCATACGTCGATCCGCTTGCCGTGAGCAGGTACCACGCCAGGCCAATCCCGGCGTGGGCCGGCGCGTAGTTTGGATCGGCCGCAAGGGCCCGCTGATAGTTCGGTATCGAAGCCTCGACGTCCTGCTTGGTGCGCTTCTGGATCTGGTGCTGCGCCAACAGGAAAGCGTTGTAGGCCTCGGGGTTCGCAGCAGCCTTGACGGCCGGCGCGGCATCGACGTTCAGGCCGAGCGTTTCAGACAGCGCGGCTACTATGGCCGCCGATATCTCATCCTGAATGGCAAAAATATCATCCAGCTCACGATCGAAAGTGTCGGACCACAGGTGGTAACCGGTATCGGCTTCGATGAGCTGTGCCGTGACTCGCACGCGCACATCCGCTTTACGCACGCTGCCTTCCAGCACGTGCTTCACATTCAGCTGCCTGGCAACATCGCCGATATCAAGGTTCTGGCCCTTGAACTGGAAACTCGATGTGCGTGCCGGGACACGGAGATCGGGAATCTTGGCCAGCAGATTAAGCAACTCCTCCGATATACCGTCGGAGAAATATTCCTGCTCGGGATCGGCCGACATATTGACAAACGGCAGCACGGCAATAGAAGCAAGCGGTGTCTGTTCTTCTTCCGTCGAGTCCGCCGCTGCTTCAACCGGCTGCGTTGCCTGCTCAACGAGACCCTGCCGTTCCCAAAGGAAGTACCCCAACGCAAGGACGAGGACGATAATAATCGTGTGGTTAAGTTTCTTGCCCGTTACCGCGGTCACCGACTCTGCAGTATCGACGTCTTTTGTCTTTTTCAATCCTTCGGGCGTCAGCTCGAACGCCCAGGAGAACAGAATGATCACCGGCAATCCGGCCAGCAGGAGCACAATAAAGAATGCCTCCGTCCAGTCGGGGAGACCCAACGGATCGCTGACCGTTTCGATGACTTGGATAATCAGCCAGGCAACGACGATATACGCCACGCTAACGCGGAATACATTTCGCCTTTTCAGCTCCTGAAGGAGTTTCCCCATACGCCTGTTCTATCGCCTGATGTGGGCACTAATGTACCAGATTGACAGCAGGAGACACCGTCCTGCATGCAGGAATCGCGCAGGTGAAGCTGCCAGGCAATAAAAAGGCCCGGGTTCGCTACGAACCCGGGTCTCTTGCTTACCGCTTGTTAAGGCGCCACAGCACCTTCGACGATCACTTCATCTGCTTCGAAACAACTGTCCTCAGCAGTGAGGCCGAACAGTTCGACAGACTGATCCATAGCCAGCTTATCGAATTGGGCTATCGTAATTTTCGAATTGGCCTCATCGACAAACAGGATGTCCGCTTCATCGCTAACCCTGACGCAAATATCAAACCC
>JBFFOS010000113.1:0-9570 GCA_041574375.1 Woeseiaceae bacterium
TTCCGGTGAGGACCGGTTTCAGTTGAGCACTGATCTCTGCGTTAAGCGTATTGTCATTCTGCAGGTCGATCGTAGCGCTGGCACCTGCACTAAAGTCGGGTCTCTCGATGTCAAGTCGATCAACCGTGACAGTCTCGAACCAGGTCGCGGCAAACGCCAGGGAATCAAACTCCTCTGTTATTTCCCGCATCGAAAGCAGAATGCTGAAGGCGCGAAAATCGGATACGCGCACAGGGATCGGTAGCGTGAGATTGTGCAGAATCTTCCCCATATCCGGATTTGTCGGTTCACCGGCATCCGCTTCGACCAGATTGATATCCACGTCGCGCGCTACCGCCCTAACCACATCGACCGATACAGGAAACAAATCAATATTGATCGCTACCATCAGGTTGCCTGCCATGAGATCAACACTGTCATTGGCAAACCTTAGGTCATCGAGACTCAGGCCACGCGATAGGTCACCCTCCACGGCTTTAACTTCGACTCCGATCGCGGACTCCGCCTGACCCAGTACCCATCGTGCGCCCGACGTCGTATGCAGAATCCAGAACCACAGGCATCCCGATAGCAACACCAGAGCCGCTATGATCAGGATGGGATAGCGCAGGTATCTCACAGCAATGGCGTCCCGATTGTGAAATGTATGCGCCACGGCTTACCTATGACGTCGAGAGCCCGGGCAACATCGAGGCTTACAGGGCCGGCAATCGAATACCAGCGGATGCCGATACCAGCTCCTTTGCGCAGCTTGGGCTTACTCCAGTCATTAAACGCATTGCCTATATCCACGAAAGCGGCCGCAGACCAGTTCTTGAGAACACGCAACTCGGCCTCAACGCTTGCCGTGACGATGTGGTTGGAACCAATATCGTTGTTGCTCAGGGACTCGAACCCATAGCCGCGTACACTTTGGCTGCCACCTGCCTTGAACCGGTAGAAATTCGGCAACTCGGTCAATGACACCGGCACCGAAATATTATCGACTTCGATAACCAGGTTATCGACCCTGGCTTCTGTGTAACCGACCTCAGCGCGTACCAGAAATTTCCAACGCTCACTTTTGTGATAAATGCGCCGCGTCGAGAAATACGCCTGTGTGAATTCGCTAGCGGACCCCATGGCATTGTTCGAATGGAAGATCCAGGCACGGTCGCGCCGGCCTTCAGTATCAAAACCCTTTCCATTAACTTCAACCAGGTCGACGTCGTATCCAAGCGAGAAGTTGTTGTCAGACTGGTCAATGACATTCGTGTCCTCGTTTTCGCGGATTGGCAGAGGGTAGAGAAGATCGAACTCTTGCCTGGTGTTCAGAAACTGTAGAAACAGCGTTTCGAACATCTGCCGGTTTCCTCGCTTGAGATTGCGTACTTTGAGGCGACCGGTTCGCACGTGATATTCGTTCACATTGCCATCGCCGATCTTGATGAAATTTTCGTCCTCGGGATTTCGCTTGATTTCGAGATCAATTTTCTCGAACTTGGCGAACACGTCGGCAACCCAGTATTGCCGCTGTCGCGTCAATCGCGGTAAACGATAGGAGGTGTGAGCGGAATACTCATCGTCCTCATCCTGCCAACCGACACCCACATCAAGGCGGTCACCGTTGCGCGAAACAGGATGGCGGCTCCACTGTGCCTGCAGACGCATCCCCGTATCGGTGCCGAGGCCGAGCGAGCCCTGGTATGCATTCTTATGATCGGTCTCGAGCGTGACCTTAAGGTCCACTTCGGGCGGGCTCTCTTCTGGCTGAGATACTTCCTGAACGGTAACGTCCGTGAAGTACCCCGTCTTCCACAGATCATTCCGAAAAGTCTCGAGCATGTTGCTGTTGTATGGCTCGCCCTTGTTGAAACGCGGAATGGACTCGAGGATCCCCGGCTTCAGGACATGCTTGCCAAAATCGATATCACCAAACATGTATTGAGGCCCGGTATTGAGGGTAAGCCTCAACGTAGCCGTGTTCTCATCCAGATCAAGTTCCAGTGCGCGCTCAGAAAACTCAACACCCAGGTACCCCCGCGACTTGGCTTCCTCAATGGCCCGCACCTTCTGCGCTTCCCAGACGGGCTGCAAGAGAATCTCGCCTGCTACCAAAGGCCAGGAGCGCTGCCATTGCCTGAACACAGCTTCGTTTGCTCCTGCACCAACGACCTCGACTTGCGCGGCGACAATGAGCATCGGTGGGCCCGGGTTGATTTGCAGTGACACGCGTAACAGGTCATCGCTCTCGCGCTCGATGCGGGCCCTTACCGCCGGCTGGTAGTAGCCGTAAGGGCGCAACGCAGCGCGAGCGCGCCTTTCGGTGTCTGCGACTACCTCGTCATAATCTCTTTGCGAAAGCCGTGCGTCCCGACCAAGCTGGACGTTTTCAACATGAGCAAGAATATTAGTCTTGAGCGGATCACCCACACCCGAGACGACGTAGTTCAATTCATTTGCACGCGCACTGGCGAATGATGAAACCAGCACCAGCATCAGAGTCGCCGCAAGACGTAGCACTACATCTGCTCCTCAATAGGCAGAAAACTCATGAGTTTGGTCAGAAAGCGCCTCAGGAGGCTCGTTTGTGGTTCCGTCGTTATCACTTCCTCGACCCCTGCAGTCTGTAACAACCATTGAAGTCTGCCTTTGCGCGACAGTCGAAGCTTGTAGGCAAAATCTGGCAGCGTATCGAGGATGCTCGTCGCCATATTTGTGGAAAGCTCGGGTGAATCAACGGCTATACCCATTTCCGTATTCAGGTAAAGTGACCGCGGATCGAGGTTGAAGGAGCCGACGAACAGGCGCTGCCGATCGACCGTCGCAACCTTGGAGTGCAGGGTCAGTTTTGTTTCTGTTTCCATAGCCTCGAATCGCGGCCGTAATTCATAGAGTTCGACACCCTGGCGCAAGAGAGGTTTACGGTATCTGGCGTAGACGGCATGCACACTCGAATGATTGGTCGATGCAAGTGAATTGCTAATGATGACAACGCGCACGCCCTTTTTTACGAGAGCCCCAAAAAAATCCACGCCCTGCTTTTGCGGCACGAAGTATGGAGAAATGACGATGAGTTCTTCATTCGCGGCAGACACCATTTTTTGCAGATAGTCGGTGGTCACACTGGCACGCCGCCGGACGAAATTCTGCACTTTGTCCGGCCGATCCTGTACGACTTCTGCTTCACCGCCGACCAGCGCCAATCGTCCGGCGGTAAAATCCTCAATCAGACGACCATCCACCCCCTTGAGAAATGGTGTGTCGATGTGCTCGTCGACATACCGGCGTGCTTCTTCAATTGACTCGTCCACACCACTATGCGCGACCATTCTGTCAAACGCTGCCATCGGAATCGCCTCGGGAGAATTCCAGTATTCGTCGAAGCCGTCGGAAACATCGTCAACACGCGGTCCAATCACGAGAAGGTCCTCGTCGATGAACTCGGTTTTGCCGCCAGTCTGGTAGTACTCATCAGCCAGGTTTCGCCCGCCGACGATCGTCACCTGGTTGTCAACCGTAAACGTCTTGTTGTGCATGCGGCGATTCAGGATGTTGAAGTTCGCAAGCAGGCTGATCAATCGGGAGCGTCTTCGGGGGAACGGATTGAATACGCGCACCTCGATATTGTCGTGCTTGTCGAGCGACAGCAAGCCGGAATCAACCTGTTCGGTTAGTGCGTCATCCATCAGCAGGCGCACGCGCACGCCACGATCGGCCGCAGCTGCAAGGTGTAAGGCAATCAGGTTGCCGCTGATGTCATCCTTGATGAGGTAGCTCTGTATATCGATGGTCTGCTCGGCGCGCTCGATCAACCCGACTCGGGCACCCAATGCATCCTGTCCCGAATCCAGCCGATACAGGCCCGCACTTGCCTGCTGACCCTCAAACCAGCGCAGCGCAGCCTGCCCCAGCACGGTGTTGCGCGTATCTGTCGGTTTCCACGATGCTGCTCGCTCCGGCAGCTTGAAAAAGCGCTGGTACCGTGGCGGCAAACGGCTACCTACCAAAGTTGAGAACATTCCCATGTGACTGCTAAGCGCTTCCTAGGTCATCGGTGCAAATATCATATATACCCTGCCTATTTGACAGAATCATTGGTCCGGAACTACTTCGTTGCAAGCCATTGTCCCTTATGCAAGTATCGGGCATCGTTTGACAAAGGCACACCTGTCGAAAGACAGCGTCGCAAAGCTTCCGGTCTAAGGGTCTTTCCTACGACAGCGGGGTTACCAACACGAATCCACATTGTCACACCGATGTGGCCTGTGTGTCTTTGGCAATGGACTGACAATGCTGGAGACATGGATGGCTTCCCCGAGATTTCGCGACACCGGTCGCTTCGTGCGACGCAAGGCTCCGACCAAGACATTTACGCCCGCCAACCTCGCAGACCTCATGCGCTGCCTTGACCCGGCAAGTAAAGCCGCGACTCCAATTCGTATTCGCGGTGCGGGCACCGCGTCAACGGATTGCAATAGCTGCTCAACGGGCACCATCATCGAGACGACCAGGCTCGCCCGAATTGTCGGCATAGATACCTATAACCATACGGTAACGACGGAGGCCGGCGTCCGCCTTGGCGAACTGGTTGCCGCCCTGGCTGAACAGGGTCTCGAGCTGATTGGTAATCACGACCAGATGGAGCGCACCGTTGGCGGCGCCGTCGCTTCGCCCTGCATGGGTCCTGGCATCGGGGACCAGGCTGCCTTTCTTTCGACACAGGTCATCAGCATGAAGGTCGTTACGCCGGTGGGCAAGCTGATGAAAGTTTCACAGCAGCAGAAACATCTCCTCAACGCATTTCGGCTGAGCTATGGCCTTCTCGGCGCAATCTACGAGGTGACACTGCGCGTGCGTCCTATTACAACGTTTTCGGCAAAACATCGCGGATTGTCGATCGACACCTTTGCCGATGTGGCCAATCGCCTCGCCACGCGGGACGTCGGGTTCAAATTCTATGTTCTACCGCACATGGACCGCGTCTATCTCGATCTGCGGCGATACGAGTCCGAACTCGGTAATTCTTACGGCACGCCCTGGAAACTGAAGGACTGGGGAGAAAGCACGGTTCTTCCGCATGTCTTCAAGTCGCTGAACCGAGTGCTACCGATACCGTCGGTACGATACCGGCTCATGGACAGCATCAGCGCCGCGACTCACGGCATGGTCAATTCGCGGCTGGTTCAGACGGGCAACAACGCGACGGCCACCGGTACACGCCGGCGCCGCAGGTATCGCAACCTGTTGCAGTCGACCTGGTGCTTCCCGGCTTCGGATTTTTCGGTTGCTATCAAAGCCTACCGGGAGTTCTGTCGCGAGACATTCGCCGGCTCGGGATACCGCAGTGACCTGCCCGCTGTCGGTTTTCGCA
The DNA here is from genome assembly GCA_041574375.1 of Woeseiaceae bacterium. Lineage (GTDB taxonomy): Bacteria > Pseudomonadota > Gammaproteobacteria > Steroidobacterales > Woeseiaceae > UBA1847. The sequence continues at coordinate 5,354 of JBFFOS010000113.1, forward strand.
TCGGCAGAGATACGTCGGCGCTGCTGTCACCCTCATTCGACGAACCGCTGGTGGCCCTGCAAGTAGCATCGACACAGGAAAAAGGGTGGGAGGACTTCGTTATCGACCTCGCACAGTTCGCCGAAAACTGGGGTGGTACACCGCTGTTCAGCCAGTCTCGTTCGATGCGCGCCGAATACGGGAAACAGCTGTATTCGAATCGCCTCGAGTTTTTCTGCAAGATCCGCCGCCAGCTCGATTCTGAGGATCGCCTGCTGAACCCCTATCTCGCCCAGTACTTCAGCTGACCAGAGGGAAATTACGTCACAATTCGTTACACAATATATCTGGACTTTATATATCAAACTGATATCATACATCGCCCCGATATATGGGTAGCGTTAGCTGCCGAGTGTGTGTGCAATGGATGTCAAAACTGTTTGCCTGGGAATGCTGACCGACGGGCCCGCCTCGGGCTACGACCTGAAAAAGAATTTCGAATCGTCCTTTGGCCATTTTTTTGCGGCCGGTTATGGTTCGATCTACCCGGCCCTGTCGGCACTATCGAAACAGGGTTATGTCAACTGCGAAAAAATACCGCAGGAAGGCAAACCTGACCGCAAGGTTTACGAGATCACAGAGGAAGGTCGCCAATTCCTGCTCAAAGCGCTGGAAAACCCGAACCCCTGTCACAAACTTCGCTCAGAATTCCTTGCAACGATGTGCTTCGCGCACCTGATGCCGCGAAAAGATGTGGAGACGGTGCTCGATAACCGCCTCGAGGAAATCAAACGTTACCAGGAGATGTTCCGCGACATCGAGGGAAGCGGTACGTCAGACTGGCCTGGTGGCATGAAGTTTGTACTCGGCTTCGGCGAAGCCCTCGCTGGTGCGATGGAAACCTACATCACCGAAAACCGTCATTTACTGGCGGATGAGATGGTCGCGAAGACCGCGACTGGATAGAAGGCAGACTTGAAATGAATTCGGGCAACAACGTGCGACAGAAATCCTGGCTTATTTCGGCCGGAATCGTTGTCGCAATTACACTTTGGCTCGCTTCCGGCCAGTTCAGCGCCGAAGGCGACGACGCAATAGTGGAAGACGCGGCCACTGGGGTAACAACAGCGAAGAACGCCGTCCGCGTCCGTACCCAGTCTGCCGAAGAAGTCATGCGCATGATCGTGGTCAACGGCAATACCGCTCCCGCCCGTATTGTGCGGCTCGCCGCCGAAACAGACGGTCGCATCGTTCATGTTGGAGCCGATCGCGGTGCGAGCCTCGAGCGAGGCGATATCATCGTAAGACTGGACGAGCGCGATCGCGCCGCTCGACTCTCGCAGGCCCAGGCTACGGTAAAGCAACGCGAAGTCGAATATGAGGCACGTGAGCGCCTTAAATCGGAAAGCTATGTTTCCGAGGCGCAGCTCCAGGAATCAGTAGCATTGCTCGAGATGGCGAGGGCCGAATTGACGCGTGCGAAGCTCGATCTTGAATATATGACCATTCGTGCGCCCTTTGCCGGCGCCCTGCAGGCGCGCGCTGTCGAGGTTGGCGACTTCGTCAAGCGGGGCGATCCAATCGCAACCTACGTTGACAATCGCACGATCATTGTCAACGCCAACCTGTCAGAGTATGACGCTCGTTTCGTTAACGTTGGTGACACGGCCGAAGCAGCACTCGCTACCGGCGAGACGGTGCGTGGGCGCATACGGTATGTAGCGCCAGTCGCCGACGAAGGTACACGAACGTTCGGTGTTGAACTTGAAGTCGACAATAAAGAGCGTGCATTGCGGGCCGGTGGCACCGCAGAACTCCGCATCCCGGCTGAAAGCGTTCTCGCACATCGCGTCTCGCCTTCACTCCTGACGCTTGACGATGCTGGCAATGTAGGCGTCAAGATTATCAACGACGCCGGCAAGGTCGAGTTCATTGTCGCGGACATCGCTTTGTCGACCAACGAAGGTGTATGGCTTGCAGGGTTGCCTGAAACGGCCACCATTATTACGGTTGGCCAGGGCTATGTGGCCTCGGGTACCGTCGCCGTCGCCGTCCCTGAAAGTGACGTCGAGACAGCAGTCGCCATAAAAGGGGCCGGGGATCTCGACTGATGAACATAATCGAGCTGGCAATGCTGCGGTCACGCACCGTCGTCCTATCGTTGCTGGTAGTACTTGTCGGCGGAATCGTCGCCTATGTGACTATTCCGAAAGAGGCCGAACCTGACATAGAAATCCCTATCATCTATGTCAGCATCGAGCATGATGGTATTTCTCCTGAAGACTCCGAGCGTTTGCTCGTACGCCCGGTCGAGCAGGAACTTCGCTCCATCGAGGGCGTGAAAGAAATGCTCGCGAACGCCTATGAAGGCGGTGCAAACGTTCAACTCGAATTCGACGCGGGTATCGACACCAAGCGAGCCCTGCAGGACGTTCGCGAAAAAGTCGACCTCGCACAGGCGAAACTTCCCGGTGAAACAGACGAGCCGACCGTCAATGAAGTCAAAATGTCGCGTTTCGATCCGATGCTCGTCCTCAACCTCGCCGGCAACGTACCGGAACGAACGCTGACTACCATCGCCAAGGATCTGAAGGAAAAACTCGAAGCGCTCCCGGGTGTTCTCGAAGTCAGCCTGGTCGGTACGCGTGAGGAGCTGATGGAGGTCGTCGTCGATCCCTTGGCCATGGAGAGCTACGGTCTCGATCAGGCGCAGATCATCTCGTTCGTGAGTCGCAATAACAGACTGGTCGCCGCCGGCGCCCTCCACGCCAGCGAAGGCCGCTTCCCGGTCAAGGTTCCGGGCGTATTCGAGAGTGCGGAGGACGTGCTCGACCTGCCAATCAAAGCTGTTGGAGACCGGGTCGTGCACTTTAAGGATATTGCGCAGGTTCGGCGTACCTATAAGGATGCTGAAAGTGTCGCGCGATTGAACGGCAAGCCGGCTCTTGCCATTGAAGTCGTCCAGCGTTCTCGGGCCAATATCATAGACACGATCAATGACATCAATGCGATCATTGATGAAGAACGCAGCTACTGGCCACCTGAAATCGAGATCGTCGCGTCACGCGACAAGTCGGAAGACGTCAATAACATGCTTTCGGAGCTGCAGAACAACGTTCTCGCCGCTGTGTTGCTCGTTTTCATCGTCATTATCGGCATCCTGGGGATTCGCTCGGCCCTGCTCGTCGGCATTGCGATTCCCGGTAGCTTTCTCATGGGCATTCTGTTGATTGGCTCATTCGGCATTACGATCAACATGATGGTTCTGTTCGCACTCATCATGGCCGTCGGCATGCTTGTCGACGGCGCCATCGTGGTGACGGAAATGGCGGATCGACGCATGGCCGAAGGCGACTCTCGCCATGATTCGTATTCGCGTGCCGCCATTCGCATGGCCTGGCCGATCATCGCCTCGACCTGCACGACACTCGCGGCGTTTGTTCCGCTGGCGTTGTGGCCAGGTACGTCAGGCGAATTCATGAAGTACCTGCCGATCACGCTGATCGCCGTGCTCTCGGCATCGCTGATCATGGCCCTGTTGTTCGTGCCGACCTTGGGTTCCATTTTCGGTCGCACCGGCGCCAATACCGAAGAGGCTCGCCGTAACCTCGCCGCAGCTGAGACGGGCAACCTCGACGAAGTCACTGGTCTAACCGGCCGCTACATCCAGTTCCTCAAACGCACACTGCGCCGGCCGTCATTGAACGTCGCGGGCGTCACAGCACTACTGATTGCCGTGTACGCCGCCTTCTTCATTTTCGGCAAGGGAATTGAATACTTCCCTGATGTCGAGCAGCCCTTCGGGATGGTCGACATTCGCGCACGTGGAGACCTTTCCACGGCAGAGCGTGACCGGCTGGTGCAGCAAGTTGAAGAGCGCATACTCGGCATGCCGGAAATCAAGTACCTGTATGCAAAGACCGGCAGCAGTGACCAGGGCGCCGAGGATCAGATTGGTTCGCTGACCCTCAACTACGTGGACTGGAGACACCATCGGCCCGCTGACGAAATCATGGCCGAAATCCGCGAACGAACCAGCGATCTGGTTGGCATCCGCATCGAGACCCGTAAGCCGGACCCTGGCCCGCCCATAGGTAAGCCGATACGTGTCGAATTCTCCTCCCGTTTCCCGGACCAACTGAATGACGCGGTCGCGCGGGTTCGTGCGCACATGGAGTCGAACGGCGATATCGTCAACATAGAAGACAGTCGCCCGCTGCCCGGTATCGAGTGGCAAA
>JBFFOS010000114.1:0-9534 GCA_041574375.1 Woeseiaceae bacterium
ATCGGCCGCAACATGGCGGAGCGCCTGGCGAAAGAGGGTTATTTTGTCTACGCAGGAGCGCGTAAGGACAAGGATCTCGCCGAGCTCGATGCGCTGGAGAATATCAAGGCCGTTCGGCTGGACGTCACCCAGCAGGCTGACGTCGATGCGGCTGTGGCGCTGATTCGCAAAGAGGGTCGAGGTCTGTGGGGGCTGGTCAATAATGCCGGTGTCGCAACGAGGGCGCCGGTCGCTGACGTTACCGACGAGGAGGTCGATTTTGTTTTTTCGGTAAATGTGGACGGCGTGGTTCGTGTTACGCGGGCGTTCATACCGCTGATCGTCGAGAGTAAGGGCCGTATAGTCACCACGGGCTCGATCGCCGGCATTCGCTCGAGCCCAGGTGGATCGGTCTATAGTATGACCAAGCACGCGGTCGAAGCACTCACGGATTCGTTGGCCGCCGAAATGGCTGACGCGGGTGTCCAGGTTAGCGTCATCGAGCCCGGCGCATACAAATCTCGCATCCGCCGCAATGCAATTGGACGTTTTATGGACAGTGTCGCGGCCTCCGGCGGGGAGGTGCCCGATGAAATGCGTGAGCAGGCGAAGCAGCTAGCGGAACAGGAGATCGCGATGGATGAGCCCGACGATGTGTCAGCCGCCCTGGTTCATGCTTTGTCTGCCGACGTGGCGTTGCGCCGCTATCTGGTTACACCGAATGCGGAGCAGGCGGATAGGACGGTGCGAGCCCTGGTTCAGGAACTCGTGGAATTGATCGAATGGGAGCAGAACGGCTTTAGCCGGGACGAACTCGTCGAGATGCTGGATGAAGCGCTGAACGCTCAGCCCGCGTCGGACTGAGCTTCGGGCACGGCGTCCTGGAAAGCCGTCAGTTCGTTGCAGTGGTCGACGCTGGCGACAAGTTTCGGGTAGTTGTCGAGCGGCACGTTAAAGCGCCGCGCGTTGTACACCTGCGGTACAAGGAATGCGTCGGCCAAAGTGACTTCATTGCCGAAGACGTAAGGGCCATCGCTCGCGATGGTTTCTGCGGCTTTGAATCCTTCGTGAATCCAGTGCGCGTACCAATCGCCCGTCGGGTTTTCGCCAAACTCGTTCTTGATGTAATTCATGACGCGCAGGTTGTTGAGCGGGTGAATGTCGCAGGCAATCATGTTGCAGAATGCGCGTACCTGGCTACGCGCAGGTTCGCGTTGCGGCAATAATTTCACTTCAGGATAGGTTTCTTCGAGGTACTCGAGAATCGCCATCGACTGCGAAATCCCCAGATCGCCGTCCTCGAGAAACGGCACGAGCATCTGCGGGTTCTTTGCCCGGTACGCTTCGCCCCGGTGTTCGGCAACGCCAGGCGCGAGTGAGACGGGTACGATCTCGTGATCGAGCCCTTTCAGGTTCAGCGCGATGCGTACGCGGTAGGCTGCAGACGAGCGCCAGTAGCTGTAAAGCTTGATCGACACGTTGGTTTGCCTCTATGGACCCTCGTATTTCTCTACGACCTGGTCGATGGTACCGAAGATCGAGCTGCCCTTGGCGTCGTTCATCTCGATACGAATGCGGTCGCCGAATTTCATGAACGACGTTGCCGGCTTGCCATCGTTGATTGTCTCGATTGTCCGGATCTCGGCAATGCAGGAGTAACCGACACCACCCTGGTCCACGGGCTTGCCCGGGGCATCGTCGAGTTTATTTGAGATCGTGCCTGACCCAATAATACAGCCGGCACCCAGTGGGCGCGTCTTCGCCGCATGTGCAACGAGTTGACCGAAGTGAAAGGTCATGTCGACGCCCGCATCCGGCTTGCCGAAAAGCGAGTCGTTAAGGTGCGAGACCAAAGGCAAATGGAGCTTTCCGCCACGCCACGCGTCGCCCAGTTCGTCCGGTGTAACCGCCACTGGCGAGAACGCGCTCGAAGGTTTCGACTGGAAGAAGCCAAAGCCTTTGGCGAGCTCGCCCGGTATCAGGCCTCTCAGCGACACGTCGTTGACGAGCATGATCAGCTGTATGTGATCGAGCGCGTCTTCGGGTGAAACGCCCATCGGGACGTCGTCGGTTACAACGACGATCTCGGCTTCGAAGTCGATACCCCAGGCCTCGTCCGCCATCGGGATATTGTCGCGCGGACCAATAAATGAATCGGACCCACCCTGGTACATGAGAGGGTCGGTCCAGAAGCTCTCCGGCATTTCGGCGCCGCGCGCCCTGCGCACGAGCTCGACATGGTTGACGTACGCCGAACCATCGGCCCACTGGTAGGCGCGCGGCAGGGGGGACTCGCAGTCGGCCTGGTCAAAGGCCTCGCCTTCACCGGCTTCGACTGTTGCCGCGAGCGCCTCGAGGGCAGGGCGTGCGTTGGACCAGTCGTCGAGTGCTGACTGCAGTGTCGGGTATTCGCCGGCCAGGCAGCGGGTCAGGTCTGTTGATACGACTACGAGACGGCCGTCGCGGCCGCCCTTTAGAGAGGCTAATTTCATCTATTTCTCGCCTGTGAATTCGAGTTCGTGCAGCCAGGCTGCGTGGCGCGGAGCTTTCTTGGTCCGGCTCCATTCTTCAAGCATCGCCGGTGCCACGCGCTTTAGTTCGTCAATCTGGTCCTGCGTGTGCGTATTGGCGACGAGTTCCAGTCGATGCCCGTTGGGGTCAAAGAAGTAGATTGACTGAAAGATACCGTGATTGGTCGGACCGATTACCTCAAGACCCTCGCCCTCGACTCTGTTCTTTGCGGCAAGCAGGGCGTCATAGTCGTCCACTTCGAACGCGATGTGCTGCACCCACTCCGGCGTATTGTGATCGCGATCCATTTCGGGGCGCGTCGGCAATTCGAAAAACGCGAGTACGTTGCCCGCACCGCAGTCGAGGAACACGTGCATGTAAGGATCGGGTTCCTTGGTCGAAGGCACCTGGTCCTCCGCGAACGCGACCGTGAAATCCATGTTGAGAACACGCTGGTAAAACTCGACAGTCTCTTTCGCGTCCTTGCAGCGGTACGCTACGTGATGAATTCGTTTGAGTTTCATGCTTCGCTCCTGTCAGGCGTTTGTATCGACAACGCCGCGGGCGACCTGGTCGCGCTCGATCGACTCGAATAGTGCTTTGAAGTTACCTTCGCCGAAGCCTTCATCTTCCTTGCGCTGAATGAACTCGAAGAACGTCGGGCCAACCATGTTCGCCGAAAAAATCTGCAGCAACAAGCGCGGGTTGCCGTCTTCTGTGGTGCCATCGAGCAGAATACCGCGTGACCGCATTTCGGCGACAGGCTCGCCGTGACCGGGCAGGCGCTCCTCGAGCATCTCGTAATAGGCGTTCGGTGGTGCGGTCATGAACTCGATGTTGTTTTTCTTCAGCCGATCCCAGCAGGCGTACAGATCGTCGCAAGCGAACGCAATATGCTGTATCCCCTCGCCATTGAAGTCCATGAGGTACTCTTCGATCTGGCCGGTGCCTTTTGATGCTTCCTCGTTCAGCGGAATTCGAATCTTGCCATCGGGTGCAGTCATGGCCTTCGACAACAGTCCTGTGTACTCGCCCTTGATATCGAAGTAACGAATCTCGCGGAAGTTGAACAGTCTCTCGTAGTACTTGGCCCAGTACTCCATACGACCGCGGTAGACGTTATGCGTCAGGTGGTCGATGACGGTGAAACCGCAGCCCTCGGGATATGGATCAACGCCCTCGAGGTACACGAAATCAATGTCGTAGATCGACGTACCGCGCTCATAACGATCGATGAGATAAACAGTTGCTCCGCCTATGCCCTTTATAGCAGGCAGGCGAAGCTCCATCGGGCCCGTCGGAATGTCGACAGGTTCTGCGCCTTGCCTGAGTGCCCGGTCGTACGCCTTGTGTGCATCCCTGACACGAAAAGCCATGCCGCAGGCGCAGGGACCATGTTCACGCGCAAAGTACCAGGCCTGGCTCTTTTCTTCGTTATTGATGATGAAGTTGATATCGCCCTGGCGCCACAGCGTGACGTTCTTGGAGCGATGCCGTGCGACTTCGGTAAAGCCGAGCAGCGAGAACGCGTTTTCGAGTACGCCGGGGACGGGCGAGGCAAACTCGACAAACTCGAAGCCGTCGAGGCCCATGGGGTTTTCGAAGAGATCAGCCATTGCTCAATCCTCTGGGTTGTTCTTCTGTACAAATCTTTTCGACATTATGAGCGAAATACCGAAAATTAGTGTCCAAATTGCGCGTAAAAACTGGATAAAAAGAAACAAATATTCCAAAATAGAGAAAATAATGAGCAAAAAGCCCAATGAAATTGACACGTACCGACCGTCGCCTCCTCATCGAACTGCAGCGAGACGCCACGCGCAATCAAAGCGAGCTGGCGGAACTCGTCGGTATGTCTCGAACGTCGTGCTGGCGGCGGATACGAGACTTTGAAGAGGCGGGACTGATCGAGCGCCAGGTCGCCTTGCTGAACCCCAAGGTCGCCGGCTTCAATATCCAGGTCCTGCTCCTGGTGACCATGACGGAACATACTGAAGAGAATCGCCAGGGTTTCGAACGCCATGTTTCACTGTTGCCCGAGGTTACCGAGTGTTACTCGGTATCGGGTGACCGCGATTACCTGTTGCAGGTTGTCGCTCGCGATATGGATAGTTACAACGACTTTCTCAATGCCGAGATCCTGCGACACCAGGCCGTGCGATCGGCGAGTTCGACCTTCGTACTGAAGCGCGTCAAGTATTCGACGGCACTGCCGTTGTAATTCTTAGCCGGAGAGTAGCAACGCGATTGACAGCGCGGGCATTTTAACCTGTCGTTTGCCGTCGAATTCCGGGCCGTCCTGTCCGCTGCAGAAGGCAATACGCCACTCCCGGGCCCGATCGCTGCGTGCCAGGCGCATCGTGGACGGGTCGTCGTGTGCATTGATCAGGATTGCAATTGCCGTCTCCGTAGCGTCGCGTTTGCGGCGCGATATTACCTTGGTAAATGCGCGACTGTGTGCCCATTCCGGTTCCTGTTTCTTGTAACCATCCTGGTTGATCCAGTCGATTCGGATCGACCCTTCGGTCAGCGACAGCGAGCCGTGCACATATTCCGGCAAACGTAGAAGCGGCGTCTCGCGACGCAGCAATACGAGTTCACGAACCTGCTCGGTAAACTGTGGATCATCGTCAAGGCCGGACCAGTCGATCCAGCCGGTTTCGTTATCCTGGGCGTAGGCGTTGTTGTTTCCCTTTTGGGAGTTTCCGAACTCGTCACCGGCGAGAAGCATCGGTGTGCCCTGCGACATCAGCAGTGTAGCGAGCAGGTTGAGGCGATGGCGCCGCCGCAACATGAGTACGTCCGGATCTGACGACTCGCCCTCGATGCCGTAGTTGCAGCTGTAGTTATGTGCGTGTCCGTCCCGATTGTCCTCGCCATTCGCCTCGTTATGCCGGTTGACGTAACTGACCGAGTCCAGCAGCGTGAACCCGTCGTGTGCGGTTACGAAGTTGATACTCGTTGTCGGGCCGCGACCGCTGGCCTCGAAAATATCGGACGACCCGTGCAGGCGCCTCGCCAGTACGCCGCTCTTGCCATGGTCGCCACGCCAGAACTGCCGCACACCGTCGCGATAGTTGTCGTTCCACTCGGCCCACCGCGGAGGAAAATTACCCAGTTGATAGCCACCGGGACCCGGGTCCCAGGGCTCTGCTATCAGCTTGGCGTCTGCGAGCCGGGCGTCGTTGCTGATATCGAGTAACAGCGGGTGCCCTTTGGAAAACTCGTGACTGCGTCGTCCGAGTATCGTCGCGAGGTCGAATCGAAAGCCATCGATGCCCATGGCTTCGGCAAAATAACCGAGGCTGTCGAGGATGATCTGCCGGACGCGAGGGTGTTCCACTTCCAGCGTATTGCCGCAACCGGTGTCGTTAACGTAGGTGCCAGGGTTGTGGGGAGGCGTCCGATAGTAGGAGAGATTATCGATGCCGCGAAAGGCAATGGTCGGCCCGTCATCACCGCCCTCTCCGGTATGGTTATACGCAACGTCGAGTATGACTTCGAGGCCTGCGTCGTGGATTGCGCGCACGGTGTCCCGAAGCTCGAGGTCGGCGTCGCCATTTGCATAGCGCGGCATCGGAGCGAAAAACGATATCGTGTTGTATCCCCAGAGATTGCGCAGCCCCTGATCCACGAGATGACGCTCGTCAATAAACGTATACACGGGCATGAGTTCGACCGATGTAATGCCAAGCGCTTTGAGGTACTCGATGACCTGCTTGTTTCTTAGCCCCGAGAACTTGCCGCGGTCCTTTTCACCGACGCCCGGGTGGCGCATCGTGTAGCCGCGGACATTGCACTCGTAGAAAATCGTTTCGGCCCACGGAATTCGGACCGGCGGGTCGCCACAAGGGGTGCCGCTTGCGGTAACGACGCTGTAGGGCACGCTACCTGCACTGTCGAGTTCATTATCATCAAACACTGCGTCTACCCAACGGAACTCACCGTGCAGCCGGCGTGCGTAAGGATCGACCAGCAGGTTATTCGCATTGCAGCGCAGTCCGCGTGACGGATCGTAGGGGCCATGAACGCGATAGCCATAGCGCTGACCCGGCGCGCAGCGGGGCAGGTAGCCGTGCCAGACGCCATTACTGCAGTCGGGCAGATCGTGTCTTTCAGTTTGCGCACCATGGTCATCAAACAGGCACAGTTCCACACGCTCTGCTAGCGTCGAAAAGAGGGCGAAGTTAGTGCCGTCATTGTCCGGTGACGGACCGAGCGTTTCGGGTGAGCCTTTCTCGATCATGAAGTCTCGTGAGCGAGCGGCTGGAGGTGCCAGATGTCCTCGTTGTATTCGCGCATGGTTCTATCCGTTGAAAAGCGCCCGGAATTCGCTGCATTCAAAATACTCATGCGTGTCCAGCGCGGTGTGTCCAGGTACGCCTGTCCCGCGGCGTTTTGTGCATCAACAAAACTACGGAAGTCCGCCGCGGTCATCCACTGGTCGGCGGGTTCCCTGATCGACTGGATGATCGAGTCGAAGATGCCCGGCTCGAAGTGATTGAAGTGACCACTCTCGAGAAAATGCATAACGCGCTTGAAATCAACGTCACCTTCGATAATGGCCTGCGGGTCATAGTGTCCACGCAGCGCCTCGATGTCTTCCACCGTATTGCCAAACAGGAAAAAGTTTTCGTCGCTAACCGCTTCGCGAATTTCTACGTTGGCGCCGTCAAGCGTGCCAATGGTAATCGCGCCGTTCATCATGAATTTCATGTTGCCCGTGCCGGACGCTTCCTTGCCTGCCGTCGAAATCTGTTCGGACAAGTCGGCGGCCGGGCAGATCTTCTCCATACCCGTGACGTTGTAGTCCGGATAGAAGATCAATTGCAGGCGGCCCTTCATGGCCGGGTCGGAGTTGATCACGCGAGCGACGTTATTGATGCACTTGATAACCGACTTGGCCATAACATAGCCAGGCGCCGCCTTGCCGCCGATAAGTATCAGGCGGGGTACGAGACCCTCGCCGTCTCCGCGGCGAATACGGTCATACAGATGAATCGCATGCAGGACATTCAACAGTTGCCGCTTGTATTCGTGAATGCGCTTGACCTGGATGTCGAACATCATGTCGGTGGACACGTCGAGCCCTGTCTTTTTCTCGAGGTCGGTTGCCAATCGGTTCTTATTGCCCAGCTTTACGTCGCGCCAGCGAGCCTGGAAATCTGGATCATCAGCGTACTCTGCAAGCGCAGCCAGTTTGGAAAGCTCCGTTTTCCAGCCTTCGCCGATCGTTGCGTCAATCAGCGCTGCAAGCCCGGGATTGCATGCAGCAAGCCAGCGGCGCTGCGTTACGCCGTTGGTCTTGTTATTGAAACGCTCGGGCCAGAGTTCGGCAAAGTCGCGAAACAGGCCTTCGCACAGGAGCCGTGAGTGCAATTCCGCAACGCCGTTGACCGAGAAACTGCCGACAATCGCGAGGTAGGCCATGCGGATCATCGGCTCCGGGCCTTCCTGGATAAGCGACATCCGTCGTACGCGGTCGTTGTCACCGGGCCACCGCTGGCCGATATCTGCGATGAATCGTGCATTGATTTCGTAGATGATATCGAGCAATCGTGGCAACAGGCGCCGGAACATTGCGACGGACCACATTTCGAGTGCTTCCGGCAGTAGCGTGTGGTTCGTATAGGCCATCGTCTTCTGTGTGATGTCCCAGGCCTGGTCCCATTCGATACCGTGCTGGTCGATCAGGAGGCGCATGAGTTCGGCGACGGCAATGGCCGGGTGAGTATCGTTGAGCTGGAAGCAATTTTTCGCACCAAACTCCGAGAAGTCATCACCATGTCGTCGTTGCCAGTTGCGAATCGTGTCCTGCAGGCTGGCCGATGCCAGAAAGTACTGCTGTCGAAGGCGAAGCTCCTGGCCGTTTTCAGTTGCCGCGTTCGGGTAAAGCACCATCGTGATATTTTCCGCCTCGTTCTTTGAGGCGACGGAATCGGCATAACTGCCCGCATTGAATTCCTCCAGGTCGAACTCGTTGCGGGCGGCGGCCGACCAAAGCCGCAAGGTGTTGACGATGTCGTTTTCGAAGCCGGGTACGGGTACATCGTAGGGGATCGCGAGCACGTCGTGCGTATCGACCCACACATGTCGCGACTTGCCACGAGCATCTATCTGCACGTCGCTACGACCTCCGAACTTGATCGTCTGGGCATACTCGATGCGCTCGATTTCCCAGGGGAAGCCTTCGCGCAACCACGAATCGGCCTCCTCAACCTGGTAGCCGTTTTCGAGACGCTGGTGGAACATTCCGTACTGGTAGCGGATGCCATAGCCTATGACCGGCAGCGCCAACGTGGCGCAGCTGTCAAGGAAGCAGGCAGCGAGACGACCGAGGCCGCCGTTGCCAAGGCCGGTGTCTTGTTCGCGTTCGCACACATCCTCGAGATCCAGCCCGATGCGCTCCAGGGCTTCGGTCGTCTCGTCTTCAATGCCGAGATTCAGGAGAGCGTTGCGCAGCAAGCGCCCCATCAGGAATTCGAGCGACAGGTAGGCAACGCGACGATTGTCCTGGACCTCGACCGCATTTCGAGTCTTGTTCCAGCGCTCCATGAGACGATCGCGTGCCGCATAGACGACGGACTGGTACAGGAAGGGAGAATCAATCTGGATCGTTTGCCGGCCGAGCATCCGGCCGAAGTAGTGCGTGAAATCGCTGAGGATCGCATCCGCGGTCATCGGCAATGCCGATGTCTGTAACAGCTCCCTGTCGCCGACTTGTTTATCGGGCTTCGAGGACATTATTCCTTCTCCAGAAAAATAGTTGCGAGGGGAGGCAGCGTCAGATCGAGTGAGAACGGCCTTTCATGTTGTTCGACATCACTGGACGTAACGGTATCGCTACCAACGCCGCTACCTCCGTAGTTGCGATCGTCAGTATTCAGAACAATTCGGTAGGTACCGCCTTCCGGAACACCGATTCTATAGGATTCGCGGACCAGCGGCGTCAGGTTTGCCACGCAGATGATGGAGTGCCCATGCCTGTCGCGTCGTAACCAGCTCAAAATACTGCTGTCGCGGTCGTTCCAGTCGATCCATTCA
>JBFFOS010000115.1:0-9522 GCA_041574375.1 Woeseiaceae bacterium
GTTGCCATCGCCGCTGCGTAGATAACATCGAGACTGGGACCGGAAACATCGAGGTTAATGCTGCGCGTTCCGCCATCGTTGCTGGAGATAATCGAACCGCGGGCGGCGAATGCGCGCATTCCCGGATACTGTCGGTAGCGTTCGGTTATCGCATCCATCAGGTCGTCGATGTCGGCGTGTCTGATCGGTTCCGATATGATGCGAAAGCCATCGGCAGATATGCCCGTACTCAGGTATCTGATCGCCGGCGCATCAGTCTCGCCGCGTTCAAAGCGACCCGGATCATCGCCAACGAATTGCATGAAGTAGTCCTGCACTTCGAGGCCGATCTCTCGCATCGTTTCAATGTTGTAGCCGGGCGGGGCGCTCATGTACGCGAACGTTTTTGGCTCTTCGCCCTCCGGCAAATATTCAGCCGGCGGCGTTAGCAGCAGGATAACGGCGATGCTTGCTGCGACAATGCCCCCGATCGTCATGCGTCGCTGCTTGCCGGTGGTAATGAGAGCGTCGATACCGGCGAGAAGTCGTTCCCGCAAATCGCCTTCCGTGTGCGAGCGATGCTCGGTGCCGAACGACAGTCGCGCGCTGGCCGTTGGGATTAGCGTAATAGCGACCAGCATCGAAGCCAGGATCGAGGCGGATATGGCAATGGCAACGTCCGAATAAAGCTGCCCCGCTTCTTCGCGTATGAACAGCACCGGCAGGAAAACAAGAATCGTTGTCAGCGTTGAGGCCAGCACGGCCGTCCACACACTTTTTACCCCTTCGACGGCGGCCCGGAACCGCTCGAGACCCTGTCGCCGCTTGAGCTCGATGCTTTCGATGACGACGATACTGTTATCAAGCGTCATACCAATCGCGAACGCGACGCCGGCCAGCGAAATGACATTGATTGTGCGTCCTGCAGCCAGCAATCCGAGGAATGCGGCGATCGTGCAGATTGGAATGCCCAGTACGCCGACTGCCGTTGCGCGTGCCGACCGCAGAAACAGGAACATCACGGCAGTCGCGAATAGCGCACCCAGCGCCAGGTTCAGCCAGACGTTGCGAATGGATGCCTCGACGTAGCCGGCATCCTCGGCCATTAGCTGCATACGCATGCCGTTGGGCTGCAGCACATCCCGGTTCACTTGTTCCACCGCATCGAGCATTGCGTACTTGATGTCGATAACGTTCGAACCTGCCTCGCGATTCACCGACGTAAAGAGTATCGGCTCGCCATTGAAATAGGAGTAGTCTCGTATCTCGGAATGGTCCAGTTCGATGAGGGCAATATCACCCAGGCGAATCAGCGAGTCACCGCGTCGATCGATGATCAGATCTTCAAGCGATGCAATGGAATCAAACCGGCCAACGGTGCGCAGCAGATAGCGACGCTTGCCGCCTTCTATTTCGCCGCCGGAAACGTCACGGTTACGCGCCCGGATCGCGTTCCGCACGTCGAGAATGGTAAGTTGACGATCCGCAAGCCGTGTCGGGTCCAGCAGTATCCGGATCTGCCGTTCCGCGCCACCCGACACATTGACTTGTGAGACGCCGGCGACGCCGGACAGGCGCGTGCGTACGTTGTCGACGACAAAATCGAGCATCATCACGATGTCAATGTTGCGCGGGTTTCCCGGCAATGGTGAGATCGCAAAATACATGAACGAGTTGGCCGAGAATGAATTGGCAAATACACGCGGTTCGTCGACGTTCTCTGGGTAAGAAGGCACCTGGTTCAGCGCGTTGTTCACTTCGATCAGCGTTTGCGTGATGTCGACGCCGAACGGAAAATCAAGCTCGATCACCGCACTGCCGCTGGACGCGGTGGATTCGAGCCGCTGCATGTTGGGCAGAGTACGAAGGTACTCCTCCTGTTCGATCAGGATTTCCTTCTCAACGTCCTGCGGTGTTGCGCCCGGCCACGATGTCTGGATGGAGACCGTTCGAACTTCAAGGTCCGGGATCATTTGCACGGGCACGCGAAACGCAGCCAGAACACCCAGCACGGAGATGATCAGTGCCGCCACTGTCATCAGGATGCCGTTCCTTACGATGGCGTCGAACATTGCTAGCGACTGCCGTCGACGATAGAGACTGTCTGGCCTTCCTGCAGCATTTCGTTGCCACGAACCACGACGACATCGCCGTCAGCAAGCCCGTTGGTGATTTCGACGACGCCGTCAAACTCGGAGCCGGTACGCACGACCTGCTCGCGAACGACGGGAAGATCGCCTCCGGCATCAACCACCCAGACCGTCACGCGGCCATCCGGAAAGCGCAGAATGGCGTCCCTCGGAACCGTGATGCCGCTGCGGCCGATGTCAATGTTGAGCTTGCCGCGGGCCGACATACCCGGCGTGATCAAGAGTTCATTGCCGGTGTCATCGGTGTTCGCGCGTACCCTGACCAGGAATGTTCGCGCGCTCGGGTTTTTGACCGGCACGATCGCGTCGACATAACCCGGAATCGAACGCTCGGGGAACGCATCCAGTGTGATGTCGACCGACGTCTCGGGCGATAAAGCGGCGAAGTTGTCTTGTCCAACACGAAAGTCGAAGCGCAGATTGTCTGTCGCCACCAGCTCGAACAGCCCGTCACCGGGATTTACCCACTCGCCGAGTTCGGCGTAGCGCTCGCTGATAACGCCTGCGAACGGCGCCTTGAGCGTATTGCGTTCGACAATGGCCTGCTGCTCGCGTGCCGCGGCCCGCGAAGCGGCAAGTGCGGCCTCGTCGCTCGACACTTCCGCGCGAAGCGATTCAACCTGCGTGCGCGCAATGCTCCGCTGGGCGCCGACTTCTTCCGCCTCGATGAATCGTCGCCGGGCATCGGCAACGGCGATTTCACGCTGTTTCACCTCGGCAAGCGCACGTTCGAGCGCGAGCTGTGCCAATTCAGCATCCAGTTCGAGCAATACCTGGCCGGTCTCGGCGCGATCACCTTCATCAATCGTCAGCTTGGTGACGAGCCCGGCGACCGCGGTGGACAGCACCGCCGTACGTGGAGAGGTAACGGTGCCGGTTACGTTGATCTGCTTGACGACGGCGCGTTTCGAGGCGGTGTCGACCTGCACCGGTACTTCAGCAGCTCCGGTAGCGGAAATGAGAATGCTGGCTAGCAGAATAACGGCACGACGACGGTATGGCATGGGCACCCTTGCTTGTTGGCTGGCGGCGATCTTGGACAGGTTCCGTCATTGTAGAATGAAAACCCTTGTGCTTCCGATTGTTCTCATCCGAAACTCACAACCGCATAAACTGCTCCCGAGTTCTTGACCAGGCGTAGCCCAGCAACACGGCCACAAAAAACACCTCTGCGCCGAAATTGATGATCGAGCTAATGAACGCCTGCAGCCCTTCGGGAAACCCGAACGGCAACAGTCCCGTGATGAAACCAAGTATTGCGTCCGTGACCAGGTTGGTCAGGAACAGCGACAGCTTGATCGTGAATATAGACACCGCCGCAGTCATCCCCGATTCGAACGCAGACTTGAACAGCGTCTCGATGTCGTGGGAGTGGGCGATGGGCAGCAACATCCATACGCAGATGATAAACGACGTCGTCACGCCGCTGGTGCGTCCGAAAACGCCAAGCTCGGCACTGGGAACAGACTGCAACAAAGTGAGCAGCAAAACAGCCATCCAGCACAGGACCCAAAGGGCGAGCAGGTGGGGTGCCACTTTGATCCAGTTTTCCTCGGCTTCTCCCGCCGTGAAGTCGCGTGCCTGCTCCTCACCTCTTTGCATCAGCACTCGCAGGTAGACACCGACGAGAACTGCCGGGATGACGAACGGGTAAAATACGACGTTCATGATCGTTGCCAGCCATGACGTCGATTCACCCGAGTTCAGCAGCGCAGAGAGGATTGCTTTGGCCGCGCCTCCAGCGATTGCGGCGCCCAGGACGACGGCCACCAGCTGCCAGAATTTATTTATCGTCGTTTGCGACTCCTCGACCGCTACCGGCAGAGCGGGGAGATGTCGCGCCGAGGCCCACATATCCGACAGCCCGACGAATGCGCGGGCTCGCGCCGACTTCCAGGAACGGTCGCCATCGTCCTCGAATATCTTGGAGTCGTGCGCTTCGACCGGCGCACCGGACGTACCCCATATGAACTGATTCACGCCGACCGCCTGAGCAATCCCGCGGGCGTCGCGCCGTCGAACATCGAATGCAAGAACGCCAGGTACGACACTGTCGTCATCGAGGCTTCGCAGTTCGCCGTCATACCATTCGCCCGCCGGTAACTTTGCCTTCTTGCGGGCCACGGCGACCGGGTTGCTAAACAGCCGTTGTCCCTTTTTACCCAGTGTCGCCAACGGCATAAACACGAACGATTCGGCACCCCGGAGCTCGAGCAATTTGTCGATAGCGGCGCTGCGCTTGTTGGGCACGCCGGTAACGTCGAGACCATCGATCTCGACTCGTAATTCGACAGGTTGATTCCTGTTTTTCTTGGCCACGTGCCGGTTTACTTGCAGAGCCCGTAGCGATTGCACACGAAGCCACGCGTCTTCGGCATGGGGCCGAGCTTCGCAATACCGTGGCGCTGCATCTGGCGTTCGAAGCGAACAATGCGTTCGTTGTACTCGCGTATCAATTGTTCTTTGAGCGCATCCGAAACGAACGCGTGCTCGAGTGAGTTTCGGCCAAGCGTCTTGATTTCTTTCCACGACAACCTGAACTCGGTAGCGGCCACGTAGAACTCATCGGTCATCGTCGATTCCCACATACCGCGATCGTCACTCGACAACGCGACCGGTATCCCGGTGCGCAGGTACTCGGGAAACGGGTGCTCGGAATAGTCGTTTATATACTCGAGCAACAGGTTGCTGATGAGGTTGATCTCGACGAGGTAAGGCCCGTGCCGCATCAGGAGCATGGTGTCGTCATCCGAAACCAGGTTGACCCCGTGGCCGATGCGATCGGCGCCGAGCAACAACGTGTCCCGCACGTGCTCGTTGGGCTCATCCACCTCACCGGCGTGGATCGAGAGTCGCACGCCGCTGTACTGCTGCCGCAGCTCACGCAGTGTCGGCAGGAAACGGGCCGGGTAGCCCTTGTCATTATCCTCGCGGCCCACCATGTTGACACCGACGAGCAGGTCGGGATTTTCATAAACGAGTTGGTACACACGCCGCAGCTGGTCTTCGGCGTTGGGCAGGAAACGAAGTATGGCGAGCTGGAAGCGTGCGGTGACGCCGAGGTCTCGAACATCCTTGCGCGCCAGCGTCTCGCGCAGAATATCGAAGGCCTGCGTTGTATCGATGGTCTCGCCGTCCGGACCCTCGTACGCGCCGGCGCCGATCTGGTACTCGACGTAGACCATGCCTTCCGCCGCATAGGCCTGCAGGTTCTTCACCAGCGTTTCTGCCTGCAGCCAGGGGTTGCGGGTGAGGGCGTTGAGCCGCTGCCAGTGCGTCTGGAAAAATTCGTCACGCCCCTCCCAGGGCTTGTCGAGCCGGATGCTGTTCATCCAGGCGGATTTTTCGCGATCGTCGAGGTCCGCGAGCCGCTTGTACTCGCCCTTCTCACATTCGTCGAGCTCGGCATACTCGAGCGCCGAGATATTCCGAAACAGCAGCAGATAAGGGGCACGCGCGAAAGCGTTACCGCCGAAATCACGGCAGTTGTCTATACGCACCTTGGTGTAATACTCGTACCCGCGTTCCTGTTGGGCCAGTGCCAGCTCGTACCACCACTCGGCGAATACCGCGCCCGAGAGGTGATTGTGCAGGTCGCCACCCTTGGGCATGAAGTAGAGCGTTCGATAGAGCGCTTCCCTGTCGTCGCCGTCACGGATGTCGTCGAACCAGTCGGCGGCGGCCACGAGCGGCAGCAACAACACAATAAAAAAAGCGGTGAGCCTGTTATTGAAGTTCATGGGGCCAGAGCCTATTCACTTTGCCAGACTGCGACGAGCGCCCTGAGCTCGTCCCAGTTGCCACTCTGCTCAGCTTCTGAAACGCGCTGGCGCATCACCTCGATCGCATCGTCGAGTTCGCCGACCATCGCCTCGAACCCGGGTTGACCACGCAGTGAACTCAGGTAAGGATCGACTGCTATAGGCCAGCCATTCGAGGCGACAGTGCCCCGGAATCCCTCATCGATCGCGTCTCGGAGCGCGGCAAGTGCCTCGAGAGTCTTTCCCTGCAGGGCCAGGATCTGCACATCCCGTATGCCGTGCCCGGTGAGACCCATTCGAGGCAGCGTGCGAACGACATCTAACGCCGCAACGAGCAGTGTGTCCGCATTCTGACTCTCGCCCAGGTTTTGCAGAATATAAGCGTAGCGGATCAGGTTGGCGACGTTGAATGCATCGACCACCGGGTCCGCATCCGCCGCAAATTCCGGGTTCAGCCGCTCCGCGTATCTGCGTGCTTTTTCGAAATCGCCCGCGTATGCAGAAAACGTCGTCATCAGGTTCAGATGAATTTGCCGGGGATTTTCGACGCCCTGTAGCGCGCTTTCGATAATCTTCGCAGCGCCCGCGGGGTCACCCCGCAATGCAACCAAGGTGCTGTGGCCAATCTCGTACATGGGATGGCCCGGTTCGACACCGGACGCCAGCGCCGCGATCTTGTCGTAATCACCGAACTCGACATACGCCATTACGATCGGTGCGCCGCGGGTTGGATCAGTGCTCAGTTCCCGGCCTTTTATCCCCCAGGCGACCGCTTCGTCGATCCGGCCAAGACCGTTCAGATGAAGACCGAGGTTTTGATAAGCCGTCGGCCAGTCCGGATGAATCTCCACTGCTTTGACATACAGGTCGAGCGCTTCTTCATTTTGCCCGCGCATCGCGTACAGGCTCGGAAGATTGGCGTACGGAATTTTTCCAAGTGGGTCTACCCGGAGCGATTTATGATACAGCTCAATCGCCTCCTCAGTGCGCTGTTGTGCACCTCGAACCAATGCAAACCACATATAGGCGCTGGCATTGTTCGGATTGAGTTCCAGGGACGAGATCAGGTTGGCTTCGGCTTCCTCCAGGCCGGAGCCTATGCGGGCTTCTTCCCACATTTTAAAATTCAAGAGGCCGAGAGAGGCGTGTGCGTCCGCCAGATTGGGATTCAGCGATAGCGCTCTATCGAGCGACATCTCTGCAACATCGAATGCTTCATCCGCCGAAATCGCCTGGTGATTGCTCAGTAGCAGCAACACGCTGTCGGCAAGACCCGTATAAGCCTCTGCATAAGCCGGGTCTAAAGCTAGCGCCGCCTCGAACTGTTCGCGAGCTTCTAATAGTGCGTCGAGGCGCCGCTTGTAGAGATTGTCACGACCCTGCGTGTAGAGATTGTATGCGGCCAGGCTATCGGTGGGTATATTTGCAAGACGCAACTGTTCGTCGTCGGTGAGCGTTGCTTTCAGCGCCCGCGTAATCTCCTCTGAAATCTCGCTTTGTATTGCGAACAGATTGGCTGCGCTGAGCTGCCGGTCATAGGAATTGGCCCAAATGTGCTCGTCTGTCGATGCGTCGATTAGCTGGGCAGTGATCCGTACGCTGTCTCCGGCTCGTTGCACCGCGCCCTCAAGGACCACCCCGACACCGAGTTCTTCCGCGATCTCCCGGAGATTCTTAGTCGTATCCTGATACTCCATGACCGACGTGCGGGAGATGACCTTCAGCGAAGAGACGTTCGCGAGGCGGGTCAGCAAGTCGTCGTGAATACCATCGGTGAATAACTGGTTCTGCGGGTCCGTGCTGCGACTCGTGAAGGGCAGGACGGCGATAGATGACCGGTCAACGGTCACCGGCGGCGGTGCTTCTAGCGCGTCTCGCATACCAGTGACGTTTAATGTGACGGATATTCCAAGCGCGATCAGGAGCAGAGCGATAAAGACCAGGTTCAGTTTACGGCCGGTCTTTGGTGTTATCGATTCGGAACGATCGACGTTTTTTTCGAACTTGACCCCTTCGGGCGTGACCTCGAATACCCAGGCCAATACCAGCGACACCAGAAAACCAGCGACGACGACAACGACGTAGGTCTGAAACGTCGACTCCGATGCGCCGAAGGTCGGCAATAGCACTGATCCCGCCTCGATGATAATCCAGGCGACCACCGCGTAGGTCGCGGCAACGCGCAATACGTTACGACGCCTCAGTTCTGAGATGAATGAAGTCATGGGTGTAATTATCGCCTACATGCGACGCGAGTGCAGCATGTCCTCGTCCGCGAATGCTTCCAGATGCACTGGTATAAGTACTCGCGAATCCGGTGAAATTTCTGCAACAGTATCGCGGAACGGAATCAGCTTCTGGTCCACATTTGACTGCTGAGAAAACTCATAAGCGCGATCGGGAAGGGTGTTGGCGCAATCGATCAACCCCTGGTTTCAGGGATTTGGAACCGGCTCGTAATCCTCGACAATGTCTTTCCAGCCGAATTTCGACTGGCGTTGCCCGATGCGGACGAATTCTGCGGCCCAGTAGCTCAGCAACGTACCGTTCGCTTCCTGTGTATAAAACAAGAAGGGTTGCGGGTAAGGAAAGCTGGGCGACTCGGCGGTACCCTGGATAGCGCCGTGCGTGTCGTCACCGCTGACGATGAAACGCTTGTAGCGCTTCGGGTAAGCTTCGTTTAGCTTGCCGTGCTCGGCCAGAACCAGCTCACGGTAGGCTTCTGGATCCATGCGACTACCGTCGCCCTGGGCGTAGAAGCGGTTGGTCGCATCCGAGTCCGTCTCATAGAATCCCTCACGGATGGTCGAATCGTTTGCGAGCCTCCAGTGGATGATCCCCGTTTGCTGACCAAACGCGTCACAAAGGCCATCAGCGACGCAGCTTTCAGGATAGAACTGCGGGAATTGCCAGTCGGACGCACGGGCAACCACGGAGAGGCAGGTAGGATCAAGACACCCGAATGGAAACGTTCCATCTCCCGGTGGCGATCCTGCACCCAGGTTGACCACGATCGGCCCGGCATCGTTGTATACGGTTAGCTTGGTGTTATTACCGAAGGCGAAACGGGTAAGGAACGGTGCGAAGGCCGCGACGCCGACACCACCCGCGCTGTGTCCCATGACCGTAATTTGCTTGGCGCGCGGGAACATCTTTTTTGCGACATCCATACCGGCGCTGGCATTGCGAAGCCCGCGGTGGTAGCGCGTAGCACCGTACGGAAAGTCCGGGTCATTCACATCGTTGTCGCCGCCAAACGTGGAACCGTCACAATAAGGCATGTAAACGACCGAGTAGTCGGCGAATGGGTTGTTGGGCATGGTCGGATCGAACACGCCTGGATAAGGTCCGGTCTCGGGAGGTTCTTGCCCTTGCTGGCCCTCCTGGCTTACTGCCAGGAGATTGCAGCTGTAGAAATCCTGCCAGCAGGCGCCGCCGCCCTGCAGGAAGATCAAAAGCTTCTTGGGGTCACCTTGCCTGGTGAACACCGAATAGTCGGTGCCGGCAATACAGACCGGTCCATCCGCGCGGAGACCCGAATCGTACGTGGGGTCGAGTGCGTATTGAGGGTCAAAAGTGTGTTTGGTCCAGTCGCCGTACGGGGTTTCTTCCGACACTGACGTGCCGAGATA
>JBFFOS010000116.1:0-9352 GCA_041574375.1 Woeseiaceae bacterium
AGCGCTCGACCATCTCCTGATATTCGGCCCGCCGGGTCTCGGCAAAACCACGCTGGCCCACATTGTCGCCAATGAAATGGGCGTCAACCTGCGGCAGACCTCCGGCCCGGTACTGGAGCGCCCCGGCGATCTCGCCGCCATTCTGACCAACCTCGAACCCAACGATGTGCTATTCGTTGACGAGATTCACCGTCTTAGCCCGGTGGTTGAGGAAGTGTTGTATCCGGCGATGGAGGATTTTCAGCTTGATATCCTGATTGGTGAGGGGCCTGCCGCACGTTCGATCAAGCTGGATCTGCAGCCGTTCACACTGGTCGGAGCAACGACACGTGCCGGTCTGCTGACGTCTCCATTGCGTGATCGATTCGGCATTGTGCAGCGACTCGAGTTCTATTCGGCACTGGACCTGGAAGGCATTGCGCGACGTTCTGCCGGGATCTTGAATCTACCTATAGAAGATGAAGGCGCGACCGCGATAGCGACGCGCTCACGTGGCACGCCGCGTATCGCCAACCGCTTGTTGCGGCGCGTGCGGGATTTCGCCGAGGTGAAGGGTAATGGCGTCGTCACCGGAGCATTGGCGGCGCATGCAATGGACATACTGCAGGTTGATCCTCACGGCTTTGATGCAATGGATCGGCGTTTGCTCTTGACGATTATTGAAAAGTTTGATGGCGGACCGGTGGGCATCGAGAGCCTGGCCGCAGCCATCGGCGAGGAGCGTGGCACGATCGAAGATGTACTGGAACCATTCCTGATCCAACAGGGCTTCATGATGCGTACCGCTCGCGGGCGAGTGGCGACCAGCAACGCCTATCGGCATTTTGGCCTGTCGCCAAAGCAGCAACCCACAAACGGGGAGTTACCGTTCAATAATGACTGATACCGAACCCTTCCAGCTGCCCATCCGCGTTTACTACGAGGATACGGACGCGCAGGGCGTTGTTTATTACGCCAATTATTTTCGCTTCATGGAACGAGCTCGCACGGAGTGGTTGCGATCGCTGGGCGTAGACATGGTGCAGCTGCAGGAAGCAGAGCGTCGGATCTTCGTGGTCGCAGAGGTACACACGAAGTTTCATGCACCTGCACGGCTCTCCGACGACCTCGTCGTGACGGCGAGCCTCGAGGGTCTGACGCGTGTTTCGTTCGATATCGAACAGAGGATTTATCGTAATAGCACTGGCGGCGACCTGCTGATCAGCGGCATCGTAAAAGCGGCGTACCTCGACGCCGACTCGATGCGGCCGAAACGCATTCCACCGTCCTTATTTGGGGATAACCAATCATGACCGCAGATCTGACCGTTATCGGTCTGTTGATGGGGGCGAGTCTGCCCGTAAAAATTGTGATGCTGCTCTTGATAGCCGCATCGATCATGTCGTGGAGCATCATCTTCACCAAACGCCGCCTGATTCGTCGGACGAAGGATGCTTCGGACGAATTTGAAACTGCTTTTTGGTCCGGCGGCGACCTGAATACGCTGTACCAGAGTGCATCGCGCGCCAAAGGCGGCAGTATCGGCATGGGCAGCATCTTCGAATCCGGCTTTCGGGAATTCAACCGCGCATTGCAGGCGGGTGGTGACAGGCCGAACAAGATCATCGAAGAGTGTCGTCGGGCCATGCGCGTGGCGCATATGCGCGAGGTCGACCGCCTGGAGCAAAACCTCGCGACGCTCGCCACGATCGGTTCGACGAGTCCTTACGTAGGCCTCTTTGGCACGGTGTGGGGCATCATGGTGGCTTTCATTCAGATTGGCAGCCAACAAACGGCAACACTCGCTGTCGTCGCGCCACCAATCGCCGAAGCGCTTATTGCTACAGCCATGGGCCTGTTTGCCGCAATTCCGGCTGTGATTGCCTATAACCGTTACGCGGACAAGGTCGTTCGACTCGAATACCGTTACGACGGTTTCACGGAAGAATTCTCGAGCATCCTGCACCGGCACGCACGCGCCAAGCTGGGGGATTGACATGGCTGCACCGCTGCAAAAACGCAAGCTTATGGGCGAAATCAACGTCGTACCGTACATTGATGTCATGCTCGTATTGCTCGTGATCTTCATGGTCACAGCGCCATTGCTGACCCAGGGAATTGAAGTTGACCTGCCCAAAGCCAATTCTGAGCCGATCGAGACCGTGCCGGATCACGATCCTCTCGTGGTGAGTGTCGATGCCGAAGGCAATCTTTACCTGAATGCGGGCGACAACGAGGACCAGCCGCAGGCAGGGCGGGAGATCACCCGTCGTGTCGGCATCATTCTCGGCGAAAAACCGGAAACGCCCGTGTACGTCAAGGCAGATCGAGCCGTGCCTTACGGAAACGTCGTAGGCGCGATGGTCGTGCTGCAACAGGCGGGCGCGAGCAATATCGGCTTTGTCACCGATCCGCTGGATACTTACCCGATTCCGGAGTAAACCGCCGCGTGATTCGCGACAATCAAAATATCGTCCCGGTCAGCATGGCGCTGTTGCTGCATGTCGTCATCTTTACGTCGATGGTCGTTGCGTTCGACTACGCGCGCCCGATGCCGTTCACACCGCTGGCCGTGCAGGCAACACTCGTCCAGGAAGTGCCGGAAAAGGCACCACCACCGCCGGTGGTCGAGCCGGAACCCGAGCCTGAGCCCGTGATTGCAGAGCCCGAGCCCGAGCCCGAACCCGATAACAGCGAAGAGCTGAGGCGAGAGGCGGAGGAAAAAAAGCGTCGCCTGGATGCCTTGCTCGAGCAACAGCGCCTCGCGGATCTGAAAAAGAAAGAAGCCGAGGAAAAGGCACGCAAGGAGCGCGAGGAAGCGGATCGCAAGAAGCGCGAGGAAGAAGAGAAAGAACGCAAGCGTATTGAGGCTGAAAAGAAACGCGAAGAGGATATTCAGCGCCAGCGTGAGGAAAACGAAAGACGTCGCCGTGAACTGGAGGCCGAACAGCGCCAGGCCGAGCTGGAAGCCGAGGAACGCCGCTTCGCCGCGCGCAGCTCGGCGGAGATGGCAGCCTATCAGTTTGCCATCGCCCAGAAGATTCGCCGAAACTGGGCCGTTCCTGCCAGCGCTGATCCGGAAACGAAGTGCAGCGTTCGCGTCACGCAACTACCGGGCGGCGAGGTGGTCGGAGTGAATATCATTAGCTGTAATGGCGACGATGCGGTGCGGCGATCGGTCGAAGCGGCGGTGCGGCGATCGTCGCCACTGCCGGAACCGACAAATCCGGATCTATTTGACAGAAATTTGACGTTAAACTTGACCCTCGAAAGAGAAGACTGAGCAACTGGGGATATTGTGCTGAGCAAACTACGATACATCGCGTTGATTGGGCTGTTCGCAGCAACCGTCTCGCAAGCGGACCTTGTGATTGACGTACAGGGTGTCGCGCAACCGACGCCCGTGGCCATCGTGCCATTTGGGTGGGAGGGCAATGCGCCCTCGATGCCACTCGATGTGAGCAAAGTCATTACCGACGACCTGAAGCGGTCCGGCCGCTTTGCGCCCGTCAGTGAGGACAAGATGCTGCAGAAGCCGACCGACGGTGCGGACGTCGATTTCCAGGACTGGAGCTTTGTTGGCGTTGAAGCAGTGGTGGTCGGTAAGGTCATCCAGACCGGTGACAATGCGTACACGCTGCAGTTTCAGTTGTTTGATGTGTTTGGACGTCGGCAGCTCGTTGGTTTCAGAATGCCCGGTGTTACGCGCGCAACCATGCGCGGCGCGGCGCACCGCGCGGCGGATATGATTTACGAAAAGCTGACCGGCATCAAAGGCGTGTTCGGCACCAAGGTTGCTTACGTGACTGCGAAGCAGCAGGGGGAAGGGCGCTTGTACTCCCTGATCGTGTCGGACCAGGACGGATTCAACGAGCATACGGTCATGGAGAGCACGGACCCGATCATGTCGCCTGCCTGGTCGCCCGACAGCCGCCAGCTGGCGTACGTTTCGTTCGAGGACAGCAAGTCGTCGATTTTCGTGCAGACGCTCCGCACCGGTAATCGCTTCCGCGTGTCGTCGAAGCCCGGCATCAATGGTGCGCCATCGTTCTCGCCGGACGGACGCAAACTCGTCGTCACACTGGGTGGCGTGGACGGTAATCTCGATATCTACGTGCTTGATATCAACTCGCGCAACGTGACCCGCCTGACGACGCACCGGGCCATTGATACCGAGGGCACCTGGTCTCCGGATGGGGACTCCATCTATTTCACGTCGGATCGCAGCGGTGGGCCGCAGATCTATCGTGTCAGCGCGTCGGGTGGAACACCCGAGCGCGTGACCTTCGAGGGGAGTTATAATGCGCGACCGCGCCTGTCCCCGGACGGGTCGCGGCTTGCCATGGTGCATAACGATCGTGGGAATTACCGCATTGCGGTAATGAACCTCGAGCGCAAGGATCTGCTGGTGTTGTCGAAGGGGCGCCAGGACGAAAGTCCGAGCTTCTCCCCGAACAGCGACATCCTGATCTACGCGACGCGGCAAGGCCGGAATGGCGTACTGGAAACGGTGTCGGCCGATGGGCTGATTCGTCAGAAGATGGCATCGCGGGCGGGGGGAGATGTCCGCGAGCCGGTCTGGTCGCCGTTCCCGAGATTTTGATTTATTTTTTCGCTTGGAAGACACACAAAAGGGCTAAATGATGTCTCATTTCAAACTGTTTGCTCTCGCGGCAATCTCGATACTGTTGATGAGTTGTGCGCAAGATACTATTCCTGATCCTGAGCCGGTCGAAACGACGTATGGCGGCGATGCGGATGGCGCTTCGACCGACGGCGTCAGCGGCGATGCATACGGCGGCGGCGAGTACCTGGACGATCCAACGGCTGGCGAGCTCGCGATGGTCATCTATTTCGAGTTCGACTCGTCCGAGGTTCGAGCTCAAGACCAGGACCTGGTTGCTCGCCATGCAATGCAGCTGGGTAACAATCTTGGTGCACGTGTCCGTCTCGAGGGACATGCCGATGAACGTGGCTCACGGGAATACAACATTGGACTCGGCGAGCGCCGCGCGCAGGCTGTGCGGCAGATGTTGATGATCCAGGGTGTGTCCCCGGACCAGATCTCGACAGTGAGTTTTGGTGAGGAACGGCCGGTCGCATTCGGGAGCTCGGAAAGTGATTACGCTCAGAATCGGCGGGTCGAGTTCACGTACCCCAACTAGGCAATGGATACTGGCATGAAAACACTGCTACTGCTTCTGGCTGCTGCGCTCGCGCTCAGTGGCTGTGAGCTGATGCAGCCGCCGGGCGAAGACCCGGTTCTGGTCAAACTGAACGAGCTCGAGCGCCGCATGGAGGCGATCGAGCGGGTAGTTCAGAACCAGAGCCTGGTCAACCTGACGCAGCAGGTAAGCTCGATGGAACGTCGAGATGATGAGATCCAGGGCCGTATCGAGGAACTCGAGCACAGCTCGGAGACCACGGCGGACAGGCAGCGACAGCTTTATGCGGATCTTGATGCCCGCATCCAGGAACTCGAGGCCAGTACCTCGCCCGGCGTAATGGAAGGGGGCACCTTGTCGCCAGGCCAGCTGCCCTTGCCGGGTGGTTCGGATCGCGACAACTACCAGGCTGCGTTCGAGCTGCTCAAGGAGCAGCGCTACGAGCCCGCGGCCATGGCATTCGAGCAATTCCTGGTGGCGTATCCGGATAGCGAGCTGGCCGATAATGCACAGTACTGGCTGGCTGAGTCGCACTATGTGACGCAGATGTTCGACGTGGCGCTCACCGAGTTCGGAGTAGTCGTGACGAAGTTCCCGCGGTCGCGAAAGGTGCCTGATGCCTTGCTCAAGATGGGGTACTGCAACTACGAACTCAAGCAATGGGATGCAGCGCGCACTTCGCTCAAGCGTGTACAGGCTGAGTTCCCGGAGACGACGGCTGCCAGGCTGGCGGGACAGCGCCTCGAGCGCATGGACGAAGAGGGCGTCTAGGCGTTGACGGGCGGCGAATATCCGGTATGATGCCGCCGGCATTCCTGTGGCGTTCCCGCCGCACACCCTTGTTGGGGGTATAGCTCAGTTGGTAGAGCATCGGCCTTTTAAGCCGCTGGTCCCAGGTTCGAGTCCTGGTGCCCCCACCATTTTTTCACGTGATTCCGCAGCATAACCGTCGCAGCGAAGAAGAATCACAGAACCACGTCTCTCATACTGCTCTCTGGCCAGTTCAAACAGGTTTCAGATAAAACAGCAGACGCAGCTCCAAAGTGCCGTTATCATGCACGGTTTTGCGGACAGGTCGGTCGAGAAAGTGGCGGAAAATCGCTGGAAAATTCACAAGTTTGGTGGCAGCAGCCTCGCTGATGCGGAGTGTTTCCGCCGGGTAGCAGGCATTGTTCTGAATATGCCCGACACGCGTCTTGGTGTCGTGGTTTCGGCCATGGGCGGCATGACGGACGCGCTCCTTCACCTGGCCGTACTCGCGGAACGCGATGACGATACGTTCAACACAGAACTTGACGCCATCGGTAAGCGTTATGCTGCAACGGCTCGCGAGCTTCTCTCCGGTGACGCACTGGTCGAGGTGCTCGATGCATGGAGCGCCGATGCGGATGATGTCAGGCATGTTCTGAGAGCCGTCGCGCTGGTGAAATCCGCGCCGCAGCGCAACCGCGACGTCGTCGCGGGTTACGGTGAGATCTGGTCGACGAGAATGCTTGCTGCACTGCTGGGGCAGGAGTCGCCGCAACGCGGCGGCACCTGGGTTGATGCCAGGCAGGTCCTGATCGTCAATGAGACAGAGCTTGGCCCGGCGGTTCTCTGGCGCGAGTCGCAGGCCAGGTTCGACGATATCGTGCCGGCCGATTTCGAAGGCATCGCAGTTATCACCGGATTCATCGCATCCGACCAGGACGGCCTGCAAACTACGCTTGGCCGCAATGGCAGCGATTACTCGGCCGCTATTTTTGCTGCGCTGAGCAAGGCGGCCGAACTCTGTATCTGGACGGACGTGGATGGCGTCATGAGTGCCGATCCCAACCGTGTGCCCGATGCCCAGGTAATCGATAGGTTGTCGTATAACGAGGCGATGGAGCTCGCGTACTTCGGTACCGCGGTCATTCACCCGCAGACCATGGGGCCGGTCATCGACAACGGCATTCCGGTTCTGATTCGCAACAGTCACAACCCGTCCCACCCTGGCAGTCGCATCGGCCCAAAAGCCGAGCAGGACGACACCATCAAGGGTATTACGGCTATTGGTGGCATGGCGCTCGTCAATCTCGAAGGCGCCGGCATGATCGGTGTTCCCGGCACGGCCGATCGACTGTTCGGCTCACTCAAGGACGCCGGTGTTTCAGTAACGCTGATTTCGCAGGCCAGCTCAGAGCATTCAATCTGCATCGCGGTTCCGGCGAGCGTTGCCGAGCGCGCGCACCAGGTTGTTGCGACGGCATTTGCCGAAGAACTGGAGAGCGGACAGATCAATGCGGTCGACGTAACCGGGAACCAGAGCATCGTGGCCGTTGTTGGCGATGGCATGGCGGGGACGCCGGGTATCGCGGCCAAATTTTTTGGCGCCTTAGGGCGCGCCGGCATCAATATTCGTGCCATCGCGCAGGGTTCCTCGGAGCGCAATATTTCCGCCGTCGTAGCGTCGGAGGATGTCACCAAGGCGCTGCGTGCGGTGCATTCAGGCTTCTACCTCTCGCACAAGACGATCTCCGTTGGCCTCATTGGTCCGGGTACCGTCGGTGCGACGCTGTTGGAACAACTCGAGAAGCAAAGCGAAAAACTGTCAGAGCAATTCAACCTCGATCTGCGGATCCGCGCGATCGCAAGATCGCAGAAGATGCTGCTTGGTGATCGCCGCATCGAGATTCCCACCTGGCAGGACGAATTCGATGCGAACGCAGTTGATAGCGACCTCGAGGCATTCGAAGAGCACGTCAACGCGGATCATCTGCCGCATGCGGTTATTATCGACTGCACGGCGAGCGAATTCATCGCGTCGAAGTACGCGGGGTGGCTGGCCGATGGCATCCATGTCATCACACCAAACAAGAAAGCGTTCAGCAGCGCGTTCAAGGACTACGAGGCACTGCAGGCGGCCGCTGACAAGGGCAGTTCGCATTATTTCTACGAGACCACGGTCGGTGCTGCCTTGCCCGTCATCAGCACCTTGTGCGATCTGATCAATACAGGTGATGAAGTTCGCTCCGTTCGCGGCATTTTTTCGGGTACGCTCGCCTACCTGTTCAACGTATACGACGGCACGAGGCCGTTCTCCGAGATCGTTCGTGATGCAAAAGCAAGCGGTTACACTGAACCGGATCCGCGTGATGACCTGTCCGGCATGGATGTGGCGCGCAAGCTGACGATCCTCGCGCGGGAGATCGGCATGAACCTCGAGATCGGTGAGTTTCCGGTCCGGAGCCTCGTGCCGGAGGCGTTGCGGGACTGTTCGATCGAGGAGTTCCTTGAGAAACTCCCCGAGCACGACGCCGAGATCGACGCGATGTATAAGAAGGCTACGGCTGAGAACAAGCAGCTGCGGTATGTTGCCAACCTGGATGCAAACGGCAATGCGTCCGTCGGCCTCGACGCGGTCGACGACGATCATCCATTCTGTAACATCAACCTGACCGACAATATCGTGCAGTTCGAGACCGAGCGGTACTCTGCGAATCCTCTCGTTATCCAGGGACCGGGTGCCGGTCCGGCCGTTACTGCGGCAGGCGTTTTCTCCGACCTGATACGCCTGGCCAATTACCTCAGCAAGGGCGAAGGGTATGTCTGAATGGGTAGCCGCATTTGCGCCGGCGTCGATTGGCAATGTTGCTGTTGGTTTCGACATGCTCGGGCTGGCGCTCGACGGTGCCGGGGATCGCGTCCTTGCGCGCAGAACTGATGGGGACGCGGTCACTATTGCCGAGGTGCGTGGTCTCGATGGCGAGATTCATCCGTATCTTTCTACGGATGCCAAATCCAACACGGCTTCCATTGCCGCGCAGGCTCTTTGGGATGCGCACGGTGACGGGGGCGGAGTAGAACTCAAGATCTACAAAGGGGTGCCACTGCAGTCCGGCATGGGCAGCTCGGCGGCATCTGCCGTGGCGGCGGCGGTGGCGGTGAATGCGCTGTTGGAATCGCCTCTGGCCGTTCACGATCTGCTGCTATTTGCTCTCGAAGGCGAAAAATATGCGAGCGGAGGATTGCACGCGGACAACGTGGCGCCGAGCCTTCTTGGCGGCCTGGTGCTGTGTCCGGAGGTGCTCCTGCCAGACGTCGTCTCTCTGCCGGTTCCGCAGGGCGTCAGTGCTGCTTTGTTACATCCTGACCTGCAGGTTAATACAGCGCAGGCGCGACGCGGCCTGGCGAAGGGCTACCCGATGAAGCAGTGGCTGGCGCAGCAAGGGCTCCTGGCCGGCTTC
>JBFFOS010000117.1:0-9325 GCA_041574375.1 Woeseiaceae bacterium
GGCCCCCGTCCAGCCGGCAATAGAAGAAATGTTCACGATATGCCCGCTGCCGCGTTCGATCATGCCGGGTAGAAGCTCGCTGCAGAGCCGCATGGGCGCCATCAGGTTGAGCTGCATCAAGGTTTCCCAGTGATCGCGTGGGACGTGGTCCAGCCGGCCCGCAATACCGATGCCGGCATTGTTCACGAGGATATCCGGCACTGCGCCGAAAGATGCGCAGGTTTCCACCACTGCGGCGCAGCCCTCCTCCGAGGCAAGGTCGGCAGTGACTGACGTAACGAGCGCCTGGCCGGCATCGTCAATGGCGCTTTGCAGCGTTTGATCGTTGATGTCCGTCAGAATCAGTTTCGCGCCCGCAGCACGAAATTGCAGCACCATCTGCCGGCCGAAGCCGCCGCCGGCACCGGTGATCAGAACTGTCTTGTTCGCTGGATTGGTCATGGTTATTAGCAGGCAATCTTACTTCATCGCGTCGCGGCCAGCGCGCGATTATGGGATGCTACGGGTCATGGCAGATGCGTACTTCGATGTCGTCATTGTCGGTGCCGGTCTGTCCGGTATCGGCGCCGCCTGGCACTTGCAGGACAAGTGCCCGGACCGGAACTACCTGATTCTCGAGGAACGGGAGTCGATGGGCGGCACCTGGGACCTGTTTCGCTACCCCGGAATTCGCTCGGACAGCGACATGTACACACTCGGGTACAACTTCAAACCGTGGAAAGAAGGCAAGGCGATTGCCGACGGTCCGTCGATTTTGAAGTACATCCGGGAAACAGCGTCCGAGGCAGGCATTGACCGGAATATTCGCTACCAGCACAAGATGACGTCGGCCAAATGGTCGAGCGAAGACGCCGCCTGGACAATTGAAATACGAAACAAGGCTACTGACGAAACCGTCACGCTGCGATGCGGCTTTCTTCTCATGTGCGCCGGCTACTACAACTACAGCCAAGGCTACCTGCCAGAGTTCAAAGGCTACGACGACT
Organism: Woeseiaceae bacterium; assembly: GCA_041574375.1. GTDB lineage: Bacteria > Pseudomonadota > Gammaproteobacteria > Steroidobacterales > Woeseiaceae > UBA1847. The sequence goes on from JBFFOS010000117.1 coordinate 987, forward strand.
TCGAGGGCGAGATCGTGCATCCGCAACACTGGCCCGAGGATCTGGACTACCGCGGCAAGAAAGTGGTCATTATCGGCTCCGGCGCGACCGCGGTGACGCTGCTTCCGCAGATGGCTAAAGAGGCCGCGCATGTCGTGATGCTGCAGCGCTCGCCAACCTATATGGGTTCGGCACCAGACACCGATTGGTTAGCGAAGCTACTGCAGTCACTGCTGCCGGAGAAGACCGCTTATGCCATCACCCGGTGGAAGAACATCCAGTACCAGCGTTGGATTTACTGGCAGGCCAAGAAAGCACCAAAGTTCGTGCGCAACAAGCTATTGAAGATGGCGCGCAAGGACCTGGGAGACGGCGTCGATTTCGACAAGCATTTCGTGCCGCACTACGATCCGTGGGACCAGCGACTGTGTCTCGTTCCCAACGGCGATTTTTTCCATGCCGTCCGGGACGGCGACGCGTCGATCGTCACGGACACCATTGTCGAGTTCACGATAAATGGTATACGCCTCGGGTCGGGAGAACACCTGGAGGCCGATATTATCGTCACCGCGACCGGGCTCGATCTACGCGTGCTCGGCGATGTGGAAATCAGCGTGGACGATAAAGCGGTCGATATTCCCAAAACGTTTTCGTACAAATCGATGATGTTCTCCGACGTGCCGAACCTGGTATCGACATTCGGCTATATCAATGCGTCGTGGACGCTGAAGGCCGACCTTACGGCCGAGTATGCCTGCCGCCTGCTCAACCACATGACCGAGACAGGTACGCGCCAGTGCACGCCGCGCTTGCAGGAGCATCAACGGAATATGGCCGGCGAGGACTGGATCGAGGGTTTTTCGTCGGGCTACATTCAGCGAAAAAAACACATGCTGCCGAAACAGGGAACGGCATCGCCGTGGCTCAACACGCAGAACTATGCGCTGGATAAAAAAGTCATCGGCAAGGGCCCGATCGAGGACGGGTACCTGCAGTTCACCAATAAGGCCTAGATCGATTCGGACATTTCCCAGATCTTCATCGAGCGAGCGCTCGACTGGCCGAAAATCAGGAGTGGCCGCTCGAGCGCGTCACACGCTTTCGCATAGGCCTCGGCTGCTTGTGCGGTAATCGGTCCGAGGTCGACAGGGAAGTGCACGTAGTTAATCCCGAGATCCTCCGCGACCCTGGCAAGATCCGCCGCTAATGGCTGTCTCATCGCCTCATCAGCAGACCGATTGTCCATGATGCTGCGAACGTCCTGCTTGGCGATAAGCTTCAAATCCTGTTCGAACAGCTGCCCGGTAACATAGACCTGGGGCGCCAGTTCGAGCACGCGCATCTGTAAGTAGTCTTGCTGCAATTCGTCGACCTCTTGAACTATCTGCTGACTATACTGGAAAAAAAAAGCGCTCAGGGCCAATCAGTCGAATTGCGGCAGGTCGTCAGATATCTCGACCCAGGACGCCTTCTCGGCAACCCGGCAGTGAGCCTGCGGCCTGATGCCGGGGTCCTGATCGATCGCGCCGGCGGGAATCATCACGTGTTCCTCGGCGTCTCCCTCCACCGGCAGCGGCGCACTGCAGCGGCGACAAAACGCCACGTGAAAGTGCGGCGCAGGTGGACCTTGATAATGGACGATGTTGTCTGTACCACGTGTCCAGCGAAAACAATCGGAAACGACAAAAACATTGGTCGAAAACGGCGCGCTGCGCGACTTCCGGCAGTCCCGGCAATGGCAGTGCAGCATTTTTTCCGCCGGACCATCGAATTCGAATCGCACGGTCCCGCAGGAACAGCTGCCACCCACCGCGTCATTTGTGGCCGGCAAGCGCGTCTCGCTGTCGACGGGCGTTCCCGTGTAGTCGCGCGAAAACTCATCGAACTGTGGCGCGTCATCGGCGACGTCATACCAACAGGCCTTGTGCGCGACAAAGATGTGGCTGTCCAGCGAGCGGTTGATCTCTCCGTCCAGGTTGCCGGCCGGCATGTACGCCAGCTTGTCCAACACAACAGCAACACTCGAACCGCAACGGGGACAAAACGGTCGGGACCCGTCCTGCGAGGAGAGGTAGTTTTTAATCCGCTCCTGACCAGAGACCCACTGAAACGCCTCGGCTGACGACGCGACAAATGAGCCATACGCAGACCCGTGCACCTTACGGCAGATCGAGCAGTGGCAGTTGACGAGCATCGTGAATTCGCCATCTACCGACCATGCAATGTCACCACACAAGCAGCTGCCATTGTTCATCACGACTCCCGGGTCGTCACCAAGACCAGTACACAATACCCCAAACTCGCCCGACGGAAAGGCCGGTCCGCGGATCGCGGGCCGGCCAGGCGCGAGTCAGATGCTGAGTATCCACAGACAATCGAAGTACAGCCCGTTGCTGGAAATGGACAGGGCGCCGGAAACTCGGGCGGATCCCTGCCTTCCCGCAAAGATGCCTTCTGCCAGCAGAATGCTATGTGCCGCAGGATCGGGAATCGAGCCGGAGACATGCGTCCGTGCCGGTGCCCCACCATCGCCGAAACCCTCGAGCAACGGCCGCACCGAAGTCAGGCCGCGGGTGACGAGCAGGTCGCCACCCCCAAAATCAAAGATCGACACGGCCTCGACTGCCACATCGCCCGCCAGGTTCTGAAATGCTTTACCGTTCGCGAGCCCTTTGGCGTTGACCACCTGGCCCGGTATGCCGTGAAAGACAAGACAGTCAACGCCGTAGCCGATGACATTGCCTGTTGCCGGGTCAAGCATGTCCATCTGGAAACAGGCGTAGTCGTCCGGGTTCGTTATTCCTGAGTCATTGATCTGTGTCGGCGTCAGGACCGCGGCCATCGTCGTGCCAACGGACTGGCCGAGAAACTGCACGACTTCCGCGGCGTGAGCCTGCGCGCCGATGAACAGAGCGGTTAGAGTGATAACGTATTTGTGAGTGATCATTATTTCTCTCCCAGCGCCGCAACGCGGTCCGAACTGAATTTCATTGCTGCGACAGCTTCCTCGGTGTCGATGACGTCGTTGGCCATGAACCGGAAATTCACCATTGCGGCGGCGTAACCGTCTCCTTCCGCGATGATCGCGGCGGCCGTGCCATCGGATACAACAGCAACCTCAAAGCCGCGTTCGAGCAGTTCGCGCAGGTGCGCCTCGGTGCACAGATTGGCCGACATGCCGGCCAGGATGACCTTGTCGATGCCGCGTTTCCTGAGCTGCAGCAACAGGTCGTTGTTTTCTGGTCCGTAGACCTTGTGCGGACTGGTTACGACCGTCTTGCCATCATTGATGTAAGGCTTGTAGCGAGCGAGCCAGTCCGCGCCCGAGCCCTCGAAACCCTCGAGACTGAGATGTCCCTCACGATCAAACATGCCAATGGCGTGCATCAGCGTTTCGAGCGCACCTTCGAACTGCCAGCCCTTGTCCGTTGGATAGTAGTAATGCGGCGAAACAAACACAGGGATGTCATTGGCCTTGGCCGCTTTTAGCAGCGACTCGATGTTTTCGACCGTGTTGTTTTTCGTTACTGACTCACCAACGACGCCCCAGGTCACCCCTTTCGGGCTGAGGAAGTCATTTTGCGGGTCGGTTATGACGAGTGCAGTATTACCGGGCGTGATTGCCATGCCCGGATCGGGCAACTCGGCGAGTGCCGGCAAGCTTGCCCCGGCAAGAAGCATCAGGCCGGCGATACCACGCAGGATTGTTGCGGTTGGTGTTTTCATCTTGGGTACTCCAGTAGGACCTGCCGCCTTCAGGCAAAAGCAGGCGTGTCGTTATGGTCGGGAGATTCCTGTGTCCCGACCGGGATATGCGTGCCGCGAGCCTTTGCGGCAGCTTCAATAAAGTCGTTGCGCTCGAGCAGGAACGCACTGGTTGCCTCGAGATCGAAGCGCGGGGCAATCGTGATAAAAGGCAACAAGGCGTGGAGCATGAATGCCAGGACGCTGCGCAGCAGTTGCCAGGCGATGCCGAAAGCAAAGCCCCAGTGTTCGAAGTAGGTAACGCCCTGTGCGTGCGGATGTTCAGTAAAGATCGTCATCGTCCTCTCCCGTTTTCTGGCTTTGCGAACCACGGAACAAAGCGTGACGCAATCCGTGTGCCCGGAAATCGCATTGCGGTGCGGTCGCGTCTCAAACCTGTTTATGTGGCGGTTTGGTCCATTGCCGACTAGTCTGTATAGAGGGATGCTGACTTTCAGACGCTCGGTTCAGGGAGAAAAACCATGTTGCTCGAAAAGCTATTCGATAATCTCGCGATGTCAGTCGATCCATTTGCGACGTGCCGGCTGTCGGATGGCTGGCGGCTGCGCTTGCCGTGCCGCGACTGGGTCACGCTGCATTACACGCTGGCAGGACACGCGGATCTCAAGCTGGGTTCGGGCGAGGTATTGCCGATCCCCGGCAACTCGCTGGCCGTAATGCCACCGAACATGGTGCATGCTGTGCAATGTGGCCAAGTCGTCAGTGAAATGGGCGTAGACGGCCAGGGTGATCCGGATGCGCCGCTCTGTGAACTGCTGGCCGGCTCACTCGATGACGTTGCGGTGACCATCGCCTGTGGCCGGATTCAGGTAAATTACGCGGGCAGCTTCGGGCTATTCGATCACCTCAGGGAAGCGATCGTCCTCGACTTCAGCGAGGACCAGAAGATGCGTTTCATCTTCGAGGCGCTGATCGAGGAGTACCAGAAGTCGGGTCCGGCCAGTGCCGCCATGATGGAGGCGCTCATGAACCAGTGCCTGATCCAGGTGCTGCGCGCTGCAGAATCACAGTCGGATGGCTCACTACCATGGCTGTCGGCACTGGACGACCCGCGGATATCGAAGGTCGTCGACGCGATTCTCGACCATCCTGGTAATCCTTTCACGGTGGAGTCGCTCGCGGCCATCGCAGCCATGAGTCGGGCAACCTTTGTCCGTCACTTTGAAAAATGCTTCCACCGCACACCGATGGATTATCTTCGTGACGTCCGCTTGCGGCGGGCCGCGCAGCTGCTACAGGTGAGCAACATACCGCTAGATGGTGTCGCTGCAAGAGTCGGCTACTCCAGTCGCAGCCACTTCTCAAAAGCCTTCAGCGAACAATTCGGTTCATCACCGACAGAGTTCAGGAGGCAGTATCACTAGAACATCGGCGATATCGGACGGCCGTTTCAGCGGACCCAGACCACTTCGTCAAGACGTTGGAGCCCTGCCTCGAGGAACTTCGGCGGCGCGTTCTCTGTGTCGTCTACACGCGCATGCTCTTTGACGCCTGGCCAGTATGACAACAGTTCGTCGGGGCTGATGTAATACGGCGGACCCTGGCAGACGGAATCGTCGTAGTCGAGCGTCAAAATCAACTGCCTGGCGTCGTCGACCAACAACGACGACGCGTGCTGCGCATACCTCTCCCTGAGATCCGCGGTCAGCGCGACCAGTGCACCACGATCAAAATGCGCGTCGAACGGTTCATCTTGAAACTCGAAGAAGTCACCGCAACAGATCGTCAGGTTTCGAGAGATACAGCGATACCGGGCAAGCACGCCGTCCTCGCGCTCGAAATCCAGGTTGTTTTCTTCGAAGAACGATTCGACCGCGAGTGCGGATACCTCGACACCGACAACCTCGTTGCCCTGAGACTCAAGCCAGAGAAGATCGGGCGTCTTGCCACACAAGGGCACGAGCACGCGCCTGCCGGACCATTGCCAGTGCGCTTTCAGGTTTTGGTTACCGTCCGGTTCGTGCCAACCGGTCTTGCCGGTCTCCCAGCGTTCAATCCAGTTCTCCGTCATTGGGTAAATGTACGGCGTGGTCATCAAATGAATCAAGGGCGCCAATAGATTTGTCATCCGCGCGGGTGTTGTTACAGGTGGATGCTGCCGGTAAGAAAGAGCGTGCACTGACCGCTGATTATGACGCGATCGCCCCGGTGCTCGCAGTGCAATTCGCCGCCACGTGCAGAGACCTGGTGCGCGACGAGTTGTGACCGGCCCAGCCGTTCCGCCCAGAACGGCACCAGCGTGCAGTGCGCCGAGCCGGTAACCGGGTCTTCGGCGATCCCTGCTTTGGGTACAAAGAATCGCGACACGAAGTCAACGTGATCACCCCGGGCCGTGACAATGACACCGAGACCCTCGTCGAGGGCCAGCAGCCTGGCCTGGTCCGGCGACAATCGGCGAACACTTGCCTCGTCTTCGTAGAGAGCAAGGATGTCTCTCGACTCATACACCTCCGAGGGTGCCTCGCCCAGCGCATCAGTCAGCGCCTTCGAAGCGGCCACCTGCTTTGGCGCCCGGGCGGGAAAGTCCATGGACAACCGGTCGCCATCACGAGTAACGGTCAGTCGACCGCTGACTGTGTCGAACGACACCGAATCGAGTTCCGGCTGCAAGTGATTGAGGACGACGTAAGCAGCGGCAAGCGTTGCGTGCCCACAAAGGTCCACCTCGATTGCGGGCGTGAACCAGCGAAGACCGTAGCTCCCCTCGCCCGCAACGATAAAGGCAGTCTCCGAAAGGTTATTTTCCGCGGCGATGTCCTGCATGGTGTCATCGTCAAGCCAGGCGTTCAGTGGACATACCGCCGCCGGGTTCCCGGAGAACGAACCCATGGTAAACGCGTCGACTTGGTAGATGGGAATCGTCATCGGTTGGCGTGGATCTCAAAAAATGATCCGGCTTCCGGTGAGTCCACGGAAAAACTTGCGCGGTGTCAATTGCGGCAGCAGCAACTGACGCGTGGCCATCACGGCCCGGCTAACAATACCTGTCGAATACTTGAGCGGCTCATGTGGCGATGCAAGGCGCGCCATTGTTGCCTGGTAAACGCCTTCCTTGGCAGCGGCCAGCAGCGGGCTGGCAACTGCGGCTTCACCTGCAACCAGCCACGTCGTGATATCGCCGAACGAAATCAGCATCGGCATGGGCATTGCCCGGAATGGTTTCAATCGCCCACCTTCCAGCAGACGGCTAATGTTATCGCCTGCAACCTCACCCATGTCCATCGCGTAATAAGCTTGCTTGCGAATGGGCTCGGGCAGCGCGGCACAATCGCCGGCGACGAAAATGTTGTCTGCATAGGCACTCTTGAGTGTGTCATCCACGGGCAACCATTGATCGTCAGCCTCTTTGAGTCCGGCATCGCGCAGAAACTCGGGTAACGCCATGCCGGCAGACCAGATACAAAGGTCCGCCGTCAGCTTCTCGCCATTCTCGAGCAATACACTTCGCGCGCTCACGGCTTTGATAGACGTATTCGTATGCACCGTCACTGCATAGGGTGTGAAGCGCTCTGCGGCATCACGGGCCAGGCCGTCCAGTTGTTCGTCGAGGATGTCCGACTCAACCTCGACAATATGAATATTGAATTCGTCGCCCTGCTCGCGACGGCGGAGGATTTCGCCCACCACTTCAACGCCGGTAACGCCGCCACCGACGATGACGACCGAGGCCCTGCGCTTCCGCGCGGCGAGTTTGTCGAGCCGGCCTGCGATCCGCACGGCATCACCGACGGACCGCAACCCCAGCGCGTATTTGTCCGCACCTTCGACACCGAAGGTCGTCCTCACGCTGCCGGCAGCAATCAGGCACGCATCATAAGGCAGCGCCAGTCCGCTCTCTGTAGTCACCGAGCTGCTGTCGCGGTCGATACCCGTGACGAGATCCTGCACGAAGGTGTGGCCATAACGGTTAACGCACTCCGCGCGCGGCAGCACGACGCCCTCGCGATTTTTCACCCCCGACAGGAGTTCATGGATATTGGGCGTCCATTCGAATTCGGCGCGAGCATCAACGACGGTCACGTCGTGATCGGAAGACAGGCGGGAGGCGGCGACAAGGCCGGCAAAGTTGCCGCCGACAATGACGACACGGGATCTGGATGGAGCCATGGGGCGCTAACCTGAAGACTATGATTCGGGGAATTACGCGCGCGAGTATACGCGCGCATGAGCCTGAAAACACGGTTAGTCCCGTTAGTGGTCGCCTGCCCGTGCTAGTGCAGATACGTATAGGGAATTCCCGGGTACCACGGTCTAATGGGTGGTAATCGTCCATTCGTGAGGATCCGCGTGGGAAGCGCCATCCGTTTGTTACTGACAGCACTACTCGTCGGCACGGGTGCAAATGCTCAGTTACCCGATGAAGACTGGTCATTCGAGAAGAGTTACCGAACGCAGATGCTCTACCTGCACTCGTTCGTCAATTACGCCTATGACCTCGAATGGCAGTACCAATGGGAACAACGACAGTTCGTTGGTAATTCACTGCGCATCAATACCGGCAGCGTGGCATCTGACGAACTGCTTACCGATATCGACATCAACATCAGCCAGCCGCTGAACGAGAAATGGCGATTCGCAGGGCGATTCACGCGGGA
>JBFFOS010000118.1:0-9047 GCA_041574375.1 Woeseiaceae bacterium
CAAGGAGTTAGATCACCAAAGAGTAACCAACTGATTCCGGCGGGTTTTCGCAGTAAGCTCATTTTATTCTCACTGGAAAACCTTACTGGGAGTCATAATTGAGCAGTGTTACCCATCGGGATGATTTACAGGCTGTAATCCAGCCTCGGCTACAACCTGATCCTGCCCTCGTTCCGATGGCCTTGTCCGCGAGAGCATCGGAGCGGACTCGTTTCTTGTTGGCGCAAAGGACCACGGATAGACTGAAATCCGGACATGGGCCACGCAGTTGAAGGATTCACTCCGAGCACTCGCCAAAGACGCAGTCAGTAGCTTGCGCGACCTGACGCCGATCATCGTCGTGATCGGCGTATTTCAGGTATTCGTCATACGCCAGCCGGTTGAAGGCTTGCTTTCGCTCATCGCCGGCGGGGTGCTTGTGGTTGCTGGTCTCAGCTTCTTTATCTTTGGCCTGCGACTCGCGCTCTTTCCGGTGGGGGAGGCACTTGCTCACTCGCTCGCTCGAAAGGGGAGTATTTTCTGGCTGATTTCCTTCGCCTTCGTGCTTGGATTCGGTACGACGGTGGCCGAGCCGGCGCTAATCGCTGTCGCGGCCGAGGCGGCAGCGGTTGCCGCGGATGCGAAAGTCATCGGGAAATCTCCCGAAGCCATGGATGACTATGCATTGGGTCTGCGCATAACGGTTGCGCTTGCTGTTGGCGTCGCGCTGGTGCTTGGCGTGATCCGCATTATCACCAACTTGTCGCTGCCGTTGTTGATCATCAGCGGCTATGCACTGGTAGTAATGCTCACGGCAATTGCACCCCCCGAGATTATCGGTATCGCTTACGATTCCGGCGGTGTCACGACCTCGACTGTTACCGTTCCGCTAGTGACCGCGCTGGGTGTGGGGCTCGCCAGTTCTTTGAGGGGCAGGAATCCGATGCTGGACGGTTTCGGCCTGATTGCGTTTGCCTCGCTGACACCAATCCTGTTCGTGCTGATCTACGGCATGGTGGTTTGATGGATCTGGTTGTCAACACAGTGATTTTCGTCACCGGCAGTGCGCTGGATATACTGCCGATTGTCGTCTTTCTGTTCGCGTTTCAATGGTTTGTCATCGGGGAAAAGATGCCTCACGGCGGCAGGATAATCGTGGGATTCCTGTTCGTTGTCGTCGGCCTCGGCCTGTTCCTGGAAGGCCTCGAGCAGAGTTTGTTTCCGCTCGGACGCCTGATGGCTGAGCAGCTCACTCACCCCGAATTCCTGCTCGATAACGTAGAGCATGCCGCGGCGGAATTTACCTGGCAGGATTTCTACTGGATCTATATTTTTGCGGCGACGGTCGGCTTTGCCACCGCCATGGCGGAACCTTCACTGATCGCGGTGGCTATGAAAGCCAACACTGTCTCTGGTGGAGCAATCGGCGTCGTCGGCCTGCGTGTTGCGGTGGCTATTGGCGCCGGCATCGGCGTGAGCTTGGGCTGCTTCCGCGTGATCACGGGTTTACCGCTGCCCTATTTTATCGCGGCCGGTTACTTCATTGTTATCGTGCAGACCCTGGTAGCGCCGAAAGAGATCGTGCCGTTAGCCTACGACTCGGGCGGGGTGACGACATCGACTGTTACAGTACCCCTGGTTGCGGCGCTTGGGCTTGGCTTGGCCGACGCCGTCCCGGGACGCAGCCCACTGCTGGACGGCTTCGGCCTGATCGCTTTCACGGCTCTGTTCCCGATCATTACGGTACTTGCCTATGGCCAGCTCGCCGTACTTCGGGAACGGATGTCGAGATCGCAGGCGTCAGACAATAATTCAGAATAAAAAGGCCATCGCGCGCTTCAGTTAGATTATTGCGTCGTCGAGGAAGACCGGTGTCGCCATGACAGGGCCACCACCACTGCCGTGGTATCCTAGGGCAGTGGTGACCTCGATACCGGGTTGCTCGGGCTTGGCGAAAGCTGGAGACGGCCGGATTGCACCCCGCGTAATCGTCGTTTTTCGAACTGGCTCGTATGTGGCGCCATGGGTATGCGGACAATGTCACCTGACGCACACGGGATTGCTGTCGTTGGACTAATTGTTGTGGCGTTGTACCTGTTTACGCGCGACAGGCTCCCGCTCGAGTCATCCAGCCTGGCGGTGATTATCGTGCTGGTCGCCGGGTTTCAGCTGTTTCCCTACGAAGTCGATGGTACGCCATTCGACCCGGCGCAGTTTCTGCTCGGGTTCGGCAACGAAGCGCTGATCGCGATCTGTTCACTCATTGTCATCGGCAAAGCACTGGAGACGACTGGGGCCTTGCAGCCGGTGGCACGATTCGTAGGAAACCTGTGGCTGAAGCGACCAAACGCGGCCCTGCTTTTCATGCTTGTCGCAGTGTTTGTATCGAGCGCTTTTGTTAACGATACGCCAATCGTTGTGCTGATGATTCCCATCCTTGTCGGTATTGCATTGCGTACGGGACTGCCCGCGTCAGGTTTTATGCTGCCGATGGGACTGGCAACAATCATGGGCGGAATGTCCACCACGATAGGCACCTCTACCAATCTGCTTGTTGTAGGAATCACCCGAGACCTCGGGGTAGCCGACATTTCGATGTTCGATATTACGGTGCCCGCGTTACTGGTGGGTAGCGTTGGCCTCATCTTCGTCTGGCTGATTGTCCCGCGGTTGCTTCCGGATCGGTCGATGCTGATGACAGATACCCGACCCCGTGTATTTGATGCGCAACTTACCGTGCGCGAGGATGGCTTTGCAGCTGGAAAGTCCCTCAAGGAGGTGCTGGACAGGACAGAACACGAGATGCGCGTAGAGCAAATACGGCGCGGGGAATCACTCCTCGTGGCCAAGCTTCCATCGGCGACTCTACAGCCAGGCGACCGTCTGCTTGTCAGAGACACAGCCGACAAGCTGAAGTATTTCGAAAGTTTGATCGGGGCCACACTCTACGAAGCCGCCGAAGGGACAAAGGCGTTCGACTCGGAGAGGCCGCTCGGCGAGGGTGGTCAGTATCTAGCGGAGATTGTCATCACACGCGATTCACCGCTTCATCTCCGAAGCCTGTCTGAGGTATCTCTTGGATCTTCCGCTGGACTGGTCCCACTGGCGGTACATCGTGCACGAGCGGCGGGGCAGAAGGAGGCGGCGGACCCGGGAACCGTCGTTTTGCGCGCCGGCGACGTGGTGCTGGTGCAGGGGACTCGATCGGCACTTGACGTCGCAAAGAATGAGTCCAGGATGCTAATCGCTGACGGCACGATCGAACTTCCCAGGGCACATCGCGCCAAACGAGCACTGTTTGTCTTGTTGATCGTGATCGGTGTCGCTGCAGCAGGGCTGCTTCCAATTTCAATTTCAGCACTGATCGGCGTCGGCGTAATGGTTGCGCTCGGCTGTCTATCATGGGGAGATGTCGGACGATCCCTTCCGGTTGCCGTCATCATGCTCATAGTCGCCAGCCTGGCAATGGGCAAAGCCCTGGTCGCGACAGGTATGGCCGAATTTCTCGCATTCGCTCTTGTGAGTGCCGCTGGAAACTTGCCGACACCTCTCATTCTCAGCGCGTTCATACTGATTATGGCTGTGTTGACAAATCTCGTCTCCAACAATGCGGCCGCCGTGATAGGAACTCCGATAGCGATAGCCGCGGCGCAGCAGCTGGGCGCTGAGCCGTTGCCATTTGTGCTTGCTGTGCTTTTCGGGGCAAATATGAGTTTTGCCACACCTTTCGGCTACCAGACGAACCTGTTGATTCTTAGCACCGGGGGTTACCGCTTCGTGGACTTTCTCAAAGCAGGCGTTCCGTTGATCCTGATCTTGTGGATCGGGTTCTCAATTGTAATACCTGTATGGTACGGCCTCTGATCAGGAGCCTATTGCCGCAATCGCATTACCCTCCGGCATTAAGCGAAGAGGTTCCCCCAGACTCAGACGAAAACCATCCGCACCGCACGCCAGTCGAAAAACTCCCATGCGAGATAATCGTCAGCATCGCGCAATATCCATGACGTGGGCAATGGCATCGAGTGTTTCGCCGCCGGCGGCGCGTGGTGGTTTTGTGATCGACTTGTGAAAGCGCATTGCCAGGCTGTTCCGGCCCCGAAAGAAACATCGAACGGATATCACGCCCTCATCAAGTGATTTGCGCCGGCCGCGGGCCCAATTGAACTTGCGGTGAACAGAGGTATCGCATCTATCGGCAACCTGTTCCCATCGCGTTGGCTACCGCATTTGAGGCGGTGTTGAACAGTCGGCGTGCCGCTCGGTACGAAGATGCCCGTATTGAGCGCCCGCCGGGCCGGGAGTAGCGTGATACAGGGCGCGAAGCCAAGCAGGCGGGTGAAGAATGGCAACGAGAATCGTGCGACAGAATAGTCAAATCAGGGCGTTGGCTCTATTGCTGGCCGGAGTCTTGCTCCCGCCCGGTGTCATGGCGCAACAGGCAATCGTTCCACTGCATCTCAGCATCTCGGACCCGGGCGCCAGGAGCATGGGCTTCGGTGGCGCATTCGTGGCCCTGGGTGACGATGCCACCGCCGCCTTTGCCAATCCGGCCGGGCTCGTGCAACTCGCAAAGCCAGAGGTCTCGATTGAGGGCCGGCACTGGAGTTATTCCACGCCTTTCACCGAATCAGGCCGCGTCGAAGGGGTCCCCAGCGGCAACGGCATCGACACGGTTGACGGCCTTCAATACGCTAACTCGCACGCAGATATCGCCGAGCTTTCCTTTCTGTCGTACGCGCATCCATTTGAGAACGCGTCGATCGCAATATTTCGGCACCAGTTCGCGAGACACCGGTTTTTCGCCGAAACCCAAGGGCTTTTCGGCTCTGGGTCGTCTTGCTGCCAGCCCCGATATATCGACCAACGGGTGGAAAGTGAGCTGGATTTCCTGAGTTATGGACTCTCCGCTGCGCTACGGGTAAGTGAAGGTTTTGATCTTGGGCTGGGCGTGGTCTACCACGATACTTTTCTTGTCTCGGACGCATCCCAATACCTACCGGATGACGACTCGCCTGAGAGCAGGTACCTCCGCAACTCCTACCTCCCGGAGCGATCGCTGCGAATTCAGGATTCCGGCGCTAGCGACACCGATGTGACGGTGACCGTGGGTTTTCTGTGGAAGCCGTCGGAGGGCTTGAGCGTCGGGGGTGTGTATCGCCAGGGATTCGAGACCAAGATGGGCGGCGAGGTTCGAGCGGGGCAGGCTGGCGATTTCGGTGTACCGCCGGGAGAAGTGATAGTTCGGCAAACAGGTGTACCGATCGAGTTTCCGGATATTTTTGGCGCCGGGATTGCGTATCGACGCCCTGACGGTCGATTCACTGTGAGTTTCCAGTGGGATCACATCGAGTATTCGAGTATTCCGAAGAGTCTCGAGCTCGAGGATCAGACGGCCGACGACGCCAATGAGTGGCATATTGGTGCCGAATACGTTTTTCTCGATTCGACGCCGATCATTGCCATACGCCTGGGCGCGTGGCTGGATCCCGATCACCAGTTGCGGGCAACAAGTGACGACCCGTACACCCGTGCAGTACTGCCGCGGGGTGCGGACGAAATGCATTTTTCGCTGGGCCTTGGTATAGCCACGTCCCGTTTTCAGGTCGATGCTGCGGCGGACTTCGCCGATAACGTCAATACACTGTCGCTGTCGGTGATATACAACTTCGAATTCTAGGACCGCCTTACAAGAATTTGTTCCAAGCGTAAATTAGGAGAGCGAGCGCCACGAGCGCCACGATGATCCAGTTGAATCGGTGGTCCGCACGATGTGTCGTGGCACTCGACCGCTGCACATCCGACTCCCTTTTGATGCCTTCCGGGGTCAGTTCGAAAGCCCAGGCGAGCAAGAGTGCGATTGGCAAGCCGACGACGATGAACGCAACCAGCAGTTTGCCCGTCCATTTAGGAAGCTCCAGGATTTGGAACAGGACATCCCCGATCTGCAACAGCAGCCACGCGACGACGGCATAGGCAATGCCGACGCGGAAGATATTGCGGCGTTTCAGCTCGGAAATGAATCCGTCGGATGACCGGTCTTGGTCGCTGTCGGGTGTCGACTGTCCAGTTTCGATAACAGGAATCGGCGTTGCCGCGTCTGCTGCCGGCTGTGGCTGTTGGTGCATGGACTGCAGCCAGCGCCGGAAAAAATAGTTTGCCAATTCGAAGCGGCATTCCTTGCCGCCGCGAATAAATCCGAGGTTCTCAAGCCGACGCAGGCTGTCTTCCAGAACATCGGCCGCGAGGGAACACTCTTCGCGAATCGATTCACTCGTTATCTCGGGTTGTCGGGCGATGATGCGGATGAGGTCACTCTCGTCGGCAGAGAGCATCTCGAAATCGACCGAGAAGAAATAACTCACCATCCGGTCGGTTGCGACTTGTTGTATTGCTTCGTCCATTCCACCGATCTCGAAGTAGCGTTTGCAGACAAGCTGCACCAGGTACGGATGGTTATCACAGTGCTCCTGGATCGACTCGATGACGCCGTCCGCAAATTTCGGTCGCTGCGCGGGGTCGAGATGCGACTGCTCGATCAATGACCGGGCCTCGTCATCCGAGAACCGCTCGATATAGAGCGGCGGCGTAAAGCCGTGGAGGAACGGTGACGTGTCCTCCTCGTGGTCGGCGAGAGACCACAAACGGATCGTCGAGGCGAGCACCGTGCGTATGTCCTCACGACTCTGCATCGCATGCCGGAGCTTGCGCAGCAGTGAAGCGTCTTTACCATGCAGTTTGATCAGCTCTTCGACTTCGTCGCACAGAAGCAGGAGGCTCATATTCCTGGCCCGCAGCTGCCGCCGCAGGCGCTCGAGCGAAACAAACAGATCGCCAGCCTCGACTTCCTGGAGCCTGATTCCGACCCGTTCCAGCCGTTCATCGGCGTCTAGGAGCGCGTCGGCAAAGTTGAGATGAAGCTCTTCGGGCGTGTCGGCACCCTGGAAGTCCCAAAATATCGGCAAGTAGCGGCTATCCCGGGATGTCTCGGCGATAAATTCGATCTGCTTCAGGAGCGAGGTCTTGCCGATCCGGCGAGTGCCGAGCAACCAGATGCAGTTCCTGGGCCCGTCGAGGATTTCAGCAATCTGGGACGCACGGCCGTAAAAATGGTGGCCTCGCACCCACTGCCCGACGACGAAAGGTATGATCGGGGTCACGGCGTCACTAACCGGCCGCTGGAAGGTGGGTTCGAGAGTCTCGACCTTTGCGCGCAGTCGGTACCCGCGCTTGGGCAGCGTCTCGATCGGCTTGCAATCGGATTGGCCCGAATCTGTACCGATGGCGTTCAGATTATGGCGGAGATGGTAGATGCAGCGGCTGACGGTGTGTTCAGTAACGATAACGCCGGGCCAGACCTTTTCCAGTAACTCGTCCCTTGAGACCACGCGCCCTTGGTGGCTGGCGAGCACCGTGAGGACATCCATTACCTTGGGCTCAAGACGGACGGTTCCGCCAGGGCCTGTGACCGTGCCTTCGCGCGGGTCGACCGTGAATCTCGTATCTGTTTCGCTGCTCAAATTGGCTCACCCCCCGCCGACATGGCAACAGCAGCTTCCCTCTGCCGCTTGCCAAACAGCTTACACACGGGGTAACAGTCAGCAACCCGTGGAATTACCTAGAGGCCCCGGAATCGCGGCCCCGAGATAAAGATCAGGAAGATATAGCAGCAACATCAAGCGGTCTTGAAGCCGGAAAGGTTCAATGGGTCATGAGTTGGCAACGATCCTGTTATCGAGTGGGCGTTACCCGGGAGGTGAAGCCATGAACACGAGATCCATTGTGCTCTGTTATCTTTTCGTGTCCTACCTGAGTTCGTTTGCCGCCTGTTCCGGGGCCGCCGAAGCCCTCGGCGGTCAGCCGAGGGAGCCGGCGGTGAAATTGCGATCGAGCGATGATCGTATCGCCGGCGGGACATGTACTCTGCACACAAGGGATGCTCTCGGAAAGCTCTTATTGTCCGGACCGTGAGCCTATGCGGTAGTCATCAAGATGACGATGCCACGAAAAATCGTCGGTTCACTTCGCGACCGGAAGCTATTACTTCTGGTTTGTGCTTCCTTGTTCCTGATCTCCCAGCCGGCCGCCGCCGATTCCTGGTACGAACACTATCTCAAGGCCGAGCAAGCCCTTGAGGATGAAGACTGGATGCTCGCCATTGAGGAGATCAACGAGGCACTCGAGAAGAAGGGTGACTCCGGCGCCCGTGTGCGCAGCTACGGGATGAATGTCATCTCCTACTTCCCTTATTTCAAACTGGGCGTCGCGTACTACCACCTCGACCAGTTCGACGCAGCCCTGCAGGCATTTGAAACCGAAGCGCGGCTGGGAGCCATTGAATCTTCGGACGTTGCAAGCGCTGAACTAGTGCGCTACCGGCAACTCGTGCGGCGGGCCCAGCAGGCAGCTGAAGCCGCTGAAGGGCAGCGGATTCGTCAAATCGTCGCAGATAGCCTGGGTCGCGCCCGGGAACTCGAAGAAAAGGGTCTTCTGGAAGAGGCGATGGTAGCCCTGGACCAGGCCCTGGCCGTGGCACCCGATGACGTCGAAGCCCGGGCCGCCATGGATGCGCTGCGGCCGCGGTTCGCCGCGTGGCAGCGCGAAGGGGCGCTTGAACAGCGGGCTGCGAAACTGGTCAACGATGGGGTCGCACTGCTGGATGAGAGCCAATACAGCGAAGCCTCCAGCCTGTTTCGCCAGGCCCTGCTTTTAAGACCGGGCCCCGAGATTCAGGCGTTGCTGGATGAGGCACAGGCCCGGCTGCTGGCGGAAATCGATACAGGCACGAGCGCCGAAGGCGGGCCGGTCGATCTGGACGCAATACTGGACCAGGTGCGCGCCCTGGAATCGGCAGGCAAGTTTGCCGATGCCTTGGAGAGACTGCAGGCTGCGATCGTCGTGGCGCCGTCGAATGCCAATGCCCTCTCGATTCAGGCCCGCCTTCTGCAAGCATGGCAAGAGGCGGAAGCAGAGCGCGTTCAACGCATGACGATCGAAAGACTGTTGGAGGAGGCGGCGTCGCAATTCGAAGCCGGTCTGACGGACGAGTCGTTATCCACGGCGAACCG
>JBFFOS010000119.1:0-8946 GCA_041574375.1 Woeseiaceae bacterium
CGTGTAGTGGGTTACGGCGGGCTTGCCGTCCTGCTGAACACTCATGCGCTTGCGGTCCACAGGATGCCGCCCGATGGGCTGATTTATGGTGCCGCCACCCGTCAGTACGCCGTTGCATACCGCAAGGTAATTGCGCGCTATTTCTCTTTCCGCCAACTGGCGCACCAGCGCCGTGTGGGCCGGCAACGTCTTGGCTATCAGCAGTAGTCCGGTCGTATCCTTGTCGATACGATGGATGATCCCGGCCCGTGGCACCTGTTCGAGCTGCGGTGCATGGTGCAGCAGGCCGTTCATGAGCGTACCGCCCGGATTGCCCGCCCCCGGATGGACGACCAGTCCGGCCGATTTATTGACCACCAGCACGTCCTCATCCTCGTACACGACGTCCAGCATTATGGGCTCTGGCTCCGCGCGGACCTCGCTCTCGGCAACGGGCTCGAACTCAACGATTTCGCCGCCTGAAACGGCATCGCGAGGTCGTTTGGGGCCCCCCTCGACCGTGATCGCTCCTGCCAGTAACCATTCCTTGAGCCGGCTGCGCGAATAATCAGGAAACATCCGGGCCAGGGCCTGGTCCAATCGCAGACCAGCCAGCTCTTCCGGTATGGTCAATTTTTGTTTTTCGGAGTTCATGACTACGCTGGAGTTTACGGTATACTCGCCGACCTTGAACGCCCCGGCCCACAGAATTATGAGATTTGAATTTCGCCTTTGTCGCTTGTTGCTCGTCGCTATCCTTTCGGCGACGCTGGTCGCCTGTGCCGGAAATGACGAGCAGCGGAACGAGGTTCAGAACATCACGGAAGCCTACGATACAGCGAAGCGTTCAATTGAGCGTAGCAACTACCGCCGCGGCATCCAGATCTTCGAGGCGATCCAGGCCCGCTACCCGTTCAGTGACCTGTCCCGCCAGATTCAGCTCGAGCTCATGTACGCGTATTACAAGAGCGGCAACAAGGAACAGGCTGTTGCAGCCGCCGATACGTTCATGCGTGAGAACCCGATTCATCCGCGGGTCGACTATGCACTGTATATCAAGGGCCTTGCCTACTACGAAAGCTCGCCCGGCATTTTGGAGCGCTGGTTCAAGAAAGACGTGACGCAACGTCCGCCTGTCGATGTCCAGCTCGCGTATTCGAGTCTGCGGCGTCTTGTGGAGCGCTTCCCGGCCAGCGAATACGCTGCAGACGCCGAACTGCGCATGATCGCGATCAAGAATCGCCTTGCCGACTACGAAAATCACGTCGCGGACTACTACCTGCGACGTGGCGCCTTTGTCGCTGCCGTGAATCGCGCAAAAGGTTCGCTCGAGCAGTACAACGGCGCGACGGGCAATGCCAGGTCATTGCAGATCATGGCGCAGGCCTATGACAAGCTCGGCATGACGGACCTGGCCGCCGACACAAGACGCGTGCTGGTCGCGAACTTCCCCGACGAGAGCTAGGTCGGAAATTTGTATCCAGAGGTAATCGGGTAGCGCCAGTCACGACCGAAGGCGCGGCTGCTGATGCGCACGCCGGGTGGCGCCTGGCGGCGTTTGTACTCGCTGCGTTTGACCATCTCGAGAACCCGAATCACGACGGCGCGATCGAAACCGAGTGCGGTGATTTCCGCTACCGACAGGTCTTTCTCGATAAACGCCTCGAGAATCGGATCGAGAACATCGTAGTCCGGCAGGGAATCGGAATCTTTCTGGTCCGCCCGCAGCTCAGCAGACGGCGGGCGCGTAATTACGCGTTCTGGAATAGCGTCACCCAGCGTGTTGCGGTATCGCGCGAGCTCGAATACGAGCGACTTGCTGCAGTCCTTGATCGGGGCGAAACCACCCGCCATGTCGCCGTAGAGCGTTGCGTAGCCTACCGCCATCTCGCTCTTGTTACCCGTGGTCAGCAACATGCGGCCGGTCTTGTTCGATATAGCCATGAGCAACAGCCCACGGCATCGTGCCTGGATATTCTCTTCGGTCGCATCGGGCTCGGTCTCGCCGAGAACCGGCCGCAATTGCGCAATCGTCGCCTCATACATCGGCTCGATAGGAATCACGTCGTAGCGGATGCCAAACGTCTCCGCCTGTTTCTTTGAGTCTTCCTGGCTCATCGTCGATGTGTACCGGAATGGCATTTGCACGGCGCGAACACGTTCTGCGCCGATAGCGTCGCAGGCGATAGCGCATACGAGTGCCGAATCGATTCCGCCCGACAGCCCGATAATCACGCCCGGGAATCCGTGGTTCATCACGTAGTCGCGGGTGCCTTTCACAAGGGCGTTGTAGATCGTCGCAATCTTGCCATCGGGTTTCGCGACGCCACCACGGTCCGGCACAACGCCGGTAGCCGCCCCCGTGAGCGCGAGCGTGTGCGTGCTCTCTTCGAAAGCACGAGCCCGGTACACCACTTCCCCATTCGCATCCATGACGAATGACCCACCATCGAAGACCAGTTCGTCCTGGCCTCCAACATGATTTACATACACAACCGGGATGCCGACCTCAGCCACGCGAGCGCGCACGACATTTTCTCGTTTCTCCTGGCTGCGGACTTCGAAAGGCGATCCATTGATCACGAAAGCGCATTCAGCACCGGCCGCCCGGCTGGCACCCATAGGTCCAGGCTTCCAGACGTCCTCGCAGATATTCAGGCCAATGCGCAAGCCATTGAGTTTGAATACCGCCGGCTGCCTCCCTGCCGTGAAATATCGCTCCTCATCAAACACCGCATAGTTTGGCAGCAGCTGCTTGCGATAGCGCGCGACGACCTTGCCATCCAGCAGCACGGCGCAGGCATTGTAGATCTCCCCGTCGTCGTATTCCGGAAACCCGAGGAGAATGGCGATGCCAAAGACCTCGTCCCGCACCCTGGCAACTGCGGCCTCGACATCGTGGCGCAGGCCGGCATGAAACAACAGGTCCTCGGGTGGGTACCCGCAAACGCTCAGTTCAGGGAATACGACGATATCGGCGCCGTCCGCATTGCGCGCGCGCTGCGCATGCTCGATGATCTTCGCCGTGTTCCCCGCGACATCGCCAACGATGAGATCGATTTGGGCGAGCGCAACTTTGACGGCGTCGGTCATTCAGGGCCCAGCTCAGGAGCTGATGATCTCCTGCATCTTCGAGCCCAGCTCGGCCGGCGAACGGACAGTAGCGACGCCAGCAGCATCCAGGGCCTTGAACTTGTCTTCCGCCGTGCCCTTACCGCCAGCAATAATCGCGCCGGCGTGACCCATGCGTTTGCCTGGAGGTGCTGTGACGCCGGCAATGTAGGCAACAACCGGCTTCGAGACATTGCTCTGGATGAACTCAGCCGCCGACTCTTCGTCGGTCCCGCCAATCTCGCCAACCATGATGATGCCGTCGGTTTCCGGATCTGCTTCGAAGAGCTCGAGGCAGTCGATAAAGTTCACGCCACGAACAGGGTCGCCGCCGATACCAATACACGTGGTCTGGCCGAGACCATTTGTCGTCGTCTGATATACGGCTTCGTACGTAAGTGTGCCCGAACGGGATACGACGCCAATGCGGCCTTTCTTGTGGATGAAGCCCGGCATGATACCGATCTTGCACTCTTCCGGCGTGATGATGCCCGGGCAGTTCGGGCCAATCAGCCGGCAGTCATAATCCTGCAGCGCCGACTTGACCTTGACCATGTCGTTGACCGGAATACCTTCGGTAATGCAAACAATCAGACCGACGCCGCCATCAGCAGCTTCGAGGATCGCATCGGCTGCAAAAGGCGGTGGCACGTAAATCATGCTGACATCTGCGCCTGTGGCGGCAACGGCGTCACGCACCGTGTTGTACACCGGCACGCCGAGGTGCTCCTGGCCGCCACGTCCCGGCGTTACGCCAGCGACGACCTGGGTGCCGTACTCGATGCACTGTTCAGTATGGAAGGACCCCTGGTTACCCGTGATGCCCTGGCAGAGGATCTTGCTGTCTTTGTTGACCAGAATACTCATTCGTCTATCCGTCAGGCTGCCGCAGCAACCACTTTTTTGGCTGCGTCGGTAAGATCTTCCGCCGCGATGATGTCCAGGCCGCTGTTCGCCAGCAGCTCACGTCCCGTGTCGACGTTGGTGCCTTCGAGGCGCACGACGACGGGCACTTTTACGCCGACTTCCTTTACAGCGCTGATGATGCCTTCCGCGATCAGGTCGCAGCGCACGATGCCGCCGAAGATGTTCACGAGAATCGCCTCGACGCTGTCATTCGTCAGGATCAGTTTGAACGCCGCCGCTACTCGCTCCGCCGTCGCTCCGCCGCCAACATCGAGGAAGTTGGCCGGCTCGCCGCCGTGAAGCTTGATCAGGTCCATCGTCGCCATCGCAAGACCGGCACCGTTCACCATGCAGGCGATGTTGCCATCAAGCGAAACGTAGTTGAGGTCGTGCTCGGCTGCCTTGCGCTCGGCTTCGTCTTCCTGCGACTTGTCGCGCAACTCGGCAATTTGCGGCTGGCGGAACAGCGCACTGCCGTCGATGTTGATCTTGCCGTCCAGGGCGACGATATCGCCTGCCTTGGTCGTGATCAGCGGATTGACCTCTATAAGGCTTGCATCCGATTCGACGTACAGCTTGTACATTTTTTTGATGAGATCGCCGAACTGGCGCATCTGCTGCTTGTCGAGTCCGAGACCGAATGCCAATTGCCGCGCCTGATAGTCCTGCAACCCGGCGTCCGGTGCGATCGCAACCGAGAAAATCTTCTCGGGAGTTTCCGCAGCGACTTTTTCGATATCCATGCCGCCGGCTGCCGAGGCGATGAATGAGATGCGGCTGACCTCACGATCAACGAGCATGCTGAGATAGAGTTCGCGGTCGATATCGGAGCCCTGCTCGATATAGACGGTGTTTACCGGCAGACCCTCGGGGCCCGTCTGGTGCGTTACGAGCGTGCTGCCCAGCATCTTGTCGGTGTACTCGCGAACCTCGTCCAGCGTTCGTGCGAGCTTGACGCCGCCTGCCTTGCCTCGCCCACCGGCGTGGACCTGCGCCTTGACGACCCAGAAGTCGCCACCGAGTTCCTGCGCCGCCTTGACGGCAGCATTCGGCGAGTCGGCCGGAATGCCGCGCGGCACCGGGATGCCGTAGTCGGCAAACAATCGCTTGGATTGGTATTCGTGAAGATTCATTGATTTATCAGTCTGTAGTCGAGCGAGATGGGTTTCCGCGGTTACCGCGAAAAAGTCGCCGTATTTTGGAGGTTTGCGCCACCCATGTCCATATTCGGTCTACAATTCGCAAATGAATCAGGCACAGACTGACGCCCTGCTGCGACGGAGTAACCGCGGTAGCCGAGACGCGCTGTTACAAAAAACCATGGATGAGCCCGAGCTGGGCTGGCGCGTGTTGATCACATTAAACGCCTTCCGCCTCCTGATATCGACGACCCTCCTGTTGTTGTTTGCCATCGGCTCCGAACCGCATTTCTTCGGCGACGCCAGGCCAACACTCTTTGCCGCCTGCGTTGCCGGCTACCTGGTTTTCGCTATTCTTTCCGCGGTTTCCCTGCGCCAGCAGTGGGTTCCGCGCACTGCGCTGGCTGTAACGCAACTGGTCGCAGACATCGCTGCGATCGTGCTCCTGATGCATGCCAGCGGAGGCATTTCGAGTGGCCTGGGCGGCCTGCTCGTCATTTTCATCGGCGCGGGCAGCCTGGTCATCCCGATGACCGTCTCGGCAACGCTTGCTGCGCTCGCGACATTTGCGATCCTCGGCGAACACGCCTATTCGCAGATTATCAGTGTTTCCTCTACCGCCAATTACCCGGCGGCGGGCATTCTGAGTGCCATCATTTTTGCGATTGCGCTCGCATCACAACCGCTGGCCAGGCGAATCCGCGCTACGGAAGCCCTGGCACATCAGTTCGGCGTGGACCTCAAAAACCTGTCGGAACTCAACCAGTACATTGTCCAGCACCTGCGTGAAAGCATCGTGGTCGTGGATGCGCAGGATACTATCCGCCTGATCAACAGCTCAGCGACGCAGCTACTCGGTGTCGACAGCACCCCGCCGGGTACGCCCGTCGCCAGCACATCTGCGCCCCTTGCCCAGTACATCCAGGAATGGCGCGAGGACCCGACCCTGTCGTCCCACCCGGAGCTGACGCTCATTACGGCAGGAGACAACGTTCGCATCACGGCACACCTGGCCCCGCTCGCCAAAGACGGGCAGCGTGCCGGACCGATACTCGTATTCCTCGAAGACGTCAGCCACATAAACGCACGAGTACAGCAATCCAAGCTCGCCTCGCTCGGCCGGCTCAGCGCCAGTATCGCCCACGAGATTCGCAACCCGGTGGGCGCGATGAGTCATGCAGCACAGTTGCTCGGCGAATCGCCCGGACTCACCGAGGGTGACCAGCGGCTAGCCGAGATAATCCAGACGCACTCGAGCCGCGTGAGTCTTATTATTGATAACGTGCTGCAGCTCTCACGACGTGAGACAAGCCGGCCAGAGACACTGGAACTCAAGGCCTGGCTGGACGACTTTGCGGACGAGTTTGTGCGCACGCTCGAGCTGCAGGAAGGCGAGTTTACAATCGGGGAGATCGCCGACGACCTCGCAGCACGCATGGACAGAAGCCATTTGCGCCAGGTGTTGTGGAACCTTTGCGATAACGCCGTGAAGTACGCCAGTGAAACGGGCGGCATCATGGTGGAGATCAACGGCGGGCGCGTGTCGGGCCATGGGCGCCCTTATATCGAAGTACTCGATTGTGGGCGCGGTGTCGACAAGGCGACCGCCGACAAGATTTTCGAACCGTTTTTCACGGCCCGCTCGGGTGGCACAGGGCTCGGCCTGTACATTTCGCGTGAGCTTTGCGAACTTAACCGCGCAACGCTGCTGTACCTTGACCGGCCCGGTGGTGGCAGTATCTTCCGTATCGTATTTGCCGATCCGGACCGCTGGGATACACAGGACGAGACATGAACCAACCACTAGCGCTGGTTATTGACGACGAGCCCGACATCTGTGAACTCCTGACGCTCACGCTGGGCCGCATGGACATTCGCACCGAAACGGCAATGGATGTGTCTGGCGCCAAGACGCTGCTGGGTAAGCACGATTTTGATATTTGCCTGACCGACATGCGCCTGCCGGATGGCGACGGCCTGGAACTCGTAGAATGGATGCAGGCCAATGCGACCGGTGTGCCGGTGGCAGTAATCACTGCGCACGGGAACGTCGAAACAGCCGTGCAGGCCCTGAAACTGGGTGCTTTCGACTTCATTTCCAAGCCACTGGACCTCGGCAACCTGCGCACAATCGTCGAGAAGGCCCTGCGGGTTCGTACACCCGGTCAGAATGGCGGTTCGAAGCTGCTGGGGGAATCCGAGCGCATGCACGATCTTCGCGAGATGATCAGCAAAGTGGCCCAGTCACAGGCACCGGTGCACATTTCAGGCGAGTCCGGCACGGGCAAGGAGCTGGTCGCTCGCCTGATTCATGACAGCGGGCCACGCGCCGACGGCCCCTTTGTCCCGGTGAACTGCGGGGCAATCCCGGCGGAACTCGTCGAGAGCGAGTTCTTTGGTCATCGCAAGGGCAGCTTCACGGGTGCCGTATACGACAAGGCCGGCCTCGTCCAATGCGCCCGCGATGGCACCCTGTTCCTCGATGAAATAGCCGATCTGCCGCTTGCGATGCAGGTAAAATTGCTACGCGTCATCCAGGAGAAAAAAGTGCGTCCCGTTGGCGCATCACAGGAAGAAGGCGTCGACGTGCGAATACTCTCGGCAACACATAAGAACCTGTCGACCATGGTCGCCGACGGCGAGTTTCGCGAGGACCTGTATTACCGCATCAATGTCATCGAGCTGCACGTACCCGCTTTGCGGAAACGGGGCGGCGACGTCTTGCTGCTGGCTGACCACATCCTGCAGCGACTTGGCGCCACGGGTTCCCTCGACGAAAGTGCGCGTGAGGCACTCCTGAGCTACGCGTTTCCGGGCAACGTACGCGAACTCGAGAACATGCTGGAGCGAGCGGTGACACTGTGTGCGAGTGGATCGATTTCGGCCAGCGACCTGAACATGCGGCAATCCGACGGCGCGGAACCGGCGCAATCTGCCTTCACCGGCAAGCTGGGCGAACAGGTCGAAGACGTGCAGCGCCAGGCCATCGTCGAGGCGCTCGAAAAAACACGCTATAACAAGACGGCGGCGGCGAAGCTTCTCGGTCTCTCTTTCCGGCAGTTGCGCTACCGCATCAAGAAGCTCGGCATCGAATAGCTCGAGGCCGCCTGGTGACACAAATTGTCACTATGTGACACGAAACCGACGTTCGTCGCCCGATTTGTCGCCTTTACCTACACAGATTAGCGTCATTTGGAAGTAGAAACCGACTTTTAATCAATAACTTGACGTAGATCACGTAAAACTGGCACAACGTTTGCTTTAGTACGTGTACAGGCGATTTCGCCGTTAATTCGAAAATACTCTCAATTCATGGAGACGAAGAGATGAAGAAGCAACAAGGTTTTACGCTTATCGAACTCATGATCGTAGTTGCGATCATCGGTATTCTGGCTGCAATCGCTATTCCTGCTTACCAGGACTACACGATCCGCGCACAGGTTTCTGAAGGTTTGAACCTGGCTGGTGGCGCCAAGGCTGCTGTATCCGAGTACACAATGGACCGCGGTTCGTGGCCGAGTGGCAACACCCAGGCCGGCCTTTCCGATCCCACCGATATTCAGGGTAAATATGTTGTGTCGGTTACGGTTGGCACCACCGGAATCGTTTCGGTCGACTACGGTAGAGAAGCCCACACCACGCTGGCTTCTGGTGTCCTCGAGCTATCGCCGTTCACCAATGCAGGTTCGATTGAGTGGGATTGCCGCAGCAGCGCTGGTCCGACGATTGCCGACAAGCACCTGCCGGCCGCTTGCCGCTAAGATTTGATCTAGAGCTTTTCGCTTTAGACTCGAAATCGAAAAGCCCCGGC
>JBFFOS010000120.1:0-8907 GCA_041574375.1 Woeseiaceae bacterium
ACCATGATGGCCATCGTCACCGCGATCTGCAAAGCAATCAGGATGTAGCCGCCTTTGCTGCGCATCATCGTCCGCCAGATAGGTCCAAATTCCATATCTCTCTCCTACTGCAGCCGCAGATGGGTTGCGGGTGTGATATTGCAGGTGCGCCAGGTCGGATACAGCGCTGCACCCAGCGCCGACGCGACGGCACGTACGACGGCCAGCGAGATCATCGACCAGTCCATGCGAACCAGGTGCTGGATGAAATCGTACTCGACGTACAGATTTTCGATGCCGCGCAGGCCGAGCCAGGTCATCGCGATACCCAGCAGACCGCCCGCTACGCCGATTATCCCGGCCTCGAAAATGTGTTGTTTGAACAACTCGAGCTTACTCGCCCCGAGCGCACGCCTGAGGCTCGTGTCCTTGGCTCGACGCATGGACTTCGCCAGCAGCAGACCGATTGTGTTGAGCAGACAGACGACGAGGAACAGCACGGCCAGGCCGAGCAGAACGTCGACATCGTCATCGACGACCTCCTGGTATTCCATCCACTCTGCCGGGTTGTACAAGCGATTGTTCAGCGGCCGGGGGAAACGGCCGAGCAGTTTCTGTTCCTCAACGTAAGCGTCGAGGAACTGCATGTAGTCCGCTTTCGCCGACTCACCCTGCAGCTCGACCCACATCTGAACCCAGATACACTCGGACGCCAGGAACGCCTCGAAACCATCGCCTTCAAGCGGTTTCCAGCAGCTCGTGTTACCGCCGCGGTCAAACCTGCCGGCCACCGCCAGCGAGAAAGGCAGGTACAGTGACTCCGGCTCTTCATAGGGATTGTTGTTGAGATCGAAGAATTTCGGCACGGGCGTCCAGTCATCAAGAACACCGGAGACACGGAAAGACTCGCCGTTGATCGTCAGTATACGTCCTACCGAGTTCTCGCCACCGAAGACCTTTTCGTTGAGATCGCGCGACAAGACGACGACGCGCTCCTCGGTTGCGTCGGCGGCGTTATCCCAACCCGAGCCGTACAGGAACGGCACATCGAACATCGGGAAGAAGTCTGCGGTCGTGGCACGACCGTCCGTCTGGAATGGACGCGCGTCATCATCCTCGGGTTGCACGACGCGTGAAATCTTGTAGCTCGTCGTCTGCCGGAATGCCCTGCTCGCATCAAACAGCGCCTTGGCGTCGAGATAGGTCAGTTGCTCGGGCGGCAGGTCCGGGTCTTCGTACGGGTCGTCGGGATTCCAGCTGTCGACCTGCACGTGGTACAGCTGGTCGTTCTTGTGCTCGATCGGGTTGCCGCTCATGACGTGTTTTACGGTCATGATCGTCATGCAGGCGCCGATGCCAATTGCTATGGCCGCAACCATCAGGAAACTCAGCGCCGGGTTGGCACGAATACTGAGTGTTCCGAGCTTCAGGTAGTAACGAAACATCGCGATCTCCCGCTCAGCCAGCGGCCATCGAGGCGAAGTGCAATTCAGGTGCGTTGTCACTGACCTGCCCGTCGCGCACGAAGATATTGCGCCTTGCTCGATCGGCAAGGGCGAGCTCATGCGTCACCATGATGATGGTCGTGCCTGCCTTGTTGATCTCGGCAAGCAGGTCCAGAACGCTGTCGGCCATAGTGGTATCGAGATTACCGGTCGGCTCGTCGGCCAGCAGAAAGCGCGGCTCACCCGCCAGCGCCCGCGCGATTGCCACACGCTGTTGCTGGCCACCTGATAGCTGGGCCGGCAGGTGATGCATCCGGGAACCCAGGCCGACCAATTCGATGGCCTCCTCGATGCGTCGTTTGCGCTCGTCTGCCCTGAAATCCCGGTAGCGCAGCGGCACATCGACATTGTCGAAGACGTCAAGCTCCGGAATCAGGTTGAAGCTCTGGAAAATAAAGCCGATCTTCTCGTTGCGAACGCGTGAGCGTTCCTTGTCGTTGAGCTTCGAGATGTCACGACCGTCGAGCTCGTAGGTGCCTCCGCTCAGGTCTTCGAGTAATCCCGCGATATTGAGAAAGGTCGTCTTGCCCGACCCGGATGGCCCGGTCACCGATACGAATTCGCCTTCTTCGACCGTCAGCGAAAACTCGCGTAGTGCATGTGTTTCTACCGTGTCGGTTCTATAAACCTTGGATACGTTTTTCATATTCAGCATAGCCCTGTTCTCCTGAATGGCTAATCAGTAAGCAGGACTGTTTCTGCACTACGAAACGCGTCCAGGTTGGAAATCACGATGGTGTCGCCGGGCTCGAGGCCCGCTACGATTTCGATGGCGCCGAGGCTGCGCGCGCCAGTTTCGATACGGCGCTTCTCGGCCATACCTTCTTTGGTAACGAGGTAAGCGATGCGGCCGCCACCGCTATCGAGGAACTGACCGCGTTGTACCATCATCACGTCATTGTGTTCGGCCAGCAGTACACGGACGGTCAGGCGCTGGTTCTGTCGGAGGTTTCTCGGAGTATCGCCGCTGAAACGAATGCGGCTGGCTACCTGGTTGCCGACAATCTCGGGCGACACCGCGACGAGTTGCCCTGGAAAACGATCACCACCAACAAGCACCTCTGCTGTCATGCCGATCGCGAGGTCGTCCGCATAACTTTCCGGTATCTGAGCATCTACCTCGAAGCGCGTCAGATCAACGACCGCCATGACCGGCATATCACGGGCCACTGCCGCCTTCTGATGAACGAGAAGGTCGCCGACGATACCGCTGACTGGCGACATAATTGACAGTGCGTCGACCTGCCGGCGCAGGTCCTCGACGAATAATTCCTGGCGGCCTACATCAAATTCCGAGGCGCGCAGCTCGAACGCGAGCCGCTCGTCGAACAGGTCAGCGTCCGCAACTGCATGTCTGTGGGCCAGCTCGGCATTACGCAGATCGTCCTGCGCTTTTTCAAAGTCAATCTGGGGGATGACACCGCGGGCATGCGCCTCATCGGCACGGCGTTTTTCGCGTTTCGCCGCGACGAGGGCGACATCTGCAAGGTCTGCCGCCTTGCGCTTTTCGAGTGCCAGCTGCCGAGACTCGATCCGCTGACGCTCAAGCTCCATTCTGCGTTGTTCGAGTGTGGACTCCGCCTGCTGCAACTGGTTTGTCAGCTCAGGGCTGACAACGGTCGCAAGGACCTGGCCTTCTAGTACCCGTTCGCCGGCCTCAGCGAGGAGCGTAATTGTGCCGCTCGCGGTGGCATACAACGTGGGGCTGACGGCAGCAACGACACGACCCTGGACGGAAACATCCTGAACGAGGTCGCCACGCGTAACCGTGGCAACACGGACCCGATCGACAGGAACGCTTATGCTCGCGTTGGCCCACCGCTGCACAATGGGCGTCACGAACCAGGCACCGGCGATCATCGCGAGAGCAACCCCGCCGATAATCAAGTGCTTGCGCCTTGGGTCCTGTGGCGCAAGGTGAACATCCTGCGCCGATGTATCCTGAATTTTCAGCTTTCTATGCCCCGGTCATGTCGGTTATTTGAAGAATTAGATGCCGGGGGTGTGAAAAACGTTTAAACGGGCGGGTGGACGCGAATCCGGTCGGGATACTTTATTCGGACCTGTAGACAACCGTTTCACCCAGGTACTGGTCTTTCACGAGGCGGTAGTGCTCGTCGCCGCCAAGGTCATAGATCCAGATCGCCGTCTTGCCGCGGTTACCGATGAGACTTTGCCAGGGTTGTGTCAGCACCAGGGATTCCTGGTCCTGCAGGTAAGCGACGGCGCGAAAAGACCTGGATTCAGGCAAAGAGAGGCGGCCGCGACGCGTGCCATCCAGATCGAAGAATGTATAGCTCTCGAACTGACCAGACGATGTTGTCAACCTGCAAAGCAGTTGCCGGGACGCGTCGATCCAGATTGCCCCGTCGAGGCCGCAGACGGCAGACAGTTTCTCGAGCTTTTTCGTCGTCTGCGTATTCGCATCGTGTGCAAATATCAGCTCCCCTTCAGTGTCGCCGATGCTGTATAGAAAACTCGAGTCCGACACGGGTACCAGTTGTATCCTGTCGCCGAATCCGTGTTGGGCCAGCTCAACATCCACACGCCCGCTCTTACTGCTGACTTTCGCTCTCAATCGCAAGTGATCATCGTAGACCAACATTTCCTGGCCGGCGAGATACAGGCCTTTTCGGCCTTTGAACAGTGTCCCTGTCTGCCCCGTTGCGATCTCATACTGCATCAATCGATAGGTCTCTTTGTGATTGACGATTCCGAAAACGGTCAGCAGGAGATTCTCGTCACCGTAGGCGCTGACCCGCCTGATCGAAACATCACCAAGATTTGCCTCCACGGACGTGCTGCCATCACGAAGATCGAGTTGGCCCAGGTACTGACCCGAGCCGAAATAGAGATAGCCATGGAGTTCTTGATGGGCCGCCTGCTCACACCCTGCGAGCTGGGTGAATGGCAACGATGCCGCAACAAGCAAGGGCAGGAGGCACGAGATTCGAGTAATCGGCCGCGAAATTAGCAAGGAATTTTCTTTTGATGGGAATTGGGTCAATTTTAGCGGAAAATGACCGACGCAAATCGTTTTTCGAGGCTCGGAAATAATGAAAACCACCGCCGCCGCGCTTGTTCGCCATGCGCTTGAGCAGATTGGAGTCCGATACACCTTCGGTATCCCGGGCGTTCATAACATCGAGCTTTATGATGAATTGCTCGGCTCCGACTCCATTCAGCCTGTGCTGGTTACGCACGAGGGCTGCGGCGCATTCATGGCAGATGCCATCAGTCGTGCAACCGATACGATCGGAGTCCTGGCCATCGTTCCGGCGGCCGGTATCACCCACGCAATGAGCGGCATCGGTGAGGCGTTTCTCGATGGCGTGCCCATGCTCGTTATCTCGGGCGGCATCCGTACGGATATGGAGCAGTCCTTCCAGCTGCACGATGTCGATCAGCAGGCAATCATGCGCCCGCTGACCAAGGCGCAGTACAAGATAGAGCGCTACGAGGATGCGATCCCCGTGGTCTACGAGGCCTACAAGACGGCCGTTTCCGGTGAGCCCGGCCCTGTATTCATCGAAATTCCGGCTAACCTGCAGCTCCTGACTGGCGAAGTCGATGCCATGCCGTCTGCAGACATCACCCTGGAGCGCCCTGCTTTTGATGAGCAAGCTATCACGGAGGCGGTGTCGATGCTCGCATCCGCCGAGCAGCCGGGGCTGTTTGTCGGCTGGGGTGCCCGGTATGTCACCGATGACCTCATTCGAATCGCAGAACACCTTGGGGCACCCGTTGCCACCACGCTGCAGGGCCTCGCCGCATTTCCCGGTGATCATCCGCTGCATGCTGGCATGGGCTTTGGACCTTCGGCCGTGCCGGCCGCCGAGAACGCATTCAAGAAATGCGATGTAATGCTCGCCGTCGGCACCCGTTTCGCCGAAATCTGCACTGGCAGCTACGGCGCTATTCCACCGGAGAAACTGATTCATATCGACATCAATCCCGGCGCAATCGGTGCCAATCATCAAACGCCGATCGGTATTCATGCAGATTCACGCGACGCAATTCCCGCGCTTGCCGAAGCACTGATTGGCAGCACAGAGGCCAGGGATGGATCGGCGATCAAACAAGCGCTCGCGAAAGACAAGGCAGCCTATCGCGACGCCTGGCTCGGCCACGATTCAAAAGGACGCGTCAATCCATGCCGCTTCTTCCAGGAACTGCGTTCGCAGCTCCGGGATGACGCGATTGTCATATCCGATGACGGCAACCACACATTCCTTACCGCCGAGCTTATGCAAATTAACAAGGGCGGTAACTATCTCTCACCAACAGATTTCAACTGCATGGGCTACTGCGTGCCCGCAACGATCGCCGCGAAAATGGCGCTGCCCGAGCGGCAGGTTGTCGGCATCGTCGGGGACGGCGCGTTCCTGATGACCGGACTCGAGTCCGTGACCGCCGCATCCAATGGCATCGGCGCCGTCTGGTTCGTATTCAACGACGGGGAGCTCGCGCAGATTGCACAGGCTCAGGAGATGCCCTACCAGCGAACTGCCTGCACGAATATTGGCAAACTCAACTACGAGGCCTTCGCTGCGGCAACCGGCGCCGACTACGTGGCGATCGAGAAAGACGCTGACCTGCAAGAAGGGATTGCCAAAGCGCTGGCAGCAGCAGCTGAAAGTAAGGCGGTGCTGGTCAACGTGCACATCGACTACAGCAAGAAAACGCAGTTCACGGTTGGAACCGTACAGACGAATCTCAAGCGCTTCGATACGAGGAACAAGCTGCGTATTGTGGGACGCGCGTTGAAACGAAAAATATTCGGCAGCTAACGCAGTTTTCGCAGCATCTTGAACTTCCCTTCCGTGAAGGGCGCGTAGCGCAGTGCGACGTCGGGCCACCAGCCGCGTTTCATCACGGCTTTCATGTGGCTGAACGTACTGAAACCGTGTTCGCCCGAGTAGTTGCCCATACCGCTCGGGCCGACGCCGCCAAACGGCAGCTCGTCGACCATCATGAACATCATGGTGTCGTTTACGCAGGTATTGCCGCAGCTGACCTTTTTGAGGAAGCGCGCCTCGGCGTTGGCGTCTTTGGTAAAAATGTACGCGGCAAGTGGTTTGTCCGATGCGCGAATGAAACGGATCGCTGCTTCGAGATCGTCGACGATCAGTACGGGCAGGATCGGCCCGAAAATTTCGTCCTGCATGATCGGGCTGTCGACGGATACGCCCGTCAGCACGGTCGGCGCGATGTATTTCGAGTCGGCGTTGATCTGCCCGCCAATAACCGCTTCACCAGAATCCATCAGCTTGGCAAGACGCTCGAAATGACGATCGCTGACAATGCGCC
The DNA here is from genome assembly GCA_041574375.1 of Woeseiaceae bacterium. Lineage (GTDB taxonomy): Bacteria > Pseudomonadota > Gammaproteobacteria > Steroidobacterales > Woeseiaceae > UBA1847. The sequence continues at coordinate 6,795 of JBFFOS010000120.1, forward strand.
CGAAGGAATCTGACTCCTCCGGATTCTCTCCAAACATCTCGGTCACGGCTTGCTGCAGCAGCGGAATAAGCTTCTTCTTCGTTTCAGCATCGACGAGTACATAGTCGGGCGCAATGCATGTCTGGCCAGCGTTCGTAAACTTGCCCCATGCGATGCGTCGTGCTGTCGTAAGAAGGTCCGCATCCGGCATGACGACGCAGGGGCTTTTACCGCCGAGCTCCAACGTCACTGATGTCAGGTGCTTCGCGGCAGCCGTCATGACGATGCGACCGACGTTACCGCCACCCGTATACAGTATGTGGTCCCAGGGAAGCTCCAGCAGCGCGGTTGTCTCAGCTACTGCGCCTTCGACAATTTTCACGCACTCGCCATCGAGGTATTCCGGTACGCGCCTGGCAATGACTTCCGACGTAGCCGGTGCGAGCTCTGACGGTTTGACGACGGCACAGTTACCTGCGGCAATAGCCGCCGCCAATCCGGCCAGCGTGAGCTGCAGTGGATAATTCCAGGCGCCGATGATCAGGACGACGCCCAGAGGCTCAGGCTGCAGCCAGCTTTTCCCCGGCTGCCCCAGCATCGGTGTTCGAACCCGTCTTTTTTTCGTCCAGCGCTTAAGGCGTTTACGCGAATAGGACGCGTCACTGGCAACAAAGGAAATCTCCGTAGTCCATGCCTCCTGATGGTGCTTCCCAAGGTCGGACTTGAGCGCATCCATGAACTCCTGCTCACATTCTTCCATCATGTGCTCGAGCGCTGTCAGCTGTTCGGCTCGCCATGCAAGATTCATCGTGCGTTCGGTCTCGAAAGTCGCCTTGAGGTCGGCGAACATCGATGAGAAATCGGGAGATGTATTAATCGGGGTTGCTGCTTCGGTCATTGTGCTGCTCTCAGTTTGCATTCACGATCCAGCCAACGATGCGACGGATTTCGTTCCTGATTGATTTGTAATCGACCTCGTCAGGCGCTGAAGTCAAAGCCTGGCACTCAAGACGGGTGATTGTACCAAACAAGAGATTCGCATCCGTTTCCGGATCGGTCGGGTTGAAGTACTCACAAAAGCTGATCACGGGCTGCAACAAACGTTGCCGGTGTAGCCTCAAGAGCGCCTGTAAATGTGGGTCATTGATGCCTTCGGAAAAAAAATGATGTTCAACAGCCAGCCCTTCCGGATGCTCCGTCAGGCCATATCGCACGTGGTCGACAATGCGCTTTGTACAGTAATCGATAATGCGACCGCGCGTGACACTATCAGCGAGATCGTCGGGTGAAAACTGCTCCAGGTACTTGAACGCTTTTTGCCACTGCTCGGCCAGGGAACCGTAATCTCCGTCCATGAATGACCGGAAAGCCAGGGAAATCAGCTCATTCAGATCCTTGAAGTAGTAAGTCGTGAGGGAAAGCTGCACATCCGCCTCGCTCGCAATGGCCCTGTGCGTTGTACCGCGCACGCCTTCGCGCGCGATCACCCGAAGCGTCGCATCAAGAATCTTCTGCCTCGTCTGCTCGCCACGCGTTCGCGTTCCGCGACGCTCAAGATTCACTAATGTCGACTCAGCCATAGCAGAAGATTCTCGCAGAATCACTCTTCCATTTCATTGGACAGACGTGCAATTTCGGCCAGATGAAGCCATCGTGCCAGCTTGTCGCCGGTTAATTTGATACATTCCGACGCGTGCCGTCGGCTCGTGGAAAATTTGATAATGAAGAAGAAAAAAATTCAGTTCATCGTTTATGCCGCTGCGCTGGTTGCGCTCTTCAGCGCCCCGGTTTTCGCAGAACCAATCACAATTATCAAGGCCGGCTCGCTTTTCGATTCGCAATCCGGGCGAGTTAGCCGCAACGCGGTCATTGTCATTGAGGGGGAGAAAATTGTCTCTGTTGGCGGGCCTGCGACACCTGTACCCGAAGAAGCCAATATCATCGACCTGTCGGATGCGTTTGTGCTTCCCGGCGTCATGGACATGCACACACACATCGTCGGTAATCTCGATAAGTATTTTTTCGCGGGTTACTTTCAGTCGCCGCACAGGGCCACGATCGGCGGTGTCGTCAATGCGGAGAAGACCTTGCTCGCAGGATTCACGACTATCCGCAATGTTGGCGCAGGAGATTA
>JBFFOS010000121.1:0-8619 GCA_041574375.1 Woeseiaceae bacterium
CATCCGGTGGGCAAATCGGCAACGGCCAATCTCGCTGATGTCGTGCTCGAGTCCGCCGTCACGACGATTCAGGATTGCGAGGATTCCGTCGCGGCCGTCGATGCGGCCGACAAGGTGGGGGTGTATCGCAACTGGCTTGGCCTGATGCAGGCCGACCTCGAAGCCACGCTTCAGAAGGGCGGCAAGATGATGACGCGCGTGCTCGAACGCGATCGCCATTACACCGCCCCGAATGGTGAGGATATTGCGCTGACAGGTCGCAGTCTCATGCTCGTGCGTAACGTAGGTCATCTCATGACGACCGATGCGGTACTCGATGCCAATGGAGACGAGGTATTTGAAGGCATACTCGATGCAGTAATCACCACCGCCTGTGCAATGAACGATCGGCGCCGCAAGAACATGCAGGCTAACAGCCGAGAGGGCAGCATTTATATCGTGAAACCGAAAATGCACGGGCCACATGAGGCGGCATTTACCGATACCCTGTTTGGTCGAGTCGAGGAACTGTTCAAGCTTAAATCGAATACGCTCAAGGTTGGCGTAATGGATGAAGAGCGGCGCACGTCGGTAAATCTCGCCGAGTGTATTCGTGCTGTCCGTAATCGCATCGTGTTCATCAACACTGGCTTCCTCGATCGCACTGGCGATGAAATCTACACGAGCATGCAGGCTGGCACGGTGTTCCGAAAAGAAACGATCAAGGAGCAGCCATGGATCCTGGCCTATGAAGATCGCAACGTGGATGTGGGTATCCAGTGCGGACTGCCGGGCAAGGCCCAGATCGGCAAAGGCATGTGGCCCAAGCCCGATGAGATGCGGCAGATGCTTGACACGAAGCAGGCACATCCGGAAGCAGGTGCCAACTGTGCCTGGGTACCTTCTCCCACGGCCGCGACGCTCCACGCGATGCACTATCACGCGGTCGACGTACGAGCTCGCCAGAAAAAACTCGCAAAGAGGGAAATGGCCAGCCTCGACCACATCCTGACACCACCGCTCGCAGACGTCAGCGGTCTGACGGCAGAAGAAATTCAGGCCGAACTCGACAACAACGCGCAAGGTATCCTCGGCTACGTCGTGCGGTGGATCGATCAGGGCGTCGGTTGTTCGAAAGTGCCTGATATTAACGATGTCGGCCTGATGGAAGATCGCGCGACGTTACGAATCTCCAGTCAGCACATGGCGAATTGGCTGTTACACGGCGTCGTTACGAAGGAGCAGGTTCTCGAGACGTTCACACGCATGGCGAAAGTCGTCGACAGGCAGAATGAGGGTGATGCATCATACGAACGCATGAGTGACGACTATGGCACAAGCATTGCTTTCCAGGCCGCGTGCGCGCTGGTGTTCGAGGGGTGCGACCAGCCCAGCGGTTACACCGAACCCCTGCTGCACCAGTATCGGCGGCGCAAGAAAGCTCAGCTTGTGGCCTGACAAAGGCCGTCTGTGCGCACTCGCGCATTCCTTATACTACTGCTACTGGTTTCCGGGCCTGCGCCTGCCGGGGACGAGCTCACGGTTGCCGTAGCCAGCAATTTTTCTAGGGCTGCGGCCGAGCTTTCTGCAAAATTTGCCGGCGAGACGGGTATTACCGTGCGCATCAGCAACGGATCAACAGGAAAGCTCTATGCGCAGATCCTGAACGGCGCACCATTCGATGTCTTCCTTGCAGCCGACGCCGAACGTCCGATCCTTCTCGAGCGGTCGGGGCATGCTGTCGCCGGCTCACGAACCACTTACGCTGAGGGCGCGCTGGTGCTGTGGTCGGGCGCGGCGAATGACTGTCTTGCCGCTCTCGGAGACGAACACGGTGGACGCGTCGCGTTGGCCAATCCGCAAACGGCGCCTTACGGCAAAGCCGCGATCGAGTACTTGTCTGCAGAGGGGCTCTGGGACTCGGTGTCGCGTCGGGCCGTTTATGGCGAGAACATCAACCAGGCGCTGCAATTTGTCGCCACGGGAAATGCGGCCATCGGTTTCATTGCGAAATCGCAATTGTCAGCACCGCAATTGCCGAAGGCCGCCTGCACCTGGGAATTGCCGGCCTCGTCACACTCGAGCCTCGAACAGCAGGCCGTGCTGTTGGCGCGTGCCGCGGACAATAAGGACGCGCGGCGCTTTCTCGACTACCTGGGTTCCGAGGCGGCACACGAAGTTCTGGCTCGTCACGGCTACGGGGTGTCGCGGTGAACATCTTCGGGCCAATGTGGCTGTCAGTTCAGCTGGCACTGGTAACGACCCTTGTCCTGGTCCTGATTGGCACGCCCATCGCATGGTGGCTGTCGCAAACGAAGTTGAAACTCAAGCCTGCCGTTCAGGCGATTGTCGCCATGCCGATTGTGCTGCCGCCAACGGTGCTCGGGTTTTACCTGCTGATTCTTCTCGGGCCGGATGGTGCGATTGGCAGTTGGTGGGTACAGCTTACGGGCAGCGCGCTGACGTTTTCATTCACGGGACTCGTCGTTGCGTCCTGTGTCTACAGTCTGCCGTTTGCCGTGCAGCCAATGCAAAATGCGTTCGAATCGTTGCCAAAACAGCATCTCGAGCGCGCATGGACACTCGGTGCATCGCGTCTCGACGCGTTTTTCTCGGTTGCCGTGCCGTTGTCGGTGCGCGGTTTCGTCAGTGGCATTGTCCTCAGTTTCGCGCACACGCTGGGTGAATTCGGGGTCGTCCTCATGGTGGGTGGCAATATTCCGGGTGAGACCCGGGTTGTCTCAATTGCGATCTACGATCATGTCGAATCGCTGAACTATGCCGCTGCCCACCAGATGTCTTTACTGCTGATCGGTTTCGCATTCGTCGTCCTGGCGGCCATGTTTGTGATCAATCGACGCTGGAGTGAAGGATGATTCATCTCCGGCACAAATTATCGAGGAAAGACTTCGTGCTCGACATTGACGTCCAGGTACCGGATATCGGCATAACGGGTGTCTTTGGCGAATCCGGATCAGGAAAGACGACGTTGCTAAGGTGTATTGCCGGGTTGGATCAAGAAGGCGGTCTTCCCGTCCACAAGCGCAACATCGGTTACGTGTTCCAGAAGCCAGGCTTGTTCCCGCATCTTACCGTGCGCGGCAATATTGAATATGGCGCGCGTCGTGCGGCGACAAGCAGGGTCGATAGCGCATCTGTCATCGACATGCTGGGTATAGGTGGCCTGCTGGATCGAAAACCGGATTCGCTGTCCGGCGGCGAAGCGCAGCGCGTTGCAATCGCGGCAGCACTGCTGCGCTCACCGGACCTCGTGCTGATGGACGAACCGCTCGCATCGCTTGACGGGAAGCGCAAGGACGAATTGTTGCCGTACTTCGATCGCTTGCATGACGAGTTGTCGGTCCCGGTTATTTACGTCAGTCACGATATCGAGGAGATCAGTCGGCTTTGCGATCACCTGGTGCTCCTCGACGATGGCAAGGTCGTGGCCAGCGGGGGCCTCCTCGACGTCGTGTCCCGCGTCGATGTGCCGGTCTTGTCCGGACGAAATGCCGGTGTGGTTCTTTGGGCAACCCCAGTGGATCATGAAGACGGGCTGACAAAATTCGATTTCGGCGATGGCGACATCTGGGTAGCCGGGAAATTCGAAGCGAGCAAGAGCCCGCTCCGGTTACGAATCGCGGCAAACGACGTCAGCATTACGCGCGACAGACCAGCGTCTACGACGATACTCAATATCCTGCGCGCCACCGTCGAGGAAGTGCGTTCTGTCGATACGGCGATCGCGCTTGTCCGCCTTGGCGCAGGCAACCAGGACCTGCTGGCGCGTGTTACGAACCGGTCCGTGCGGCGCCTCGGCCTGAAACCGGGTGACCGTGTGTTTGCACAGGTCAAGTCGGTGACGGTTCGGCACTAGTACGGGGCCAGGCGGCGACAAGGGCCGGAATATGTCCAGTTCCGCGTTTTCACGGTGTGAAGTTCACACTGTCAAATTTTTTCTGTGAAATTCTTCACCTGGCAGGCGTAAACTTCGCGGAGCGGGCACGACATTGGCCCGCAAAACTGCTTTTCGACACGAGGATCTGTCATGTCCCAGTACTCCGACGATATCCAGGCCGCTGCAGGGCTGATTGCCAGCCATGGCAGTGCCTGGGATGCTATTGAGCCCGAATCCGTTGCGCGCATGAAGGCGCAGAATCGTTTCCAGACAGGCCTGGACATCGCCAGGTACACGGCGAAGATCATGCGTGAGGATATGGCCCGCTACGACGCCGATCCGTCGCAGTACACGCAGTCACTGGGTTGCTGGCACGGCTTCATCGGCCAGCAGAAGATGATTTCGATCAAGAAGCACTTCGGGACTACCGACCGGCGCTACCTGTATCTTTCCGGCTGGATGGTCGCCGCCCTGCGGTCGAAATTCGGTCCGCTACCCGACCAGTCGATGCACGAAAAAACGACGGTGGCTGAGTTGATCGAGGAGCTTTATACCTTCCTGCGCCAGGCTGATGCCCGCGAGCTGGGTGGCCTGTTCCGTGACCTGGACAAGGCGCGTGACGAGGGTAATTCCATTAAAGAGCAGGACATCAAGAACCAGATCGAGAATTTCCAGACGCATGTCGTGCCGATAATCGCCGACATTGACGCCGGGTTTGGCAACGCTGAGGCGACCTATCTGCTCGCCAAGAAGATGATTGAAGCGGGTGCCTGTGCCCTGCAGATCGAGAACCAGGTATCCGATGAGAAACAATGCGGTCACCAGGATGGCAAAGTCACGGTTCCGCATGAGGACTTCCTGGCGAAGATCCGTGCGCTTCGCTACGCCTTCCTGGAGCTCGGTGTCGATGATGGCATCATTGTGGCTCGTACCGATTCGCTGGGCGCCGGACTGACCAAGCAGATCGCCGTGACGCATGAGGAAGGTGATCTTGGTGATCTCTACAACTCGTTCCTCGATTGCGACGAGGTTACGCCAGACGATCTGAAAAATGGCGACGTCCTGATGAAGCGCGACGGCCGCTTCGTTCATCCGAAGCGCCTGCCGAGCAACCTGTTCCAGTTCCGGCCCGGCACCGGTGAAGACCGCTGCGTGCTGGACTGCATCACTTCACTGCAGAATGGCGCAGACCTTCTCTGGATCGAGACCGAGAAGCCGCACATCGGGCAGATTGGCGGTATGGTCAATCGTATTCGCGAAGTCATCCCGAACGCGAAGCTGGTCTACAACAACAGCCCGTCATTCAACTGGACACTGAACTTCCGTCAACAGGTTTACGATGCGTGGATGGAAGAAGGTAAGGACGTTTCGGCGTACGATCGCGATCACCTTATGAGCGTCGATTATGACGGCACAGAGCTTTCCGACGTAGCGGACGAAAAGATCCGGACCTTCCAGGCTGATGCGGCCCGCGAGGCGGGTATTTTCCATCACCTGATCACGCTGCCGACTTATCATACTGCGGCTCTGTCGACCGATACGCTGTCGAAAGAGTACTTCGGTGATCTGGGCATGCTGGGCTACGTTCTTCATGTCCAGCGCGAGGAGATCCGCAACGGTATCGCCTGTGTCAAGCACCAGAACATGTCGGGGTCGGATATTGGCGATGACCACAAGGAATACTTCGCCGGCGATGCTGCTCTCAAGGCAGGCGGTGAGCACAATACGATGAACCAGTTTTCCTGAGCGAAAACGATTGGAGTTGAGTAAAGGGCGCAACGAATGTTGCGCCCTTTTTCTATGAGCGGAACGCGGTTTCCGTCACGGCCTGCGGAAGCTGCTCCCTGACATGTTCGTCGAGTTCCAGTCCCCAGGTGTTTATCAGGCAACCAAGCGTCTGGTACATGCCGTGCAGCAGGATAATGTCCAGTATTTGTTGATTGGTGAAATGCTCCTGGAGGCGAGTGCGAGTCACCTCGCTGATGCAGTTGTTGGCGGTGATCTCGTCGATCGCCCGCAGCAGGGCAGCATCCGCATCGCCCCATTCACCGTCGCCCGAGCGAACGTTCTGGATTTCGTCGAACGTCAATCCATTGTCAATTCCCCGGACGACGTGCGAGGCCCATTCGTACCAACTCTTCATGTGTACGGCGATGCGCAGGATCACCAGTTCACAATGGCGCTGCGTCAGGTCACCTCCATTAACGAGATACATGCGCAGGTCCCACCATGCGTTTAGTAATCGGGGATGATTGGCCATCAATGCGTGAATATTGAGCGGGCGTCCGTGCATGTCGTCCACGACGTGCTGCAGCGAGGGATCCCAGGCGGAAATTGGCAGGGGCTTCATAGACGACTCCAGTCGCAGTCACTGGTCTGACCAGCAAAAATGTGAACTAATTCAGGCACATCATCTTTGATCTGTGCGCCACGTCAAGTCGAAATCTGTGACTTCCGTGCAATAGTAAGGCAGGACTAGCAAGCACAGCGTCATCTCGGTATGGGATCACCGTATTTCTACATTATCTTCTCGCTGATGATCAGTAGCGCCGCTCTGTCCGTCGTGTTCTACATGGCCTGGCTCAACTTCGGCCGAAAACAGCACGCCCTGACCTGGTCGCTTGCATTCCTTGCAGGATCGCTGCAGTGGCTCTGCGCCCTCAATGAGAACCTGTTTCCGACAAGGGAAACCTACTTGCTGGTGGAGAGCGCGTTGTCGATGACGCTGGTTACGCTCTGCGTGCGCGGCCACTGTCAGCGAACTCGCTGCAAGCGCTTGCCGAGGAACCTCTTGCCAGTGGCGATGGTTGTCTACGCGATGATAGCGTGGCACATAGTTGTGAACCCCCATGTCGGTATCAAGGTGGCGATTGTCCCGATGTATGCGGCAGTCACCCTGTTCCTGTCTGCCTGGATGATCGTGAGATATCGGGAGAGAACGCGTCCGCCGGAGTGGGCCACAGCTATTTTCATCACTGTTTTTGGGTTGACACAAATCGTGTCTGCCGGCCTTGCCTACCAGCAGGGGCCCTTGGGCGAATCAGCGCTCACTGACCTGTACCTTCATTTCGAATTCCTGACCTTGCCGGCAGGCTATATGACAATGTCGATGTTCATCATTCTTATGATGGCGTCGGACATCTCGGCGAAGATGAAGAAGCTTGCAACGCGTGATCAGCTCACCGGCGTCCTGAATCGTCGTGGCTTTCATGAGTACGGTGAGCGCGCATTCGCAGCGGCAAAACGTGCTGGTTCGCCATTGTCCGTGATCATGACTGACATCGATCGCTTTAAGAACATTAACGACAAATTCGGTCACGCTGCAGGCGATACGGCGCTGGTTCATTTCGCGAAAATGGTTTCCGAGTCGAGGCGCAGCGAAGACGTCATTGCGCGAGTTGGCGGTGAAGAATTTGCGTTGCTCTTGCCCGGGACCGAGCTAAGGGATGCAATGGCACTGGCCGACCAGCTGTGCTCGAAAGTGGGATCGACGCCGATGGATGTTACGGGCGTCGGCATGCCTATGACATCGAGCTTTGGCGTGTCGTCGATCTCGAAAAAAGACAAATCGCTTGACGACATGGTGCTGCGTGCCGACCGGGCTCTGTACCGGTCCAAGAGGGCCGGGCGCAACCAGGTGGACCTCGAATCGTCACAATTGATGCTCACTGCGGATGGCACGCTGAAACCCGTTTCTTTGGCATAGCCGGACTCGCGTTGCGGTAGAATGGTCAACAGGCCTGCCGTTACCGAGGAAGGACGAGCACATGTTGTTGACCAATTTCCCTCGTGTCCCGTTGGCGCACTTGCCAACGCGACTCGAGTTTCTGCCGCGGCTTAGCGAGCACCTGGAAGGGCCGCGGATCTGGGTGAAGCGCGACGACTGCACCGGTCTGGCGACAGGCGGCAACAAGACGCGCAAGCTCGAGTTCTCAATGGGTGAGGCACTGAAAAAAGGTGCCGATACGATCATCACGGTTGGTGCCGTGCAGTCCAACCATGTTCGCCAGACAGCGGCGGCGGCGTGCAAACTCGGCATGAAGTGCGAAGTGCTGCTCGAGCACCGGGTGGCCGACCCGACGGAACTCTACAGGAACTCAGGTAACGTGCTCCTCGACCGGATCTTCGGCGCGAATCTTCGCGAGTATGCCAAGGGCACCGACTTCGACGCAGCAATGGACGAAATTGCCGATCAGGTCAGGGCCGAAGGCGGTACGCCGTACATCGTACCGGGCGGGGCCTCGAATTCTGTTGGCGCACTGGGCTACGTTGGCTGCGGCGAAGAGCTGCTGCAACAATGCCGTGAGCATGAAATCGAGTTCGATCACCTCGTTACCGCAACCGGCAGCGCCGGCACCCATGCCGGCCTGGCAGTGGGCCTGAGAGCAAGCGGCAGTGACCTGCCCATGCTCGGCATCGGCGTCAATGCCCCACAGGATGTGCAGGAGGAGCGTGTTTTCAAGCTTGCCTGTGAAACCGCCGAGCTCGTCGGCAAGCCGGGCTGCGTCAGCCGCGAGGATATTGTTGCCGACTGCAACTACATCGGTCCCGGCTATGGTGAGCCAACTGATGCCATGAACGAAGCCGTACTGATGCTTGCTCGTCTCGAGGGCCTGTTGTTCGACCCGGTCTACAGCGGCAAAGCGCTTGCGGGCATGATTGACTACGTCCGCAAGGGACGATTTGCAAAAGATAGCGACATCGTCTTTCTTCACACGGGCGGTGCGGCGGGGTTGTTTGCC
>JBFFOS010000122.1:0-8601 GCA_041574375.1 Woeseiaceae bacterium
CACGGCATAGCGTAAGTCGCTGAGGATCGCAAAGGTCCGCGTCTTTGGAACCTGCGTGCGCAAAACCTCGAGCGTTGTCTTGACATCGATGCCCGCCTCGGCGCACTCCGCTGCAAGTACGGCCAGTTGTCCCTGTCCGTGTGATGCGTTAAGAGAGTCGACGACATGAATCTTGCCTGGCGCGTCGGTGCGCGCCGCGGCCAGTTCGGCCGCCTGGTAGGTGCCGCTTGCGGCGCTTGTCAGATTGATCGAGATTACATCATCAAAGTGACTTGCGAGAAACTGGAACTGGCGGCGGAAATCGCCCGGCGCTGGTTGTGACGTCGTTGGATGATGCGGATTCGTCTCGAGTTCTTCATAAAACTCGTCGATGGTAATACTGACCTTGTCCAGGTAGCCATGCTCTCCGAACTGGATCCGGCACGGCACCATGTGAATGTCGAGGCGCTCCATGTCGGCATCGCTTATGTCTGCACCCGAATCCGTGATGACGGCGAATCGACGCTTCTGGTTGTGAGTGGCGTGTTGTTGGCGATGCATGTCATCCGCTTTTTCAGCGCTGAGATCGCCATATTGCCGTGCCGCATCGAATACCTGCTCGGGTTCGTCAACATGAATATGAATTTTCGCCTTACGCTTGGTACCGGCCAGAACCAGGGAGTCGCCGAGCTCGCTCAGCGCTTCGCGCAACTTGCGGCGATTGATATCCGGGGCCGTTACGATGCATTCGGTGCAAAAGCGGTACTGGGACTCGTTGTCAGCCTCGGAGAACTCGACAGCAGGCTCTATTTCATGCGCGATCGAAATTGCAGGCATTGGCACCATTGTCCCGTCTTGCACGTACTCGGCCATGCCAGCGACGATTTCGGCAAATCCCTTGGCGCCTGAGTCGACGACGCCGGCTTTGCGCAATACGTCGAGTTGATTCGGTGTGTTGGCGAGTGCTTCGTCCACTCGTTGCAGCGAAGTCTCCATAACATGCGGAAATTCCGTCTCACTTTTTGTGCCCACTTCGTGAGCAATGCTCTCGGCAAAAGCCGCGATCACCGAGAGTATTGTTCCCTCGCGCGGTTGTGATAGCGCATCGTGAGCGTAGTCACTTCCCAAGCTCACTGCCTTGCCGAAGGTATACGTCGTGAAGCGTGTGATATCGCCTGCCGAGTCGCTCATACCCTGAAAAAACTGGGCAACGATTGCCCCGGAATTACCGCGGGCGCTATCCAGCAGGACATCCGCCAGCGCCGCCAGTAACGTTCCCATATGTTTTTCGCCGGGCGCGTTCAGTACACCGAGGGCCGGGGTAAGTGAAAGGCACAGGTTTGTGCCCGTATCACTATCAGCAACAGGAAAAACGTTGATGCGATTCAGGTATTCCTGTTCAGCGAGGACGCGATGAATGCCTGACGTCAGCGCCGCTGAAAACGCGTCGCCGTCGAGATGCTTGGAAATCGCTCCTGACAAGACCTGTTAGCCTTAGTCTCGCGGCACCAGAAACAATGTTCCGTTCTGGTTCAATACGACACCATCCGTCGTGATTTCCTGCACGAGTGGGCCCTCGGCGAGTTGCGAGCCTTCGTTGTGTTTGGTCATGTTAATGAAGACGAAGCGGTCTTCGGGTACTTCGCTGTATACATGAATATCAACATGCAGGTCTGGCAGTGTGAGGCTCCCGTCGGCGCGCAGTTCGTGAATCGTCGGTAGCAACACTGTCTGCATCGGTTCGCTCGCAACGACCACGGAAGGCGCACGACTTGTCGGAGATGCGGGCACGGGATCCGGAGCCTGATAGCGTGGTTCCTCGCTTGCGGGTATGTTCTGTTTCGCTTCAGCCACCTGCTCGGCGAAGGCGGCTACCTCGGTCGGCACAGATTCCTCGGCCTTGACGGCCGCAGCTGGCAGCGGATTGACCCCGGGCCGCAATAACAGTCCGAGCAATACAACAAGATTGATGACCAGCAAGGCTCCCAGTATCCACATCCAGCGGGGTACCCGCTGATTGGCGCTGCTGGTTGGCACTCCGGCAAACTCGGCCGAGCCGGCCTGCTGGCGATCCGTTTCCGATTTCTTCAGGGCATCGAGTATGAAAGACATTCCTTAGTCCTGTGCCAGGCGAGGAGTTGACAGTCGAGGTGTACCTTCGACTGCGAGCAGGGAATTGATGATTATCTGGGTCTGTTGGCCCGCGAGTCCATCGACATCGAGCCGGTGTTCCTGCTGAAACCTGCGAACAATCTGCTCGAGTTCCGTATCGAAGGTCTCGGACTGCAGGTTGCTACTTGCGTAGCGCCCATCAATCGCGGCAAGGCTGTTACGTAACCAGGAAACACCGGGACCTTGTGAGCCCGGGCCGAGGGACACTGCAGCCCCGGTCGGTGGGCGCCACAAGAGCATGAACTCGCCGAACCAGTAACCGATGATCTCGGTTACCGGGTGCGTGACTCGTACGCCGCCTAATGAGAGCTCTGCTACGTCTCCCCTTATTGCGGTCAGCACGACGCTGTGGCTGCTCCCGGCATCATCGACCAGCGTGAGGATGGCAGGTCGATCCATTTGTTGCAGCCCGGTCCACGAAGCTCGCTGGTAGAGACAGTTCAGGCCCGCATCGCCTGCCTGCGCACAGGCATTGCGCCCACCTGTCCGATACTCGATTCCCCAGGTCTCAAATAAAGCGGCCAGGGCATAGTCGGTTTGGGTTAGTTCCTCGGCAAGCTGTAATTGCTCGTGCAAAGTTGGTTCGCGCTCGGGTTCAGCTTCGTCCGGCGGCGCTGCCTGTTCGACAACGACTGGTTGCGGTTCCGGCTGCGCAATGGCGACAGGCTCTTCGGCTACAGCCACTGGCTGTGTCTGCACCTCTCGCTGTGTGACAGACCATATGCTGGAGGCAATGATAGCGACGCCGACCAGACCCGCTGCAAAACCGGTACGCCGTACCCAGGGAGGTCTTTCAAGCTGTCCTTTGACCTCCGCCGCGGCCTGGCGAATCAGACGTGCGGTAACGCGTCGCGACTCCTGTGCGTACGCACCGAGCAGTGCGCGATCGCAAATGACATTTATCAGGCGAGGCACGCCTTGAGACAGTCTGAACACTTCTTTTTTCGCGCCACCGCCGAATACCTCTCCCAATGCCCCGGCGACCTTGAGACGGTGCTCGATATAGCTCGCGGTTTCCTCTTTAGACAGCGGTTCGAGGTGATAACGCGCTGTGATTCGTTGTGCGAGTTGCCGCAGATCATTGCGTGCGAGCAAATCACGCAACTCCGGCTGGCCAATAAGAATTATTTGCAGCAGCTTCTGTTTGGAGGTCTCGAGATTGGTAAGCAACCGTACCTGCTCGAGAACCGCCGGCGAGAGATTCTGTGCTTCGTCGACCACGAGAATCGTGCGCCGCCCCTGCGAATGGGCGCTTAGCAAGTGCTCGTTCAATGCATCGGTCAGCGCCTTGACGCTGCCTTTGTTATGCGACACCTCGATGTGCAGCTCTTCGCAGATCGTCGCCAGGAATTCGACGACTGATAACTGGGGATTCAGAACGACGGCGACGTTAGCGTTCTCCGGCATCCGGTTTAACAGTAAGGATCGCACCAGTGTCGTCTTGCCGGTACCGACTTCGCCAGTAAGCTGGATAAAGCCGCCACTTTCGGTGACACCGTAGACAAGGTGCGCAAGCGCTTCGCCGTGGCGTTCGCTCAGGAACAGGTAGCGCGGGTCAGGCGTGATCGAAAATGGTTTTTCGTTAAGTCCGAAGAAGCTGGTGTACATGGTTCCTTGCCGGAGATCGCGCAGACTGTCGATTCTACCCCAAATTAGTCGGGATCCAGCGTCCTGGCGCGCCCCAACACATCTTTGCCGAAGCGGTCGCGGATCTCGTCGACGGTCTTGTCAATGGTTTTTTCGGTTCGCGTCCCGGCAAACAGGTCCGGTTGTTCGACAGCCGCGAGACTGGCGCCACCCACGCCGAGCAGGCGGATTTTCGCGCCCGGATTCTTGCCGAGCCAGGTGCCGAGCAAGTCTCGGGCGACCGCGTAAATCTGATCTGTACCATTGGCAGCGGGTCGCACGCTGCGCTGCCGCGTGTGTGTCTTGAAGTCGGACTGACGGATCTTGATCTGTATGGTGCCCGCCACGAGGCCTGCCTTGCGCAACCGTGTCGCGGTTCTTTCGGTCAGACGCAGCAATTCTCGATCCATGCTTTCCCGCGTGGCAAGGTCCTTGTCATAGGTTTCCTCGGCACTGATCGACTTTTCTTCACGTGCCGGAACGACGGGGCGGTCATCGATACCGGCGGCCCGATCCCGCGTTTTTTGCGTGAATCGACCAAAGACAGGTTCCAGGATTCGCGTCTCGGCCATGCGTAGATCGCGAAAGGTTCTGATACCGGTTCCGGAGAGGCGCTTCATGGTCTGACGGCCGATTCCCGGCAGCACCGAAACCGGGAGCGGGTCGAGTCGGGCCTCATAGTCTGCCGGATATATGACAGTCAGCCCATCCGGTTTCTCGAGATCAGATGCGATCTTGGCGACAAGCTTGTTGACCGCGACCCCGACCGATGCTGTTAGCGATGTTTCGTCCCGGATTTTCTTCTTGATGGCGGCCGCAATGTCGATCGGAGTACCGAACAACGTCACGCTTGCCGTGACATCGAGAAATGCTTCGTCGAGCGACAGGCCTTCGACGAGCGGCGTGAAGTGGCCGAATACTTCAAATAGCTGCTTCGACACTTTCTGGTAATGAGACATGCGCGGCCGGACGCGCAGGAGTGAGGGGCAGCGCCGATACGCGTCTCGCATGGGCATCGCAGAGCGAATGCCGAACTTGCGTGCTTCGTAACTGGCCGCAGCGACTACGCCGCGGTTGGCTGTGCCGCCAACCACCAGTGGCTTGCCGCGCAGCTCCGGGTTGTCGCGCTGTTCAACCGACGCGTAAAAGGCGTCCATATCAACATGCAGAATACTGCGTGCTGACGGATTCATCGGTTTATTGGCCGCGCTCGACAATATACCGTGCAAGCCACTCGAGCGGTTCCGCGGCGGCGCCAAATGGTTTCAGATCGGCAAGGGCGGCGCTCAGAAGCTCGTCGCAGCGATGTCGTGAAGCGTCAATGCCAAACAGCGCCGGGTAGGTTGCCTTACCGCGTTTTTCGTCTGAGCCGGACGGTTTGCCGATGACGTCGGTCTCGCCTTCGACGTCGAGGATGTCGTCCTGGATCTGGAAAGCGATGCCGATCTTGCGTCCAAAGGTATCGAGCGCGGCAGCGCTGCTGTCGTCGAGGTCTTCACGCAATATGCAGGCCGAGAACACTGCCGCATGAATCAAGGCGCCGGTCTTGAGCGCGTACATGTGCTCCAGCTCATCGACACTCAGAGTTTTGCCCTCTGCGGCCAGGTCAGCTGACTGGCCGCCCGTCATGCCGACAGAGCCACAGGCGTCGGCGACGAGTCTAACCAGTTTGTTCCGGGCACTGACCGACGCGTTCCCGGGTCGGGCGAGGACCGAGAACGCGAGCGGCTGCAGTGCATCCGCCGCGAGGATTGCGGTTGCTTCGTCATACTGGATATGGACAGTCGGTTTGCCGCGGCGAAGATTATCGTCATCCATTGCAGGCAGGTCGTCGTGGACGAGAGAGAAAGCATGTATTAGTTCGATCGCGACAGCGGGCCCGTCAAGCAGGTCCGGCTCGACAGAGAGGCATTCGCCGGCTGCGTAGGCCAGCAGAGGGCGGACTCGCTTGCCGCCATTTAAAACCGCGTAGCGCATGGCCTCATGAAGTCGCTCGGGTGGCAACGAAGCCGAGGGCAAGGCTGATTCCAGTCGCCTGTTCACGCGCTCCTGATAGGCTGCAACGCGGTCCTTGAAATTATCGCGCAACGTACTGATTCCTGCGTATTCGGGCAATGTAGCCTACACCGAAACGAGCCACGGTGCGCGTGCTCGGCTGGGCTATAATTCGCGTCCTTCACACAGAGATTCACGGATTAGCACCGCATGCAGGGAACGGCAATTGCACAACCAAATATTGCGCTCATCAAGTACTGGGGCAAGCGGGACATCGAGCGGAATCTCCCCGCCGTCGGTTCGATTTCGACTACCCTGCGCGATCTCCACACGCGCATGCGTGTCGAATTTGACGATACGTTGGCTGCGGATACGCTGACCGTAAACGATGTGCCCGACGTCAGGATGCTGCCGCGCCTGTCTGCATGTCTCGACCGGGTAGCCGGAAAAAATCGTCCCCGGGCACACATACTGAGTACCTGTAACTTTCCGATCGCAGCCGGTCTCGCCTCCTCCGCATCGTCGTTCGCAGCGCTGACCGTAGCCGCTGCCGCGGCGACCGGACGATCGATGTCGACCCCGGAGCTCACGAGCCTCGCGGGCCAGGCCTCGGGTTCGGCGGCGCGATCCTTGCTGGGTGGCTTCGTCGAACTCAGGAACACGGATGACGATATCAACGTGAGCGAGCTTTGCGCGGCCGAGGAATGGCCAGTCACGGTCGTCGTTGCCATCACGGAAACCGGCCCCAAGCCTGTCGGATCAACCGAGGCAATGGAGATCAGCCGCAAGACTTCGCCGTTTTACTCCAACTGGGTCGAGCAACAGGAGCATGATCTCGATACCGCACGCTCAGCCATTGCAGGCCGGAATTTCCAGGCACTCGCGGAAATCGCCGAACATAACTGCCTCAAGATGCACTCGATCATGTGGGCATCACGCCCCCCGGTGGTCTATTGGAATGCGGCGACAATGCGGTGCCTGCAGGCCGTTCGAAAACTTCAGGGGCGGGGAGTTGGCGTGTTCTTCACGATTGACGCGGGACCGCAGGTCAAAGCCGTCTGCCTGCCGGAATTTGCTGCCGAGGTCGAGGCCGAATTGCGAGCAACGCCCGGCGTGATCGACATCATGACGACCGGGCTTGGTCAGGGTGCGCGTGTGGAGCGTGTCGGATGAAGGTCGTCGCAAGTGCGCCAGGAAAGGTCGTGCTTTCCGGCGAGTACGCCGTGCTCGACGGTGCGCCAGCCATTTGCATGGCCTTGAATCGACGCGCGATTGCAAAAGTCGATGAAAGCCCTGATGGCCAGTGCCACGTCGCAACGCCGGGGTTTGCAGGCGACGATCGCTTCCGCATTGTCGAAGCTGTTTGTGGTGGCGCCCGCCCCGCTCGCAGCATTGAGCTCGACACGCGTGAATTTTCGGAGAAAGGCAGCAAGACCGGTATAGGGTCGAGCGCCGCGCTAACCGTTGCGCTCGTGGCCGCCCTAGGAAAGTCAGAAAACGTTTTTGTAAAGGCGTTGCTTGCTCACAGCGAACTGCAGGGCGGGGCAGGCAGCGGCGTCGATGTTGCTGCTGCGGTGCACGGCGGTCTTTTCGAGTATGAGATGAAAACCCGATCTGTCTCCCATATCGACTGGCCGGAAGGTCTTTCCTGGCGTCTGATCTGGACTGGTGTGGCGGCGAGCACGAAAGCGAAGCTCGCGAAACTGGCGAAATATGCAGGTGGTCCATCGCGATCCGCGCTCGGCCTCGCATCTTACGGAATGGCCGAGGCCTGGCGTTCAGGCAATACGGACAGAATACTAATCGAATATGTCGCCTACATCGGTGTGCTGCGGCAATTCAGTGTTGACCATGATCTCGGCATATTCGATGCTGGTCATGAGCAACTGACGGATGCAGCAACCCTAAATGGACTCGTTTACAAACCTGCTGGCGCCGGCGGCGGCGATATCGGAGTGTTGTTCGGGCGTAACGAATCGGAGCTCGAGCGTTTCGTCGCAAAGAACAGCGATCTTTTTCACGCGGTGCTGCCGTGTGATCTGGATTCGGACGGGGTGCGCCTGGAGCAGCAATGAGTGATTCGCGCATTTCAGGGCTGTACAAACTCAGTGTCACCGAGCGAATTGCCAGGCTCCATGAGCTCGGATGGCTGTCTACGGAGGACGCGGCCTGTCTTCGGGGTGGCTACCATGTGCTTTCGGCGCAGGCGGCCGACCACATGATCGAGAATGCCGTGGGCGTATTCGGCATGCCGTTTGGGGTCGCACCGAATTTCGTGGTCAACGGGCGGGAATGCCTTGTGCCGCTTGTCGTCGAGGAGCCATCGATCGTTGCTGGCTTGAGCGGTGCGGCCGCCATGGCCCGATCGCGAGGCGGCTTCGAGGTCGAAAATGACGGTTCGTTGCTGATCGGCCAGGTTCACATCACCGACGTTGGTGACGCCGATCATGCGATTGCCGCGCTTGAAGAGGCAAAGCCAGTACTGCTGGATGCCGCCAATGCGGTGCATCCTCGATTGAGCAATCGGGGAGGTGGGGTGCGTGATCTTGAGTTGCGCCTGTTTGAGCTACCTGATGGCAGGCCATTGATTGCTGTGCATGTGCTCGTCGATACCTGCGATGCAATGGGTGCGAACCTCGTCAATTCGATCTGCGAAGCGATCGGGCCCGATATCGCCATCGCCTGTGAAGGGCATGTCGCGCTTCGCATAGTGTCGAACCTGGCAGATCGCTCGTTATACACGGCGCGTGTTCGCTACGAGTTACCCGACAATGTTCGTGACGCGATCGTTACTGCGAACAACATTGCGCTCGTCGATCCTTATCGGGC
>JBFFOS010000123.1:0-8520 GCA_041574375.1 Woeseiaceae bacterium
TACGACCTTGGCAAGCTGCACGGAGGCCTGCGCCTTCCCGCGCACAAGCGCGAGTCAACCGCAGAACGGATCAAGGACGCTCCAATCCCATCGCGACTCGCCTTGCCGATCGAGCAGCACGTGGGCTCGCCCGCGCAGCCAGTTGTCGGCGTCGGAGACCGCGTGCTGAAAGGACAACTCGTGGCGAAGCCGGACGGCCAGCTCGGCGCCCCGGTGCATGCATCGTCATCAGGCACCGTCACAGCTATTGAGCAATGGCCTGTATCGCGTCGATTCGGCAAGACGGCGCCGTGCATCGTGATCGAATGCGATGGCAAGGATACGGCCGGTCCTGCAGCCGCGGCTGCCGATTACCGCAAGCTCGATCCGGCTGAATTGCTGCTACGAATCCTGGACGGTGGCATTGTGGGCCTTGGAGGTGCGGTTTTTCCAACCGCACAGAAACTCATGCAGGCGCGCACCTGTGAAATTCAATACCTGGTTCTGAATGGCGTCGAGTGCGAGCCCTATATCAGTTGTGACGATGTCCTGATGCGCGAATGCGCGGCGGAGATTCTGAGCGGCGCACAAATTCTCATGCATGCCCTGCAGGTCAATGCTTGCCTGCTCGCCGTCGAAAGCGACAAGCCAGAGGCGCTTCTGCGCCTCGGCCGGGTTCTGACCGAACTCGGTGATGAGCGTATCGTCCTCAAACAGGTACCGAGCGTTTACCCATCGGGCGGTGAAGACCAGCTCATTCAGCTGGTCACGGGCCGGGAAGTTCCGAGCGGCGGCTTGCCCACGGATGTGGGCTGCGTCGTCCAGAACGTAGGGACGGCGGCCGCAGTTCACGACTGGATCGTAAATAATGAACCTCTGATTTCCCGCGTGACGACCGTTACCGGCGACGGTGTCACTACACCCGGCAATATTCGCGCACGAATCGGCACACCGGTACAGGATCTCATTGCCCTCGCTGGCGGCTATACCGATCGAGCCACGCACTTGATCATAGGTGGACCGATGACCGGCAAGTCCGTCAGTACGGATGAAGTTCCGCTGGTCAAAGCGAGCAACTGTATTCTCGCCGTTTCCGCAGCGCCCACCGTGGGCGATCCGCTGCCGTGCATACGTTGTGGCGATTGTGCTTCGGTTTGCCCGGTACGGCTGCTACCACAACAACTGCTCTGGTATGCCCGCGCGGGCGACGAGAAAAAACTGCGTGACTACGGCCTGACCGATTGCATCGAATGTGGTTGCTGTGACCTCGTATGCCCGAGCCATATCCCGCTGACCGCCGATTTTCGCAGGGCCAAGGGACGTATCCGGGAATTGGCCGACGAAAAGGCGCGCGCCGATCGCGCCAGGCAACGATTTGAAGCGCGAACCAGGCGCCTGCAGCAGGAACACCAGGAGCGCGCCGCAGAACTGGCCAGGCAGAAGTCATCGGCGAAGACCGCGGGCCCCGCTGCAATTGCGGAAATCCTGAAGCGCAAGCAGAGAAAGGGTGAGTCCGAATGAGATTCGAGCGCCGCGAGCTACCCTACTGGTCACCGCAGACCGGTGTCGCTTCCCTGATGCTTCAGGTACTGGCAGCGCTGGTTCCGGCGGCAGTCGCGCATGTCTGGTTTTTCGGTCCGGGCTTCATTTTCAATCTGTTCGTGGCGGCCATTTTTGCCGTTGCCGGCGAGGCGCTGGTCATGCGGCTGCGCGGCCGCCCCGCTGAGGCAGCTCTGTCCGATTACAGCGCTTTGGTCACAGCCGCCCTGCTCGCCTTTGCAATTCCTTCGCTGACTCCGTGGTGGGTCACTGCAACCGGCGCCCTGTTCGCCGTCGTCGTCGCAAAACACCTCTATGGTGGCCTCGGCTTCAATATCTTCAATCCAGCCATGGCGGGCTATGTCGTCATTCTCGTTACTTTTCCTGCGGACCTGAACCTCTGGGTTGCGCCACGCATGGGCGACATCGACTACCAGCAGTTAACGCTCATACAGACTCTTGCTTTCACACTGACCGGCAACCTGCCCGAAGGGGTAAGTTTCGACGCGCTAAGCCGGGCGACGCCACTTGATGTCATGAAGACCGGCCTGAACAATCTGGCCACCGTGCCGGAGATTCGCGTCAACCCGGTCATGGGTGATTTCGGAGGTCGTGGCTGGGAGTGGATCGGAAATTTCCTGGCAATCGGCGGGCTCTGGCTGATGATCAGGAAAATCATTCGCTGGCAGATTCCACTCGGTGTCGTCCTGGGACTTCTCGTGCCCGCAACGCTGATGTACCTCATCGGCCCTGGTACGAACCCGAGCCCCGGCTTTCACCTGTTTGCAGGAGCAACGATCCTGTGCGCATTTTTCATCGCCACGGATCCCGTATCGGCCGCCACCAGCACACGGGGCCGTTTTATCTACGGGCTCGGCATTGGTTTCCTGACCTGGTGCATACGCCGGTGGGGCAGCTATGCCGACGGCGTCGCATTCGCCGTGCTCATCATGAATATGGCTGTGCCGGCAATTGACTACCTGACGCGCCCGCCTGTTGTCGGGCATCGGAAGGGAGACAAAGCCAGTGGCTGATGCGCCTGTTATCAGAGGAGGTGTAACGCTGGCGGCTATTGCAGCGGTTTGCACAGCGCTGGTTGCAATCACCTTCGAGCTGACCGACGACCGCATCGAGGCAAACGCACAGGCCTGGCTGGAACAGAGCCTGCTCCCTGTTCTCGCCGGCATTTCGTTTGACAATGGCGTCGGCCAAGACCGTCTGGTCATCCCGGCGCCCCACGAGCTCCCCGGCAACGACGATGCCGTAATTTATCGTGTCTATTCCGGTGAGGCACCCGCCGCGGCGCTGTTTGTGATCACCGCAAGGGACGGCTATTCCGGTGCGATTCGCCTGCTCGTTGGTATCGACGCCGGCGGCGCCGTGACGGGCCTGAGTGTGCTGGAACATCGAGAAACACCCGGGCTGGGCGACGGGATCGAGTTGCCCGACTGGAAGCAGCAGTTCGTTGGCCGCTCTCTCGCCAACCCGGTAAGCAGCGGATGGAAGATCAGGGGAGATGGCGGCGAGTTCGATCAGTTGACCGGCGCCTCAGTAACGCCGCGTGCCGTCGTCAAGGCAGTCCGGGAAACTCTCGAATACTATGCTGCGAATCGCGGCACCGTATTCGCGACGGCAATTGATCCGGAAAAGGTAACGAAATGACGACGCAGACGCTGCTTGACCGCTTCAGGAAAGGGCTTTGGTATGAAAACCCGGGGCTCGTGCAATTGCTCGGTCTGTGCCCGCTGCTGGCCGTTACATCGACGTTCGTGAACGGTCTTGGCCTCGGAATTGCGACACTTTCTGTACTGGTCGTATCGAACGGCCTGGTGTCTTCGACACGTCGCTGGATACGCCGCGAGATTCGCATCCCTATCTACGTGCTCATCATTGCGAGCCTCGTCACCTGCACCGAGCTGATTTTCAAAGCCTGGTTCCCGGACCTCGATCGTTCACTCGGCATTTTTATTCCGCTGATCGTCACCAATTGCGCCATCGTGGCGCGGGCCGAGATCTTTGCGTCTCGTAACCCGGTAGGCCCGAGTATGATCGACGGACTCGTCATGGGCAGCGGCTTTGCGCTGCTGTTGATGGCGATCGGCGCGTTTCGCGAACTCCTTGCCATGGGTTGGCTTCTCGCAGTCTTGCCCCCTGGCGCTTTCTTTAGTCTCGCACTGGCGATCGCGGCCAAGAACTGGATAGACCAACGGTAGCCCCATGAACAAGGACAAACGAACAGCCATCTTCGAGACGCTTCGCGAGCGTATGCCAGCGCCAACAACGGAGCTCGAATACGTTAACCCGTTCGAGCTGCTGATCGCCGTCATACTCTCTGCACAGGCCACCGACGTCAGCGTAAACAAGGCAACGGCGAAACTGTACCCGGTCGCCAATACTCCGGAAGCAATCCTGGAGCTCGGTGTCGCCGGGCTGAAACGGTACATCCGCACAATCGGTCTTTTCAACAGCAAGGCTGAGAACATCATCAAGACCTGTCGAATCCTGATCGAGAAACATGGCAGCGAAGTTCCGCGCTCGCGAGAGGAACTGGAAGCGCTCCCAGGCGTCGGAAGAAAGACAGCGAACGTGATTTTGAATACGGCATTTGGTGAACCGACAATCGCCGTAGACACGCATATTTTCCGGGTAGCCAATCGCACCGGTATCGCAAAAGGAAAAACACCGCTCGAGGTCGAGAAGCGACTGGTTCGCCTGACACCCGATGAGTTCAAGAAGGACGCGCATCACTGGCTGATTCTGCACGGCAGGTATGTATGCAAGGCACGCAAACCCCTGTGCGGCGAATGCCCGATAGTCGAGTGGTGCGAGTTTAAGAACAAGGAATTGCCATGATCTTCGGCGAGGACCGAAACGAACTACGGAAAATGTATGCCGATGCGTGGGCGAAACGCTGCCAGAACCTGCCGTTGTCCCCGCTCGAGATGCAGATTACCGACGTCATCGAAATGCACCCTGAATACCATGCTGACGTAAGCGGCGATAATCTGGAGCGAGACTATGCGCCGGCTGGAGGACAGACGAATCCGTTCCTGCATATGGGCTTGCATCTCGGTATTCGCGAACAGGTTTCGACTAACCGGCCAGCCGGTATCGCGGCAGTCTATAAGGCGGCCGCGGCCAGGACGGGGGACATTCACGCGGCCGAGCATGAAATGATCGAATGTCTTGCGGAAACGCTTTGGGAAGCACAGAACGAGAACAGGCCTCCCGACGAACATAAATACCTGGAACGCCTGCGGCGCCTCGCAGGTCAACAGTCATGAAATGCGTCAGCGTGTAATAAAAACGGGCCTGCCAAGGTCTGGTCAGGTAACTCAATGTGAGGACGTCATGAACGACCAGCAATTCGTCAATGCTTCACAGTACCCTGTGCACGGTGCCGGCCTCGGCCTGCGTCGCCCGTTGGTCGACAAACTGATGGCCGACCCGCCGACCGATGTCGACTTCATGGAGGTCGCGCCCGAAAACTGGATTCACGTCGGCGGCAATCTCGGCAAGAAACTGCGCTTCTTCACGGAACGCTATCCATTTGTCATTCATGGCCTGTCCCTGTCGATCGGCGCGCCTTCCCCGCTGAACGAACAGCTCGTGAGGGATATCAAGGACTTCATGGCCGAGCACCAGATTCGCATGTACTCGGAGCACCTGAGCTACTGTGGTGATGATGGCCAGCTCTACGACCTCATGCCCATCCCGTTCACCGAAGAGGCCGTCAAGTACGTTGCTGAGCGCGTACGTCGCGTGCAGGACATTCTCGAGCAGCGCATGGCGCTCGAAAACGTCAGCTATTACGCACCTCTCGATTCGTCAATGACGGAACGCGAGTTTCTGCTTGCGGTGCTGGAGGAAGCGGATTGCGATCTGATGCTCGACATCAACAACATCGTTGTGAACAGCATCAATCATCGTTATGACGCACATGAATTCCTGCACGCGATGCCTGCCGATCGTATTCGCTATTTCCACCTGGCCGGACATTTTGTTGAGGACGAAGACCTCAGGATCGACACTCACGGCACGCCTGTAGACAGTCAGGCATGGGCACTCCTGGAAGAAGCCTACAGCCTGTTCGGTCCGGTCCCGACGTTGCTGGAGAGAGACTTCAATTTCCCGCCGATGGAAGAGTTGCTCGACGAGGTTCGTCGGATAAAACAATTACAAAACGATACCGGCGGCCGGAAGGTGGCCCATGGCTGACTCGACGACCTTCAAGGACAAACAATACGCGTTCGCCGCGCATATTCGTGATCCGGACAATGTAGCCGCCCCTGAGGGCATCGAGGCGCGGCGCATGGCGATCTACCGCAAGCTGTTCTTCAACAACCTTTTCAACCTGCTGGGAACGTTTTTCCCCGTGCTGCGCAAGATTCACAGTGATGACCAATGGCGCCGTTTCATCCGTGGCTTCCTGCAACACCACCAGGCACAGACGCCCTACTTCCTGCAATTGCCGGAGGAATTCCTGTCGTACCTGCAAAACGAATTCGAGCCACTCGATGAGGACTATCCGTTCCTGCTCGAACTGGCACACTACGAATACGCGGAACTCGCACTGGCCGTGTCGGAAGATGAAGAAAACCTGGCCGGCGTTGACCCGGACGGTGATTTGCTGGCAAACATACCGGTGAAGTCGGCGCTCTCCCGGACCTATGGCTATCATTTTCCCGTCCACAGGATTTCGCCGAACTATCTTCCCGACGAGCAAAATGAACAAGGGGTGGTCTACCTCGCGCTGTATCGCGGCACAGACGGCAAGGTAGGCTTCCTCGAACTCAATGCCGTCACCGCGGCACTACTCGATGATATCGAGAACAACGAACACGACCTGTCTGGCGAGCAGCTCCTGCGCGCCCTGGCCGAGAAGATAAATTACCCCGACACCGACGCGCTCGTTGCGCATGGTGCGGATGCACTGCGGCAGATGCGGCAGCTGGAGATATTGTCCGGCACGCGCAGTCCCGCTTGAAGGAGACCCCAATGAGCGCTCTGAGAAATACCAGGAATTATATTGTCGACGTGTTGGACCCGGCCGGTGACTGGTTCGCATTGCTGCCCATTCGACTGCTCATGGCGTGGGAGTTTGGCAAGGCGGGCATGATGAAGCTCAACGGTACGAACTGGTTCGCCAATGTGCAGGATAATTTTCCGTTCCCGTTCAACGTGGTTCCTGTCGAAATCAGCTGGTTCCTCGCGACCTGGACGGAGATCCTGGGAGCTGCCGGCCTCGTGCTCGGCCTGTTCACTCGATTCTGGGCGTTCAGCCTGATCATCCTGTCAATCGTCGCTATTGCAGGTGTGCACTGGCCGGATCAATGGGACAGTCTGGCGGAACTCTGGAAGGGCTATGCAATCACGGACAAGGGCTTTGGCAACTACCGCGTGCCCTTGCTGTTTATCGCGATGCTGGTGCCGCTCGTGTTTGCAGGCGCGGGCAAACTCAGTCTCGACAATATTCTCGCGAAAAAGCTCGGCTAGACTCGCGGTACAAGCCAATTTGCTAGTATCGGTCGATGCAAGCATCGACCCCGGGCAACTCGGCCGCACACCTGAAACGTGACATCGGCTTTTTCGGCGCCTCCTTTCTCGTCCTGAACGCCGTGATCGGCGCCGGCATATTTGCGCTGCCGGGGAAAATCGCGGTCAACGCAGGCCTGTTCAGCCCGTGGCTATTCCTCATCGTTGGCGTCCTGTTCCTGTCAGTCGTACTGACCTTCGCGGAACTCGCGAGCTACTACGACAGGACGGGCGGCCCGGTCCTATACGCGACGGATGCGTTCGGTCCGTTGGTCGGGTTCAGCACCGGCTGGTTGATCTACCTCGCGCGCATGACGGCCTTTGCAGCCAATGCCAACGTCATGGCGGCCTATCTCGGTTCCCTGGCCGATGTGTTCGCAACGGAGCCCGCACGCATCGCGATCATCACCGTGGTTACCGTCGGGCTGACCTGGGCCAACCTGCTCGGTGTCAAAGACGGTGTCCGCACGATGGGCGTGTTCACGATCCTCAAGGTCGTACCGCTGGTCCTGCTCGTACTGCTCGGTCTCCAGCATGTAAGCGGCGCGACGCTGATTCCCGGGGGCAATTTTCACGTGGAGGACCTGGGCGGTACGACATTGCTGCTTATTTATGCCTATGTCGGATTCGAAACCCTCGGTGTGACGGCCGGTGAGACGAATAAGCCTCGACGTACCTTGCCGCGCGCGCTTGTCGGCACAGTCGTGGGTGCCGGCATGCTGTATTTCTTTATCGTTCTTGTATTCATTTCGGTCATCTCTCCCGAGCATTACTCGGACGCCACACTCGTCGATGTTGGCCGCGCGCTTGCTGGTCCGGCGGGCGCCCTGGTTATCACCCTCGCCGCCGTATTCTCAATTGGCGGCAACCTGGCGGGTTCGATGCTTGCGGCTCCGCGCCTCATATTCTCGCTCGCCGAGAATCGCCTGCTGCCCGAATGGTTTGCGCATATCAACACGCGGTACTCGACACCCGATCGGTCGATCCTGGTCATGGGCGCCATGGCCCTGACGCTCGGCCTC
Source organism: Woeseiaceae bacterium (assembly GCA_041574375.1). GTDB lineage: Bacteria > Pseudomonadota > Gammaproteobacteria > Steroidobacterales > Woeseiaceae > UBA1847. The sequence continues at coordinate 8,076 of JBFFOS010000123.1, forward strand.
TCCAGCAGTTTCGTCGACCTCGCGATCGGCAGCTCCGTTGTCCGGCTGCTCGGCTACATCATCTGCATTGCCTCATTACCCGTGATTCGCAAGAACGCCAGCGATGCGGCACGTGAGAAGGCGTGGCGGCTACCCGGTGGCTACACCGTGCCAATCATCGCACTGGCAATCTGTGTGTGGCTTGTCGCGCAGTCGCACGGGGAGGACTGGATCAAGGTATCGATCCTGCTGCTCATCGGTATCGTGCTGTACCTGGTCGAAAAGTGGTACTTCGCCCGAAAGTAACACGTCCGCTCAGTCGGCTGGATGTGATCTCTCCGCAGCTTAGTCAGATCGTGTGTAAACCAACTGACACTCCTCATACAGGGTGCAGCGGACAACACACCGTCACACGCCTGCGGCTATAGATTCGGGTATGTTGTCCACTGCACCCTTTTTGAGAACA
>JBFFOS010000124.1:0-8340 GCA_041574375.1 Woeseiaceae bacterium
CGGGTGTCTCCTGGGCCTCACCCCCGAAAGGCGAAGTACCAGAGGGCTATTACCCGGTCCCGCTTGGTACTGCCGAGATAGCGTTGCCCGGCGACGAGTTGACGATCATCACCTACGGCACGCTCGTGCACGTGGCGATCGCGGCGGCAGAGGCAACCGGCGTCGATGCAGAAGTCATTGATGTGCGTACCATGGCGCCACTCGACGTCAAGACATTGGCGGATTCCGTCAAGAAAACCGGCCGCTGCCTGGTCGCGCACGAAGCAACACGCTTCGGCGGCTATGGTGCCGAACTCGCTGCGACGATACAGAAAGAGTGCTTCTACCATCTCGAAGCACCGATCGGCCGCGTCGCCGGTTGGGATACGCCTTATCCGCACGCATTCGAGTGGCAATATTTTCCGGGCCTGAAACGCCTGTCGGCCGGCATCCGACGTGTCATGGAGGCAGAATGAGCGAGTATATTTTCAAGCTGCCCGACCTCGGCGAAGGGACCGTCGAATCCGAAATCGGCGAATGGTTTGTCAAGGTCGGAGACGAGGTCAGGGAAGAGGACATTATCGGCACGGTTATGACGGACAAGGCAGCCGTTGAAGTGTCGAGCCCCGTCTCCGGCAAGGTTGTGAAACTGGCTGGCGAGCCCGGTGACATTATCGCCGTCGGTGCGATGCTCGTGGTCATCGATACTGTCGGTACGGCGGATGAAGGCAGGACCACTGGTGCAGGCGAGAGTGCCGCTGCACCCGTTGAAGAGGCTGCAGAACAACCCGTAACGCCCGTGGAAACGCCAGTCGAACCTGAGGTTGCTGCGGCAGCACCAGCAGGTACCGAACTTACCTCCGCAAGAATCGTCACGTCACCTGCCATCCGCCGCCGCGCGAAAGAAGCCGACGTCGACCTGGCGCTGGTACCCGGTTCCGGACCGGGCGGCCGCATCGTTCGCAAGGACTTTGATCGCTACCTCAAAGCCCGTGCCACCGGCGCCACTGTCGCAGCACCCACAATGCCGTCGACCCGGATTAAGGAAATCAAGATTATCGGTGTGCGGCGCATTATCGCCGAGCGCATGCAGTCCGCGAAACTCGAGATCCCCCACTTCGCCTACGTCGAGGAAATCGACATCACCGAACTCGAGTCGCTCCGCACGCATCTCAATGCGAAAAAGGTTGGATCTGATAGGCTGACCGTATTGCCGTTCCTCGGACTCGCACTGATCCGGGCGCTCAGAGAGTTCCCGCAGTGTAACGTTACGCACGACAAGGACCGCAACCTGCTGCTGCAGCATGACGCCGTGCATGTCGGCATCGCAACACAGACGCCGGACGGTCTCAAGGTGCCGGTAATTCGGCACGCTGAAATGATGTCGCTCGATGGCCTTGCCGCTGAAATTCGGCGCCTGTCGGAAGCCGCGAGGACCAACAAGGCGAAGCGCGAGGAACTCTCGGGATCGACAATCACGATTACGAGCCTGGGCAAACTCGGCGGCATTGCCTCGACGCCCGTCATCAATGCCCCCGAAGTGGCGATTATCGGGGTTAATCGCGCCGTCGAACGCCCGGTCGTCCTTAATGGCCAGGTGCAGGTGCGTCTGATGATGAATCTGTCATCGTCTTTCGACCACCGCTTTGTTGATGGCTACGACGCAGCCGCCATGATTCAGCGCATCAAGGAACTGCTCGAGCACCCCGCGACAATTTTCCTGCCATAGAATTCGGCCGGAATTTGCGCCTGTGCAGCCACGCGGGGCGCATGAATGGTTACACTAACCCTGAAACGATAACGGGACACAGGAAATCGGCCATGTCACTTACGACCATCAGCCTCGAGCCTCCATTTCTTCTCTACCTGGGTGACGTCGCCGATGACGATCACGCCAAGACAGGGCACGGGCTCGCCTACTGGCGGCCCGAGCGTTGCGCGGGGCAGATGCGATTCCCGGACTGCCCGGTCGACCTGGGCCTCCCGGAGATGAATGTCGCGGAGGCTGTTAAGGCGGGAGTGAATACGGCCATCGTCGGGGTCGCGCCGGTTGGTGGGCAGATTCCCGATCACTGGTTGCCCCATCTCATCGAACTCGCACAGGCCGGAATAGGCATTGCTGCGGGTATGCACAGCAAGCTGAAGACAATGCCCGACCTCGTCGCGGCCGCCTACAAGGGTGGTGCAACCTTGACCGATGTTCGCGTGCCGCCAGCCAACATTCCTGTCGGCCAGGGACGCCCGCGCAGCGGCAAGCGCGTACTAACCGTCGGCACGGACTGCGCCGTGGGCAAAAAGTACACCGCACTCGCATTGCATCGTGAACTGGAACAGCGGGACATGAAAACGACGTTTCGCGCAACGGGCCAGACGGGCATCATGATCGCCGGTGAAGGTATTCCCATCGATGCCGTCGTCTCGGATTTTGTTTCGGGCGCTGCCGAGATCCTTTCACCGGACAACGACGATGATCACTGGGACATAATCGAAGGTCAGGGATCCCTGCTGAACCCGAGTTACTCCGGTGTCTCGCTCGGGCTTTTACATGGATCGCAGCCTGATGCAGTCATCCTGTGCCACGACGCCGCGCGTACAGAGATTCTGGAAGTTTTTGGCGACTACCCGATCCCGGAACTTGACGAAGTCATCGACGATGCATTGCGCTTTGCCCGCCGCACGAGACCACGCTGTTTCTGCGCCGGCGTAAGCATCAACACCTCATCGATGACGGACTTCGAGCGCGAAGCCTACCTCGGCAAGATGCAGGATCATCTGGGCATACCCTGTGTCGATCCGGTTGCCATGAGCATGACACCGATTGCCAACTTCCTCCTCAAACACGTAGCATGAGACGCAATATCACGATACGCATGGAATCGTGGCCAGCGATCATTCCGTTTCGAATTTCGAACCATGTCTGGGATGATTTTCCATGCGTAGTCTGTGAAATCGAACAAGGCGGCCTGTTGGGACGCGGCGAAGCTCTCGGCGTCTACTACCTGGACGAAACGACCGATTCGATGGCCGCCGAACTCGAAGCAATCATTCCGGAACTTGAGACCGGTGCAGACCAGCAGCGTTTGCTTGAGCTGTTGCCGCCGGGCGGTGCGCGCATGGCAGCCGATGCGGCGCTTTGGGACCTCGAAACGCAGATAACCGGGCGCAGTGCATGGTCGAAGGCGGGTGTCGGAGAAAGACCGATCGAAACTGTATTTACGATCGGGCTCGAGGACACCCCCGAAGCGATGGCCGCCAAGGCTGCGGCGGCGGCCGACATATCGCTGTTCAAGGTGAAGCTCGGTGCCGATCGTCCGGTGGAACGCATCACTGCGATTCGCGAGGCGCGTCCGGACGCCCGCATGGTCGTCGATATCAACCAGGGCTGGACCTTCGACGAATTACAGCAACATGCCCCAGCGCTGCAGGCGCTCGGCGTAAGCATGATTGAACAGCCATTACCGCGTGGCGGTGACAGCGACCTCGAAGGCTATGAGCCACCGTTGCCACTGTGCGGCGATGAGTCATGCCTGCACCTTGGCGAACTGGAAGACGCCGCCAGGCGCTACCAAATGATCAACATCAAGCTCGATAAGACGGGCGGGCTCACTCACGGACTCGAACTGGCACACGCAGCTCGCGAGAAAGGCCTTCGCCTGATGGTTGGCTGCATGGGAGGCACGTCATTGGCGATGGCGCCTCACCACGTCATTGCACAACTCTGTGACTTCGTGGATATCGACGGTCCACTCCTGATCAAGGAAGACCGGCCGGGCGGTCTCCATTACGACAAGGGTATTGTCACGCTACCCGAGCGACCGTTCTGGGGTCAGCCAGGTCGGTAAGCCTTGCTGCAAATAAACGATAGTAAGAAATCAAACATGGCAGACACATCGATTAAAGAAGTCGCAAGGCTCGCTGGCGTATCCATTGCGACTGTCTCCCGATGCATCAACAAGCCGGAAAAAGTCACGGAACAGACTCGACTCAAGGTTGCGAGTGCCATCGAGAACACTGGCTACACACCAAATCTGCTTGCGCAACGATTTCGCAGTGGCAAGACCAACCAGATTCTCGTCGCTGTTCCCTCCATCGGTGATCCCTTTTTCACGAAAGTCATGCGAGGTGTTCGCTCCGCAGCCAATGCGTTGGACTACGCAATCGTCATTCGCGAGACCCGACAGAGCATGATGTCTGCGGATGAAATCAACGCGACCCTGGAGTCAAAGCAGGCTGACGGGCTCGTCCTTCTGAACAACATGACGTTTGTCGCCCGACAGCTTGACGGGGCAAATCACCCTCACCTACAGCCGCCCGCTGTGCAGATAGACAATGCGGCGGCGGCCCGGGAAATGACGGAATACCTGATCGGTCAGGGACACCGGCACATCGGCATGATCTGCGGCAGGAAAAAGCCTTCATTCGCAGAGCGCGAACGCGGCTTCCGAAAGACGATGCAAGAGGCAAGGCTGAAGATAAACAATAGCTGGATTTTCGATTCAGAGAACTCTCTTGACGGCGCCAGGAGTGCAGCTCGCCGGATCCTCGCGTGCGGCAACCGACCAACGGCCATGTTTTGTGTCAGCGATGAACTGGCAATCGGTTGCATGCACGAATTCCAACTTGCTGGCCTGAGCGTTCCCGACGATATATCTGTTGTTGGTTTCGACGACATTCGCTACGCCGAAGTTACCAATCCGCCATTAACCACCGTCCGGCAACCGGCCGAGGAAATGGGTGCAAGAATCGTCGAGAAGCTATGTGCTGCCATTCGGGACGAGAAATCCGGCGAGCCGGAAACGCAAATCGTCTCGCATCAACTGGTGACCAGGAAATCCGTTGCCCTTCTAAACGCCTGAACCTGCTCCCGGGTGACGTCGCCCGCTAGTAACGAAACGTATACGACACCTTGAGGTTTATGTCGCTTTGCGCACTCGACAGCTGGTTTGCAGAATCCACATCCGCCGCGTGATTCAGGACGAGGACCACCTCTCTGCCTGCTTCCGGGATGTATCGTAACCGGCTGTTAACCCCAATCCGCTCGGCCGTGTTGTCGTATTGCAGCACATTGCTCCATGACCAACGCGAGTTGAATGCGATATCTGAGCGCAGGCTTGCGAGGTGCGACGTGAAACTGCCGTCCGCCAGGTCGACGTCGTTCTCGGTGAACCCGGCAGCCACGAAGAAATGTGCGGACTGGCGCCACTGGACCTCAACATGCTTCAGAAGACGGTCACCGCCGAAGAAGCCACCGTCCTCAACAGCCAGTACCAGGCGCACGGGTCGTTGCCAGCCCGTACCGAGCTCCGCTCGGTAACGATCGAACTCGTACTCGCCGGCCGGGACATTCAGGCGGTCAAACAACTCGAATTCCTCGCGAACGACCTCCTTGCTCCGTGACCAGTTGAAGAACAGGTAATCATCTTGATTCGAATACAGCCCGATGGGCTCTATTTCCAGCCGTTGGGATAACAACGAGTTGCCCATGTCTGTCACGAGCACATAATCGATCTTGTGGTTTATTGCCCGCCAGAACCCGGTTTCCGGCCGCGTTCGGTACCGTGTGCCCACACCATAACGGCGAATGCCGGCGCGGTTGACAAAACCGAGCGCGGGCCGGAAGTCTTCCCCAATCTGCTGCAGATCCATGTAGGCCAACAGCTTGTCGCTCGGGATCTCGAGGTTTACGCCGAACGCCTGCTCATCGCCATCGAGGTCGGAGGAACGACTCTGCTGTGCCCAGAACCTGCCCGTCAGGATTTCGCCGAATGGACCCTCGCTGTTGCGATACAGGAAATCCAAGCCGGCAACGGAGTTCGACTCGTTCGATGTCGGATCGCCGTGCGTCATGATGAAGCCCACTGCCGACTCGTCCAACACGTTGTAGGAACCTCGAGCTACGAAGAGGTCCTTGGCTGAAATGTCGCCATTCGCATCCTGGCGTATCGCCAGTGCTCCCACGTTAAAGTCGCCGATTCGACCCGTAAGCTTGACGCCGCCATCGATCCCGACCGGCTCGCCGTCATCACTAAGCCCGATGCGTCGCGAGAAAAACGGTCGGCCGTTGGTATCGATGTTGCCGAATTCGAAGATACCTGCGTCCTGCAGGAAAAAATCACGTTTCTCGGGAAAAAACAGCGAGAATCGATCGAGCGCGACCTGCTGCTCGTCGATCTCCGCTGTCGAAAAGTCGGTGTTCAGGGTCAGCGTCGCGCTCAGCGATGGTGTGATGCGGTAGCGCACATCCAGAGACGGCTCAAAGTCGTTTTTGCTGTCGTTCAGCACGAGGTCTCGTTGCTGGGTCAGGTTAACCGAGGGAACGACGTCCAGGCCGAGCCCCTGCTCGATTTCCCCTATCCCCTGCACTTCCCCACCGTACGCTGGCCACCATTCACGCTGGTAGGAAGACCAGATTGTGTATTCCTGTTTCCGAACGACGCCCCGCCCGAAGTTGATTCCCCACGTATCCGATTCCGGCGCAAACGAAATTGATTTGAAAGGAATCGCAATCTCGGTGGACCAGCCATCCGGATGCCTCTGCGATTCCGCTTGCCAAATCGTGGCCCATTCATCGATAAAACGCGCATTGTTCTCACGCAGTGCATCGCGGCGCACACCGTTGGCATTGACCTGGAAAAAATAGTCGTTGCGCTTGTTATTGAAGCTATCGAGCGTAACCCAGAACCGGTCATCCGAGCGGAACAACTGCCCCTGGATCATTTGTTTTGCCTGGATAGCCTGCGGTTCACTGTCAAGCATATTGGCCGCGATATAGAGGAACTCATCATCGTACGTCACGCGCACTACGGTTCGCTCCGTCGGCGCAGTTCCGTCACCGGGCGAGGTCTGGTGAAAGTCATCGACGTACTCGGTGGCCCGCCAGACAGCATCGTCCAGCTTGCCGTCAATGATCGGCGGTGAGTCGGTGCGGAAAATTTCAAAGGACTTGCGCGCACCATCCGCGGCGTAAGCGCCTGCCGCTTCGGTAGCAAACAGCAACAAGGTTGTCACACAAAGCAAACGTAGTTTCATGTCCAATCCCCGAGGGCGGTGATGCAATGCCCTTTAGAGGAGCGGGGAGTAGTATTCGTTGCGTCACTTGCGACGAGCGGTTTTTATCCCGCGACGAATGGTGTCTGCGGCACCGGACATGACTAGATGCGATTGGCGAGGCGCTCGAGATTACCCTTATATTTGCGGCTCAATTTCAATTCGGCCTCCCCCCCGAGCCGCAGAAAGTACTCGCCATTGCGGTGCGGTCGCATTGACGTTACGCGGTGACGGTTAACGATCGCCGAACGATGGACGCGCACAAATATCTCCGGGTCCAGGAGGTCTTCCAGGTGTTTCATCGTGCCGCGCATTACGAAGGTGTCGCCGTTCGCATGAACGCACATGTAGTCGCCGGCCGCGTCAATCCAGTCTATCGATTCGACATCTACACAGTTCGTCGCCGAACCGTCGCGAATGGCTATTCGCCGCGGGTGCACCCGATGGTCGCCGGTTGCCGCTGCCAGCGCTGAGTCCAGCGTCAGCTCTCGTCCGGTCAGTTCACAGACGAACTTGAGCAGCTTGTTGCGTTGTTCATCGGCATGTTTTTCGTCGCTGTTTTTTCGTGCACGCTCGATGGCCTCACGCAGACGGTCGTCATTGAGCGGTTTCAACAGGTAGTCGAGCGCATTTGCATCAAATGCTTTCAGTGCAAACTCGTCATACGCTGTAACAAAGATGACCTCAGGCATGCAGCTGCCTGACAAACGTCGCAGAACTTCGAAGCCGTCCATGCCCGGCATCTGGACATCGAGAAATATCAGGTCAGGGGAATGTTCGCGTACCGCGGCAATTGCCTCACGGCCATTGCGCGCCTGGCCACAGATCCGGATGTCGTCATACTCCGCGAGCCGGATCTCGAGACCACGGCGCGCCAGCTCTTCGTCGTCAACGATCAGTGCGCTAAGCATCTCTTTCCTCGAAGGGAATATTGATTGTAACAGTCAGGCCTGTTGGTTCGTTCGGCGCCAGCGTGAATGCCTGTGCGTCGCCGTACAGCTGTTGCAGGCGCTCCCGCGTGTTCTTGAGCCCCACACCGCTCGACTTCTGGCCGTTATTGCCGTTGCCGAGTCCCGGACCAGTATCCGACAACTGCAGAATCAGGGTGCTTTGCTGCACGCGAGCGGTGATACGCAAGGCTCCTCCTTCCTCCATCGGTGAAATAGCGTACTTGATCGCGTTCTCGATCAGCGGCTGCAAAATCAGGCTGGGCACCAGCGCTTGGGTGGCGCGCTCATCGATGTCTTTCTCGATGATCAGCCGGTCGCCGAAGCGCACCTTTTCAATCTCCAGATAGAGATCCAGCGCATCGAG
>JBFFOS010000125.1:0-8337 GCA_041574375.1 Woeseiaceae bacterium
TGCACTGGAGGACGTCTGGATGTTGTCGCTTGGAACCGGCAAACCGGCGCACGACCTCAGCCAGGAAGACCGCGACAAGATCGGTGAAGAGTCGCGCGGTTGGGGCATTTTCGACTGGCTGACCAATGGGCTGCTCGATCATATGATGAGCGCCAGTTCCTCGGTCAGCGCGCATCAGTGCGAACAGTTACTGGGTGAGCGCTACCTGCGTATCAATGGTGAATTGCCGCGATCGCTCATGCAGATCGACAACACAACCGAGGTCAGGGTTGAAGATCTGAAATCCTACGCGTTCCTGTGGTTCGAAGAGGCCGTGGGAGACATTCGCGCCTTGTTGGACGGCGTCAGGGAGGCTCGCGCCCGATTCGCACAATCCGGGCAGGACACGTCGGCTTAGTCTAATATTGATAATTCCGCGAAAAACAAGAATAAGAACCTATAGGGAAGCGACTATGCGACGGGGTCGGATACTGTTTTTTTTCTTCAGCTTTGCTCTCTCATTTTGCGCCGTTGCCCAGGAGCGCGTGATATCAAGCCTGGGCAGACTGGAGCCCGAGAACGGCGTTGTACAACTTGCCGGACCTTCCGGCGGCGGATTGACCGGCGCCGTCATGAAATCCCTGGTAGTTGCCGAGGGGGACTGGGTCGAAAAAGACCAGGTCGTCGCTCGCCTCGACAGTTACAACCTGCGAGCAGCCGATGTCGACAGGCTCGAGGCCGTTCTCACCAATGCCCGCAACGAAATGGCGCGACAGCAGGATCTCTCCAAGAGGTCGCTGACCAGCAAGGCCAATTTCGACGCGGCACAAATGGATCTTGATATTGCGCTGGCCGATCTTGCCGCGGCCAAGGCGAAGCTCGAGCTGGCCGTCGTGCGCGCTCCCCTTCGCGCCCAGGTACTGGAAATACACGCTTATCCAGGCGAGAGGGTCGGACCGGAGGGGATCATGGAACTCGGCCGCACCGACAAGATGTACGCGGTCGCCGAAGTCTATGAAACCGACATAACGGCAGTGAAGGTCGGCCAGTCTGCAAAGATTCGACTGTCTGCAATGGACCGTGAGCTGACTGGCAAGGTAGAACGCATTTCGCTCAAAGTGGGACGGCTCGACGTGGTCGGTACCGACCCTATCGCCAAGACTGACGCGCGGGTAGTCGAGGTATTCATTCTGCTGGATGACAGCGAAGCCGTGTCCCGCTTTACCAATATGCAAGTCAAGGTAGAGATCCAACCCTGATGTTTACGGCGGTTCCACTTGGCTGGCTGCAGCTCAAGGCGCAGAAGCTGCGCCTGGTCGCGGCGATAACAGGCATCACCTTTGCGGTCATCCTGATTTTTGTGCAGCTTGAATTCCGTGAAGCGCTGTTTGTAAGCGCGGTTCGCTATCACACGGCCATGGACTACGACCTCGCCATGCTGAGCCCCAAGACGGATTTCATGGTTTCCTCGAAGCAATTCCCCCGCAGCCGGCTCTACCAGGTACTCGGATTTGAAGGCGTTGAGTCAGTTACAGCGGTCTACATGCGGCTGGTTAGCTGGCGCAACCCGGCCGACCCGTCGAATGCACGCAACATACTGGCGATCGGCTTCGACCCGTCCGAGCAGGGGTTCAATCGCCTGCTCAGTTCCGAACAAAAAGAGGCGATCAAGATCCCGGACCAGGTGATCTTTGACCGACGCGGCCGTGACGAGTACGGCCCGATCCGGGATCTATTGGATGCGGGTCGGCCCGTGAGCGCCGAAATCAACGATCGCCGAGTTGCTGTCGCGAGCATGTACGAGGTCGGCACGTCGTTCGGCCTGGACGGCGGCGTTATCAGTTCAGACCTCAATTTCCTGCGGATATTGCCGACGCGCAAGAAATCGGCCATCGACTTTGGGCTGATCAAGCTGGAGCCTGGTCAGGATGCGGCGGAGGTTCAGGCACGTATCCGGGAATCCGTGCCGATGGATGTCCGTGTGCTTACACGACAGGAGTTCATGGACCTGGAGATCCAGTACTGGAACAAGACCACGCCCATCGGCTACATCTTTGCGTTCGGCGCTGTGATGGGCCTGATCGTCGGGCTGATAATTGTCTACCAGATACTGTTTGCCGATGTGCAGGATCACCTGAAGGAGTACGCGACACTCAAGGCCATGGGCTATACCCACGGCTACCTGCGCAACGTCGTGTTGCAGGAGGCAATCATCCTGGCTGTGCTCGGATTCATACCGGGGCTTGGCATTGCTCACCTGGTGTTTACCAAGGGTGCGGACGCGACGCGACTCCCGCTGGAAATGAGCGTGCAGAGCGCTGCAGGCGTCTTCGTGCTGACGGTGGCGATGTGTGCGGGCTCCGGTTTGATGGCCCTGCGCAAACTGCGAGCTGTGGATCCGGCGGAGGTGTTCTGATGGCTGCCACCACGCCAATTGTCCTCGAGGATGTTTCCTATGCCTACGGCAAAGGCGCCCTGGAGAAGCAGATCCTCTTTGATATCGGCACGCGGATCGAGGGAGGCGAAATTGTGATTTTGACGGGGCCTTCCGGCTCCGGAAAAACCACGTTGCTCACGCTAATCGGTGCACTGCGTTCTGCACAAAAAGGCAGCGTCAAGGTTCTGGGGCAGGAACTCCTCAAAGCCAGCGAAAGAGCGCTGATCAAGGTGCGCACGCAGATCGGCTACATCTTCCAGTCACACAACCTGCTCGACAGCCTCACCATTCATCAGAACGTACAGATGGCACTGCAACTCGGCGGCGTCAGGGGCGCAGAAGCCGGGCAACGCATTACCGAGGTCTTGCAGAGAGTCGGCCTGGCCGAGCACGAGCACAAATTCCCGGGTGAGTTGTCGGGTGGGCAGAAACAGCGGGCCGGCATTGCCAGGGCGCTGGTAAATCGTCCGCAGATCGTGCTTGCCGACGAGCCGACGGCGTCGTTGGACAAGCAGTCCGGTCGCGATGTGGTCGACCTGATCCAGGACCTGGCACGGGAGGATGGCTCGGCGGTCATTCTCGTGACCCATGACAATCGAATTCTCGATGTTGCCGACCGTATCCTGCATCTCGAGGATGGCCGGATGAAGTCATTGACCGAGGTGGTTTCGGAGGGCACCAGCCGAATGCTCAACCTGCTGGAGAAACATGATCCGCACTCGGCGAACTACCTGGCCACGTTTTCCTTCGCGCTGGCCCGGGTTGCCTATGCCGACAGCAAGGTCACCGACAGCGAGCGGGACGAAATGCGTCGCATACTGCATGAAGTAGCCAAGCTCGAACCTGCCGAAGTTGATTTCATAATGGAATTATCGATGATGCAGAAGCGCGCCAGGGCGGGTATGGACAATCGCATGGTGAATCCGGCCCTCGATAAAGATCGCGCCCAACATTTCCTCAACTCGCTGTATGCCATCGCGCAAGCCGACGGCATTACCTCGAGCGAGGAAATTGTTGAGATCGAGACGATCGCTGCTGAATTCGGCCTGACGTCAAGTAACCAGCCGAAGCGTAACTGACGTCTACCTGTAATCTCACAGCAAGTTGGTCACAGGGAACTTCCCGCCAACGATCACTAACAGGCTCGAATCAAGCCGGGTCGGGACAGGCAGCCGAACACGCCTCGCGAGTTCCACCCTCGCCACGTATTTCTGTCGAACTGCCAGCTCGGCTATAGATTCGGCTACCTGTCCCGACCCGTCTTAAGCACGGCATGGGGTCAGCGCACGAACCTGCGATGCGCTTGAGAGAGTGCAGTGGACGACATACCCGAATCTATAGCCGCAGGCGTGTGAGGGTGTGTTGTCCGCTGTGCTCTATGTGCCGTGTGTCGGCTGGTTCACACACGATGTGACCAACCTGCTGAGAGATTACGTCTACCGGGCGGGCAGGTTCTCGAGCAGAAAACGTTTCGCGTTTTCGCCCATGACCTTGCGAATCTCGTCCTCCGAAAAGCCGGATTGCAGCATGACCGCCGTGAGCACGGATATTTCACTCGTATCGAACGGCGCGTGGATCGTGCCATCGTAGTCGGACCCGAGCGCAACGTGCTCCAGACCAAGAAGATCGATTGCGTAACGGATCGATTTGACGATCCCCTCCGGGCTCGGATCGCAAACCGCGGCGTCCCAATAACCAATGCCGACCAGTCCGCCCTTCGATGCGAACTTCTTCATCAATGCATCGGACAGGTTGCGCTCGGTGTCGCACGCACCTTTGAGCCCGCCGTGCGACAACATCACCGGCGCGGTCGATAAGGCCAGTACATCCTCAACCATGGCCGGCGACGCGTGCGCGATATCGATAATCACGTTGAGCTCATTGGCGCGTCGAACAACGGATCGACCAAACTCGGTCAGGCCCTCGCCACTCGTGCCGTGCAATGAGCCGCCTAATTCGTTATCGAAAAAATGGGTGAGCCCAACGACTCGCAGCCCGCGCTCAAAGAGCCGATCAAGATTCTCGATATCGCCCTCCAGCGGGTGCGCACCCTCGATAAGATACAAACCGCCCAGCGCTGACTCGCCCTTCGATCGACTCGCAACCAGGCCTTCCAGATCCTGCCTGTTCCTGATTACAACCAGGTCACTGCGTTCCGCTACGTTGTACAACTTGTCGATCTGATACACGGCACGCTCGTAAATACTGGACCAGGTACGCGGTGGCCACATCGATGCGACCGCCAGCAAAGTGATGTCGTCCGAGTCTGGCGTGTTGCTCGAGTAATTCATGTCCGACGGAGTTTTGGTCGTCGCACTGAACACCTGGAGTGCAACATTACCTGCCTTGAGTCGCGGCACATCCATATGCCCTATGGCCGACCTTTTTGCGAGATCGCGCTTCCACAGCAGCGAATCGGAGTGCAGATCGACAACGAACAACGAGTCGTGCAGCGCTCGAGCCTCGTCGCTGACTGCGTAAGCCTCGTGCGGCAGCACGATATTCATCGAGGCTTCAACCTTGCCAGGAAGAACCCAGTGCACATAGGCAAGGCCGGCCACTGCGAGCATACCGACAACGACAAGTAAACGTTTCATGCGTGCGTATCAGCCCTGGTTCTGGTCGTTTTCGGCATGCCACTTCTGCAACAGCGCGGCTTCCGTCTCCGGGCTGAATCCACCCCGCCCCCTTTCCGGGACGGGAACCTGGTCGAGGTTCGCAATCATGTCCATCGCCGTATCGGCAATCGGCCGGAATGTAAGGCCCGCTGCCATCGCGCGATCGTTGTTTACCTGCATGAAAGGAATCGGCCCGGCCCCATACCAGGGCCCGTAGTTCGGAGTCTCGGTTGTCTCCTTGTTGATCCACTCCCAATCGATCCAGGTCAATGCAGACCTCGATCCAGTCGCGTCGCGCAGGCCTTCAAGAAGTGGTCTTGCACGATAGGGCTCTTCTGCGCCTACCGCATTGTAGGGCCCGCTACCGGTTCCATCTTCCAGCAGGCGCACCATCCACGCGCACATGTCAGCTGCATCGATGTATTGCACCGGCAAGTCTTCCTGTCCCGGAACCAGTATCTCGTTGCCTGTTTGCATCCGTCGCAACCAGTGACGCAGGCGCTCCGTCGGGTCGCCGGTGCCGGTGATGATGCCGGGACGAATATTGATTGCGTCGTCTCCGAATACCTTGGAAACCTCCTGCTCACACAGCGCTTTGCGAGCGCCGTAGGTCGGCCCATAAATGTATTCGGACTCGTCGACCGGACCGTCCATTTCGGCGTAAGCGGCAGAATACTCATCGTCTTCAACTTTCAGGGTGCGCGCATAGGCCGAAATACTGGAAACGAACATGTACTTGCCTACGTGCCCGTGCAGTAGTTCGGCCGAGAGCCGTGCGTGGCGCGGAAAGAATCCGGAATTGTCGATAACAGCATCCCAGTCTCGCCCCTTTAGCGCGTCAAGCTCACCGTTCCTGTCTCCAATCAGCGCCTCCACATTCGGGAACATGTTCGGCGCCGTCTTGCCGCGGTTGAACATCGTGATGTTATGGCCGCGAGTCCGCGCGTAGTTGATCTCATGGGGTCCAATGAAACCGGTCCCGCCGAGAACCAGGATATCGAGCGGTTTTATAGCTGCAGTTTCTTCGCGGATACATCCCGGCACAGTTGCGAGGGCGCCAAGTGCGGTTACTGATTGAATAAAGTTGCGTCGAGATGTCTTCATTGGCTGCCTCGTTTCTTGCGTTTTGGTGCTGGCGATTGTACCGATTCTCTTGCGCCGGCGAGTGACGATCAGGGGACTGGTCAGATGTCGGCTGTCTTTGTTCCCAGACTGTGCACAGCACGATGCGCCTCTTCGATCGCGGATTCGGTCATTGCGTTGGACGCCGCATCGGTGCCGGCTATTACGATATTTCCTATGCGCTGACTTGCGTCAATCCATGGCCGGCCCTCGTGCTTCCAGTATTCGGGCCACCAGGCCACGTCGCCGGACTCCGCATCAATTGAATACGCGTATCCGTGCGGCCAGCGATTAACCGTTATGCCCGCAATATCACGTGCCGGATCGAATCCTCTCGGTCCCAGCATACGACCAAGCTGGTCGCGAATATTGCGCTCAAATGTCTCGAACGGCGTTGCCAGCAGGGCCCTGCGGCCCGCCCTAAACTGCTCGGATGCAGGCAGTCCCGGCGCAAGCGGAATATGTTGCAGGTGCAGGATGATTGGCTCGTCAGGCGATTTAGCAAATTGATAGTCACCCATGCTTACTTCGTGCGTGGACATTACCGTCTGAAAAAAACTGCCCGGACAATAAACGCGCCGCAGCCTGGGCTCGGCAAGACTTCGCCAGTTGCGAATCAGTACGTTGGTATAGACGAGCGGTGCACGCACGGAATTACTCATCGCCACGCCCTGCTCCTTCGGCACGTCGGAACAGATATGCGGCAGAATCGTGTGATAGCCGGCCCAGACAACTTTGCCCGCAGTTACGGTCCGTCCCTTGTCGCCACGCACGTATGTCACATCGACAGCGGCGTTCAGGTCGCCGCCCTGATGATGCAGGTCAACCACGGTGCTGCTCAGGCGGATACGTGTGAGATTCTCGGGTCGATCGAGCATGGAGTAGTCAAATCGTGCCGTAACGACATCCTCCATCGTATTACCGGGCGCCACCTCCGGAATCAGCTTGCGCACCAGCAGGCGGGCAACCGATGCATTACCGTCCGGAAACCGGAAATACTCATCGTCAACATGCGCTTCATCACCATAACCGATGTCCATCCCTGCGAAGCCGGGGTAGCCATCAAGCCAGGCCATCCAGGCCGGCAGCGCATCCGCACCGATTGCCCAGACACCGTGCGACCATTTCTGAACAAAGCTAAGTACTTCCTCGCCGACGCCGGTGTATTTTTCCAGGTACTCGCGCCAGGTATGGGACTCGAGCACAGTGCGCCGCTCAGCCGGTGTCATGCCGGGCAAGTAGTCTTCCTCGTCCGCAAACAGGTGCTCGAGCTCCTTCTTTGCCGATTCCGACAGCGGCGCATCATCCAGTGACCCGCTGAAACCATGCCGACCGGTCGCAAGATAATCAGCGCCGAAAGTCTCTTTGTCGAAGAAAGTGCCACGAGCGGTTTTGTACAAATCCGCAACATCGACATGGGTGAACTCCCTGGCGCGCTCGACCTCGATACCCAGTTCACGGACGAGCTCCTTTGCGACTTTCGGGTAAGTCCCCGGCGCCTCAATGAGCATGGTGCCGCCGAAGCCGATGAACGTCCGCCCATCGAGTGTGAACTCGTTACGTTTTGCGTGCCCACCGAAGTCGTCGTGATTGTCCAGGATCAGGATCCGCGCATCCGCGTCGACATCGCGATGGTAGATATACGCGGCCGACAAGCCGCTGATGCCAGCACCAACGATAACCAGGTCATAGTGCTCACCGGATCTTTCCGTCGCCCAGCGCTCGCCCTTTACTGCAGCATGAGCCACTTCGAAAGACCCCGGGTGAGAACCACGCATCCCGGTTTCTGCAGGGGGATAGTAAGCTCGCTGGATGTCGGCATTCGGGCCGCCGCTTTTCGTGCAGGCAGGCAGCAACGCAGCGCCGATCGCGATGCTTACCCCACTCAGGAAATCCCGCCTGGTGATATCCCGATCCATGCCCAGACTTTTGTCACGATGACTCATCGAGCTTCCTTTGAACGCGGTGCAATAAAGACTAGCAGAAACGAATCAAACGATTGCCAGTGCTTGGCGGAAAACAACCACGCGGGCTGGCTCGTGTATGATCTGGGCATCGACGGCACAGGACAGCAACATATGTCGTTACTCGGCAATATCGTATTTTTCATCTTCGGTGGCTTCGTAATTTTTCTCGGCTACGTCCTCGGTGGCATCCTGTTGTGCCTGACCATCGTCGGCA
>JBFFOS010000126.1:0-8336 GCA_041574375.1 Woeseiaceae bacterium
CCTTCAGATACGAACAGGTGGGCCGCGTCCAGCAAGGCCTGCGTCGTCTGGCGCTGCCCGGGCAATTTGTTATGCTGACGACGATCTCGATCGGCAGGTCAATCCCGGCTTGCAGGCAAATCTTCCAGGAGACGCCATGACCGCAGTAGCGCCGTTTATGCATTCGGCCGGTGAGGCTGCAAAGCCGCTAAACGTAGGCGGATTCAAGATCACGGTACTTGCTTCTGCCGAAAAAACCGGCGGCTATGAATTGTTTCGGATCGCCGGTCCCGAGGGCACGGGTCCCGGCCCACATCATCATCCCTGGGATGAATCGTTTTATGTTCTGAGCGGATCGGTTCACTGTGGCGTCAATGACGCTGAAACGCTGGCAACCACCGGCGCCGTGATTCATGTGCCGGGTGGAGCGACACACTGGTTCAAATTTGCAGACGGCGGCGGCGAGTTTTTTTCAATAACCTCAAATGGTAATGCTTCAAAAATGTTCACCGCTTTTGACCAGGGAGTTAATTGGGAAAACCCTGACCGAGAAGCGCTGATCGCTCTGGCCGCAAGCTACGGGCAGGTAGTGTTGCCTTAGGCAACAGCCCTGCCGCCGAGACGTCGAACCAGTCTAGCCTTTTGTATCAATCGATCGGTTTCCTGGTTCAAAACGGCTTACTGCTAGACGCAGCATCCGCTTCAAGTCGCCAGCAAACGTTCGAACGCGTTGTCTTCTGGAACCAGATTTCCGGTGGAATACCGGCTTCTGATCGGCTGGTAGTCAGGAGTTTTGACAGGCCGCTTTCCGCAGGGGACGGTCAGTCACCGCATCACTTCGGTCCGGTCACCGACAATCGGCGGGAGACCGCGTCGCGCATCATCTTTTCCGCAGCCGAATCGCCATCGAGTACGCTGATCGTGACGTAGCCACGGGCGAACCATTGCCAGTCCACGTCATCGCCGCTTGCATCGCCCGGTTCGACCATCCGCAGCCTTACATTCAGTTGCCCGGCTCGCTCGGTTTCCTCGTAGTCAATACGAACTCCGCGGTCCCAAGTCGACTGTACAACTCGGACTCCATTTACAGCGTCGGGACGAGCCGCAGGATAATTGACGTTTAAGATTGTCTGCTTCGCAAGCAATCGCCCATCCTCGGCGCGCGTCCGCTGCAGGTCGTCAATAAGCTTGACGACGAATTCCGCAGCACCGGTGAACGCGCCCAGGGTACTGGCGTACGGCACCGGGTCGGTACTATGTTCGGAAGCATTTATGCCGACTGAGACCGCTACTGCAGGAAATCCCGCATACATTGCCATCGTTGCGGCGCCGACCGTACCCGAACTGTTGGCGAATCCGAGGTTTTGACCAAAATTGGCACCAGATATCACGAGATCCGGCAGCTCGTCTCGCATGACATGGAGAAGTCCGACAAGTACTGCATCGGCCGGGAACCCGTCCACGGTCCAGACGCCCGGAGCCTGCTCTTCGTAGTTGAGCGAACCCCAGGCGGTTACCCGCATTCCGCTGCTGCTGTGGTCTGTGAGTGGCGCGACCAGGGTCACGTCATGCCCGGCGGTAACAAGGTATTCATGGACAGTCTTAATGCCGGGTGCGTCGTAGCCATCGTCGTTCGTCAGCAAGATGCGCAGCGGTTCCGGGTCAGCGGCAAGAGCAGATGTCACCCAGCCGAATTCGGTAAGCACGACGATCATTACAACGAGTAACGACAAGCGATTTCTGCATCCCGTAATTCTCACAGTCACCCCATATCTTTGGTTATCTACGCCTGTCGGAGTTGCGAAGCAACGTCTGCACTGATGCATAAGCGGCTATTCAGGACTAGTTTAGACGAATGTCTGCTTTCGGAGGTAGACCGGATGACTTGCTGCTGCATGTCCGGGCGTAAAGACCCTGAATCTAATTGTCGGTCAAATGCAGACATAAGCCAACCTGGATTCAGCCGGCGCCCATTACAGTGCCCCGGATCATCACCTGCTCTCTGCTGTTCGGTGTCGACAATCATATCCATCGCAATCTCGCTGATGACGGCGCTCCGCCAGGCGGGCCACGCGTAGACCCTGGTTGACAATCGGTGGACAACTCATAGGGCCATAACTGCAGCAGTAGATCGTAAGATCGGTAGGTCAGGAATAACGAAAACGCCGTGAAGAGAATTTTTCTCAACATGGAGTAATGCTCATGTAGATGAGAATTCGCTTTTGACAAGGGTGACGGATCGAATTCAAAACTGCCGATAGTTTGACGCTCAACCATTACTTCCCGGTGATGTCTTGCCAGTACAGGTGATGGCAGCTTTCTGCCAGTAACAGGCGCCCAAGCAGCTAAAAGTGCGCAGAGGCGGCCGACCTTCCTTCGGCTCGAGCGCGGCAAAGACATGCATCACTGTTTTCGAAATGCATACTCGGTGACAGGCCGGCCTTCTCCGCCGGTCTTGTAAACCAGGATCTTTCCGTTAAGCACCGCATGGTCCGTGCCGAAATCGTCCTTTATCGTTATCTGGTTGCCAGAAACAACGTAGGTTCCGGGAAATATCACCGAACCTTCCTTCGCTGTTGACTCTGATCCATCGTCATGTAGGCAAACATCCCGTTCCGAGATATATGCAGACGACCGTCCCTCGGCATCAAATATGACAGCGCCTTCGAATATCTCGTTACTGCATCGGTCACCGTTCGGCATCGTTTTCCAGGAAACGGCCGGTAGTTGTCCGCCATTCACCTCGATGAGCAAATAAACTCCTGGTACCGATGGGTCCTGATCCTGAAGAACACCGAGGTCAACCGCTACAGCCATCACTGCTTGTGCAAGGTTGTCCTCAGTATTCGCTTGGCAATGTGCGACAAATTTCGCCCAGTCCCCGCTCGGATTGTAGTCTATGGCAATTGCGGTTCCTGTTGCATCGTCGCTGGATCTCGCAAATTGCATGGCGTGAGCGGTCATCAGACCGCCCAGGAAGCCCTGTCCCCAAGACTCTAAATTGATTCGTTCTGTCTTGGCCTGATCAGCGGAAGGCCCAAGTTCGGCAATCGCTGCACACGGGGTTGCCCCAGAACCGGGTACCTTGAGTTCCGCACCAAGACAGGCGTTGCCAAACGTAATACTGAAAAGGCTGATCAATACCGTCAGCTTGGGGGTTTTCATCATGCATCACTCCTAGTCGTAGGGCTTGCTCTTATCACCCATCGATCCGGCGAGCAGCTGCCCGGATTTTCATAATCCAAAACTGATGGATGTCAGAGGGTCCGGGGAAGTTCGCTGTGTGTCATTAGCGGCGTTTCGGAAGTACTCTAACAGAATATCCGCATGTAGCCGGAGGCCGGTCGTTCCGACTGTCGCTATCGTGAAAGGGCCAGGGCTTTATCCTGAGTGTTCGCAGGTCCCAACAGCCGGCGTCCAACCAGGCACGAGAGCAGATTATCGACCAGCAGCTTTCAGCTGCGAGCACACGACCCCGTTTGCACCATCATTCATGCGGCGAATGTTGCGCGAACGCGCACCAGGCGCACCAGGCCGCCCAGAATCCTGCAAGTTGAGCGACGCCTGTCAGCTCAAACAGTAAATTATCCGGCAGGTGATAAGTCGGAACCGGGAATAGCTGCTCCAGGAACTCCTGAGATGCTCCGCCAAAAAAAAGAACATTTTTGAGGAGATGCGAATACACACACTCGAAGATGGTGAATCCAGTCTGAAAAATTACTCCGCCAAATAAAACCAGCCATCGCCCAATATTGCCAGCCGTGCGGCCCTCGTATTTCCACAGTAAATACAGTGCAGACAGAACGAGAAGCACGAACGCCGGTATCCACAGTGACACAACCAGCCGCCACGGAGTCTCATACTGAACGGCACCATAAACGTGGTGACCACTGGATATCAGCCCCGCCACCATGACGCTGATTGCCGCGTTGGCTGCAGCGTTTCCTGACTTCGCGCGATTCGAAAGACGCATCGTGTATCGCCCTCGTTCCAGGCTTGGCGCACCGGACGTGACCGTCTGGAAAGGGCCACATTCAGCCAATGAACATCGTATCGGGCGACGGCTGCCTGTGCCGGTGCATGCCCTATAATTGGATTACGATTTTCCCCATGAAGTCGCCGCTTTCCATGTACTCAAAAGCCGCCGGAGCCTCCTCGAAGTCGAACACGCGATCGATCAACGGGCGAACAGCGTGTTTGCTGATAAAAACATTCATCGCTTCGAAGTCTTCGCGCGACCCTACATAGACGCCACTGGCCGTAGCGTTGATCCACATGATTGCATCGGTCGGCAAATCGCTGCCGTAGCCCGACAATCCACCGATCAATGCGATGTGGCCTCCATAGGCGAGTATCTCCAGTGCCTTGGCCAAGGTATCCCGGCCGCCGACATCAAGCACCTGGTCAACGCCGTGGCCACTACTGATCTCCTTCACTTCCAGGTGCCAGTCCGGGTTGCTGCGATAATTTGCCGTGCCGATGGCACCCATTTTCATCGCGCGCTCCAGCTTGTGATCCCTTGAACTCGTGATGATCGGCTTCGCTCCCAGGGCGCTGGCGAATGCGAGCCCGAAAATCGACACCCCGCCGGTACCTTCGAGCAGCACGTATTGACCCGGCTCGATACGGCCGCGCTTGAAGAGCCCGACCCAGGCGGTCACCGCGGCGCAGGGCAGCGTTGCCGCTTCTTCATAGGATAGATGTTCGGGTATCGAAACCAGGCCGTCCTCGTGGGTCACGATAACCTCGGAGAGCATGCCGCCGGCATTACCGCCGCGATCTGACAGCAGTGCCTCCTCGCTCGGCGCGCCGTCGATCCACTGCTCGAAAAAAATACCGGCGACGCGATCCCCTGCCCTGAACCGGCTGACGTCTTTGCCGACAGCGATGACCTCCCCGGCACCGTCGGACAGCGGAATGGTGCCGGCATAGCTGAATTCATCATCGTAATCGTTGCGGAGCATGTTGAGGTCGCGCCGATTCAGGGAAGTTGCCCGGACGCGAACGAGCACCGCGTTATCGCCGGCTACCGGCCGTGGCACTTCTTTCATCACGATCCGATATCCGTTTTCTGCCGGCTCGAATTGGTACTGCCGGATCGTATCGGCATCCTGGGCCCAAGCGAATGCGCCACCGAGAGTGGACGCGATAATAAGCAGACTGTGTACGAGCATAAACGTCCGGGTTTGCGGGTTCTGCCGGCTGGTCATGTCAGTAACCTCCTCCTCGAGCAAATCGAAGCCCATATATGTCATGCGATGATAATTTGCCCTGGCTCAAGGCATGTTGAAATGTAACTCCGATAAGTAAGTCGGACGCCAACGCTATTACAGGTGAACCCGTTTCGTTGCCGGGACGGCCACATCTCTATCACAGGGCAACCACCTTGCTCGGTAAGCAGGTTGGCAGAGCTCCAGCTCTCTCATGATGTTCAGTTAATTATACGCCCAATACAGATGACAGGTAAGCTGTTCTGACCCAGCCAACGTTGTTAGCATGAAAGCGGGAATCAGCACTTTCTCCCTCATTGGAGGTTCCCAGTTAAGACGAAAGTCATTGTTACCATCCAGGTACCTCACGTCACCGGCGCACCGCCGGACAACCCCAAAAAGACCCGCTGCCGAAAGGCGGCACGAACGCCGGCCCGGGAGGCGAACCGCTCGCCGTGGGCCGGAACTGAAACGAGAGCGCCCGAACGGGCGAAGGAGACAACGCTGTGCGTAATATGAATCTCGACACCTGCTTTACTGTTTCAACGTTGCTGAGGGCTACAACGTTTGCCGCTGAAAAACACCGAAGCCAGAAGCGAAAAGACGTGCTCGGAACGCCTTACATCAACCACCCTATTGCGGTCGTCAGCCTCATGGCTGAAGTCGGCGAGGTACGCCATGACAAGGACCTGGTCGCCGCCATGCTGCACGACACCGTCGAGGATACCGATGCCACGCCCGAGGAGATCGAGCGACACTTTGGCAAGTACGTGCGTGACCTGGTCATGGAGGTAACCGACGACAAAAAACTGTCCAAGGCGGAGCGAAAGCGCCTGCAGATCGAACATGCGCCGTACCTGACACCGGCTGCAAAGGTCATCAAGCTCGCCGATAAGACTGCCAACGTGACCGACCTGATCGCCTCACCACCGGTGGGCTGGGAACGGCAGCGCCGACTGGACTACGTGGACTGGGCCAACAAGGTCGTCGACAGATGCGGTCTGAGCGAACACCCGCTGACGAGAGAGTTCAAACGCCGAGTCGCCGAGGCGCGTGCTGCGCAGAGCCTGCGCTAGTCGAGACGTGCTACATCTGCCCAAGAATGGACATGCCTCTAAACCCGGTCATGAAGAGCCGCTGGTAACCCGAAGCGGACTCTGTACGTACATCACCGAATTGACGCATTTCGCGCATCGGCCGATAAAACACAGGCAAATCTAACAAACTCGAACCAGTTCACGGTGAGGAAAATTCAAATGACAGTAGTAAAACACGGCAAGTTGAGTTTAGGGGCGGTCATTCTGGGCGCAGCGTTCTTAGCGGCCTCAGTTACCGGGTCGGCAGACGACACGTCAGATGCTATCGCAGATGCTTTAAGTGCCGCTTGGCCTGGAATGGCAGCGAACGCAACGGTAGTCGACTGGGAAGGCAACGTGCTGCGCGAGGGATCGAGTGGTTACACGTGTTTTCCGACACCCCCGAATCTTGTTGACAAGGCTCCGATGTGCATGGACAGCGAGTGGATGGAATGGGCGGACGCTTGGTCGAATAAGAAAGACTATGTGGCGGATACGCTCGGCGTCTCCTACATGCTCGCGGGGGACGGGGGCGCCAGCAACATTGATCCTTACGCCGAGGGGCCGACAGACGATAATGAATGGATCAAGGAAGGCGCGCACCTCATGATTATTGCGCCGGCGGAAATGCTGGATGCGTTTCCGACGGATCCGGATAATGGCGGACCCTATGTAATGTGGAAAGGTACACCCTACGCGCACCTGATGGTCCCGATCGGCGCACGCGACTGACTTCGAACAAGGTGAATACGCGAGCCCCGCCCTCGTGGCGGGGTTTTCCAGTGCACCTTAATAACCTGAGACCTTCGACGTCCCATAGTTCGTTCGTCCAAAGGACCGCTCCCGGTGACAGTTGCTGATAGTCGAAGGGTGTCTGCGGTCAACGTGTTTTGAATATCCCGCCCTGGAGGTTTCGTACTCGACCCGGCGGGCGGCTTCGATACTGAGTTGGTTCTGACTTGTTGCATGTCTCGCTAATTCGACGGTCGGTTGAGGACCGGATAACGCCCAACTTATGTAAATTGAACTATTTCATTCCTGTGGTTAACGTCCTGTTAAGAAAAATGATTGGGGAAATCATTAGTTTCGGAGGCTGAATCGTGCACGCAAAAGGAGAAGCCATGCTGCCGAAAAATAAAATAGAAATAGCGGTTCTGATTTCCGGTGTTTGCGGCGTCTTGTTCGTGCTGCCACCCGTTGCGCACGCGCTAGAGTACAGCGTGGCCGAAGTCAGGGGCGATGTGGCCTATGTCGAGGGCAGCGGTGCCGGGCGCAAGGAGGAAATCTTCTGGAAGGCCCACGGAGAATATATATCCGTTACAAATGCTAACCCGAAAGGAAACTTTAGTTTCGAAGGAGACATCCCCGACGGCTGTACCCCGAATAACTGCGTCGGCATGTTGAAAGCCGGCACGGACGAGTTGCCGGTGCCTCTCGACTATCTGCCTGTTGAGCCGGTCCGCGAACTGGTGCTGGAAGCATCACTAACGGATGCCCACGCCGGCTCCCCGGTCCGGGCCGTGGGTTTCTTTGCCGATGGGACAGTGGTGTCGGGCGGCGAGGATGCCTGGCTCCGAAGCTGGGCCGTAACTCCGTCGGCCCTGACACCAGGTCTTTCGTAGGAGCTCGACCACATCATTTACGACATCGCCGTGTCGGCTCAAAGCCCCTTCCTGGTGACCGGTGAGGGAGGCTGGAACGGCAGCGCCAACTCCCCCACCCTTCGAGTATTGGATGATTCCGGCTCAATACAATTGGAGACCCAGGCCCCGATCGGGTATGTCTATTCCGTAGCGCTCTCGCCGGTTTCCGAGGGCTCGACTCCGCCTTACCCGGAGTGGACCGTCGCCTCCGGATTCTACGGGGAAATCGTCGTATACCGGACGGTTGGCCTGGAGCTTTATGCGACCAAGGCGACGAAGAAAAAGCGAACCAAGGCCCTCGAGTTTTCATCTGACGGCCGCATTCTTGCCTCAACGTCGACGGCGGGCAGGATTCAGGTCTGGTCTTTCCCCCAGCCCTGTAACCCCGGGGACTGCGAACTTGAACTCCGCCTGTCCCTGAGTCATTC
>JBFFOS010000127.1:0-8020 GCA_041574375.1 Woeseiaceae bacterium
GTTGAAAGCCGTGTACAGGGCAACGATAGCCATCAACGGAACCGACCAGCGCGCAACGCCTAAGCGCAACTGCTCCGAGGGATTCTTGATAACGCGCGGCAACAGGTTGACAGAAATCACCGTGCCGCAGCCGAGCAAAATACTGTCGGAAGTACTCATGATCGCGGACACGATCGCGCCGACGAAAACCGCTACGATCACGGGGTGCAGATGCTCGATCGCGAGCAACGGCACGATAGCATTCGCATCTTCGATGCCCGGCATCGTTACCGACGCGATGTAGCCGAGCGTCACGGGGATCATACCGAACAGAAGGTACCCGATACCCGCGATATAAAACGCATTCTGCGCAACCTGCTCGGTCCTTGCGGCCATCGCACGCTGCACAAGCGAGACGACGCCGATTGCGACAAGCCCCGAGCTGAACCAGACCTGGAAGTACTCGAACCAGTCGCTGAAAGAATCGCCCTCGGGCGAGAGATCAAACGCATGCTCCGGCAACTGGCGAACGACGGTAACCCAGCCGCCGGCATCATGGACGACGACGAGGAAAAGTATCACCACGCCGAGCATGATGAACACCATTTGCAGGACATCAGTCGCGGCGACAGCCTTAAGGCCACCGAACATCGTGTAGACAACGATAACCAGCGTACCGCCGAGAATACCGAGCGCGGCCGGCTGCCCGGTCAAGGTTTCAAAGACGACGCCGAACGCAAACAATACGGCACCGAGCCAGATCGAACCTGCGATCAGGTTGACGAAAGCCGAGATAACGCCTGCAAAATGGCCGACTCGAGTTTCCAAAAACTCGATACTGGTCATTCGCCTGGAACGGCGATAGGTGCGGGCGAAGAAAAACCCGGCGATAAGCAGCGAGATCCCGGATACGAACGGGTCACGCAGCACCTCGAGCGTGCTACCCGAATAGGCCGCTGCCGCCGAACCCATCATGGGCCCGCTGCCGAACCAGGTCGCAATAATCGATATCGAACAGACCGTCAGGGACATGCTCCGATTCGTGACCGCGAAATCACCGATCGAGCCGGACTTGCCGGCCACGAAAAGACCCACGGCAAGCATTGCGATGACGTAGAGGCCGACTCCGATCAGGATGATGGATTCATTCGTCATGTTGACTATTCGTCTCCGATTCCCGCGTCCCGGAGGATACGAATCAGAGGCTGCAGCTGGCGCTCATAGTCGCGCCATCGCCCTACCGAGGACTTGTAGACGGGCTGTCGAACCTGCGTCGTACTGGCCGTGGTCGACGCTTCCTTGCTTTCATAATATTTCAGGACCTGCGGCTGCCAGTCGAGATCACAAAAATCGAGTAGCCGCCGTGACTCGCCCTCAATGTCGCTGACCAGCGTTTCGTAATCGACCGTATGTATTACACCCGGCAGCACGGCGTGCCAGTGCTCCATAAGCCGATGGTATGCGACGTAGTACTTACCCAGTTCCTCAAGATCATAGGAAAAAGGATAGGCATCGAGGAACAGCTGCTTGTAGACGGCGTAACAGGTATCCATCGGATTTCGCCTGAGGTTGATAACTTTCGCATTGGGTAATGCGAGATGAATCAGGCCCGTGTAAAGGTAGTTGAGCGGCAGCTTGTCGATGAACCGGGGCGTGTGGCCGGTAAATGGCCTTGTACTTTCTATGTACGCAGCGCCGAGCGTCTTGAAATCGATGCCGGCGCTTAACCGGACCAACTCGTCGCGCGGCAGCTTGTTTTCGCTGACATGTGCCCTAACAAGATTCATTAACTGCACGGCGAAATTGTTCAGTTCTCCCGCGGCAAACACATCCGTATGGCTGGACAGGATACGCTCGACCAGGGTCGTCCCTGTGCGCGGCATGCCAAGGATGAAGATTGCTTCGGCATTGCTGTCACCTTCGATCGATCGTTCAAACAAGTCGGCACTGAAAGTCTCTTGGATTGAAGACATTGTCTCGAGATCGCGATCGATGTGGTATTGCATCAGGCCGCGACGGGTATCGGCGCCCAGCTTCAGATATTGAAAAGAACGCTCGGACTCACCGAGATCCTCCAGCTCCTTGGCCAGCGCGTAACAGACGTGCGCTTTGCCACGCTTGTTTTCAATCCCCTCTTCCAGTAACAGCTCCAACGACTCGACATGATTATTCTCGGGCGTCTGCTTGCGCAGGTCCGAGCGAACCTTGTAGGACTCATAATCTGTTGGGTTCAGACCGAGCGTCTTATCGAAGTTGCTCTCCGCTGCTTCAATTGCTCCCAGAGACCGCTGCAAACAGGCAATGTTGTAATAGTTTCTCGCATCACCAGGTTTGAGTACGGCGACCCGTTCATAGAACTTCAACGCCTGCTCTCGCCGGCCCAGCTGGGTTAACAACATACCCAGCGTCGAGCATTGATAGGCTGTCTTCATCGGCCTTGTCGACAACAAGTCCACCTGGGATTCGAGGGCTCGCATGTTCCCCAGCTTCGCCAGGCACAGCGCCTGCTGCAAAATCCAGGAGGTGTCATCGGGTTCGAGCTCGATCGCTTTGCCAATGGCTTTGAGAGCGATGGACGGCTTGTTGAGCTTTAACGCGAGCTGACTTGCCGTATGCCAGCCCGATGCAAACTCGGGGTGTTGACGATTAAGCTGCTCACACGCTGCTAAAGCTCCCTGCATGTCCTTTTGTTCCACCCGTTCCCACACCTGGCGCTCAAGTGCACTTGCGGCTGATTCCCGTTTTTCTGGCGGCGCTGGGACCATCGAGAGACCACTATCGGATGAAGTTACGGTACGGTAACAAAAAAACCCGGCACTCGGTGCCGGGTTTGGTAACGCGTGGAATCAACGGGGGGATGTTAATTCCGTTGCGATCAGAAGCGGTAGCCGAACTTGAGACCAATCGTACGGGGCTGAACGATGAATTGCCGGTTGCCATTGCCGTACCAGTTCTCGAAGAGGCCGGTATCGTAACTCCAGTAGCCGATCGGGAAGCTAGCCGAGGGGGCGGCTTCATCGGTCAGGTTCCTGGCATAAAGCGTGGCACTCCAGTTTTCGGCAACGAGCGAAGCTGTTGCGCCCAGGAGCCAGAAAGAGTCGAAAGTTTCGGAATACTGAGATTCTTTGCTGATGTAGTTTTCGGATTCGCTCTGGAAGTACGCATTAAACGCTGCAACAAAGTCCAAATTGGCGTTAATCTCCCAGCGATTATCCATGTTAAAGCTCACCGTATTGCTCGGTGCGCCCGCTAAGGATGAACCCTTTGGCCCGATTACGTTAAGGTTCTGGGGGCTGATAAAGTCCTTGTCCAGCTCCGCGTTGACGTAGGTATAGCCCACCCGGTAGTGGAAGGTATCGGTCAGGAAACCTTCGAGCTCGAGCTCTACGCCCTCGGTCGAGGCCTTGTCACCATTGCCGGCCAGATAAAAGCCGATGTTCGACGTGTAGTTGAGCTGCGGATCATCCCAATCGACGTGGAACAGCGACGCCGTGTAGAGCAGATTGTCTCTGCCGCCCTTGATACCTATCTCGTAGTTTTTGACTGAATCTGAATCAAACTCCCGCAGAGCCTCCGCGTTAATTTCGCCGAACGGATCACCATTGGCTGCGCTTGGAACCGACTGCGCGCCGCCGTGGCGATAGCCTTCCGAGTAGACCGCATACAGCATCATGTTATCGCTCAGATCCCATGACGCGTTGAGCTTCACAAGGACATCGCTGTCGCTGTCTGTCGACTGTGGCGCAGCCGGTGAAGTCCCGCCAGGCGGCAGCGGAAAACCAAGAATCGTGTCATTTACGGTCTCGTTGTCAAACCAGCGCAGGCCGCCGGTCACACGAAACGTATCGGAGACGTGATACGTTAACTCTCCATACACAGCCGTTTCTTCGTAGGCCGTGTCGCGAACGTACTCGAAGTCAATCTCGGTAAGATCCTCGGCGTAGTATCGTGGCCAGAATCCGTTGTAAAAACCTCCACCGACGCAGTAAGGCTCGAACGTTACCGGATCAGTCGGGATGCGGCAGGCATTCTTGAACAGGTTCATGCCCGGGTTGTAGCTGAGCTGGTAGACGCTGTTGTCCTGATCCATGTAGAACGCGCCAATGATCCAGTCGAAGTTTCCGTCCGATTCGTTCGAAACCATGCGGAATTCCTGAACGAAGATCTCGTCGTCGTACCCGCGCTCGGCGCGCTGCGCCGGCCTCGGCCACATGCCGCCGTAATAGTTGGTGCTCCACTGCCGGCTCGTACCGTCGACCTCACCGCCACTGACCCACAGGGCGCCATTGTCACTCTCACCTACACCTTCGTGATCATAGAATGACGTGCTCGATGTGAACGTCGCAAAACCAAAGTCCCACTCCAGGTCCAGGCTGGCTACGTCGACATCTCTTTCCGAGGGCTCGAGCAAAGTCTGGCCGGAATCATCATCGCCATAGGAAAAATACAGCTCGGACCCGACGGGCTGAGCGTTATCGCCAAGCGTCGTTGAACGCCTGGCACCAACTTCATCTTCCTGCGTCTGGTAGTTCAGCTGATAGCTGAACGTGTCGCTCAATTCGCCGCGGAGGGATATCTTGGCATAATCGATGACGACCGTATCCGCGTCTTCAACGGTCTCGTAACAGGCGCCATTGAGCAACACCGCCTGGCGATCTGCCGTCCGCGGATCGACACAATTGCCGTCCACATTGACGAGCGGCTCACGGAAATCGTTGAGCTGATAGGCGTTGACGTAGTCGATGACACCATCGTCATCGATGCGGCTGTAGGCGACGCGGACAGCCGTATTCTCGCCCAACGGAATATTGACCATCGCGTCAAAGGCCAGGTTATTGCCCTCGGAGCCCGAGGTTTGGCCATAATCGACCTCGAGATCCGCCTCAAAGCCATCAGGATCGGGTCGGTTGCCGATGTAGCGAACGGTACCGCCCAGCGACCCTGATCCGTACAGCGTGCCTTGCGGCCCACGCAGTACCTCGACCCGCTCTATGTCCTTGATCAGGAAGTTGGCGAACCCGGGCGTGTTGTCGTAATAAGTGGCAACGGTGGGTACGGCATTGAGCATGATATCGCCGTTGATACCGTTATCCACATTCAGGCCGCGAATAACGATGCTATTCACGGTCCCGGCGTTTCGGTAGCCACGATCAACAACCGTGACACCGTGAATCGCCCTGAGCACGTCGTTTTGATTGACCGCGTTCTGCAGCTCCAGGTAGTCACCGGATATCGCCGAAATATTGTACGGAATATCCTGAACCCTGGCATCGCGGCGGGTCGCCGTGACGACGATTTCCTCGAGGAATACGCCGCTGTCTTCCTGCGCCTGCGGCGCACTGGACATCGTCATGCACGCTGCCGTAACCGCTGCGGCCAGCGACTTCTTGCGGAAATTGCCGTTCTTATCCATCAAACCACCCCATTTCGGATCTTGTCCGTTTTAAATTACAGTAGCTCCCAACGGGCGCGTAGTGCCAGTTGAGGATTGAGTACTAGTCCAGATTTTGGTCTCGGCGTTCGAGATCACTGTTTGCCCTTCGGCCTGGTTGCCCCCCTGCCGGAATCCGGCATCGCCAGCGGACCGAGCGAGCGCAACGGTGCCGAGTCATAGCCCTCGGTGTACACGGGAAACGTCACTTGGCTATCGCGGAAACTCTTGAGCGGCTGCCCAAGCCCTTGCCAGCCATTGGCACGCACGTCGCGAACATAGTCAAGGTCGAGTCGGAGCGGAATAATTTCCCGCCCTTTGCCGGCTTCGTGAATAATTTCGCCGCCCGGTCCCGCCACAAGAGACTGGCCCACGCCGAGCGGACCCGCGACATTGACGTCGAAGAAATAGCACTGGTACATGGCGCCACTCGCACGAATCATGCAGTGCTCGGCCTCGCGGTCGATCGAGCTGGTCAACGTCGGGTGCAGGATCACCTCCGCACCCATCCAGCTCAGCGTACGCAGCGTTTCCTGAAACCACATGTCGTAGCAGATCGAGATGCCGAAACGGCCTACGTTGGGTACGTCGAATACAACGAAATCAGTGCCCGGCGTCACCCCCTGCTCGTAAGGAAGCCAGGGGAACTGTTTACTGTGGCGCGCTATAACTTCACCGTCCGGATTGATGACCGGGCAGGTGTTGAAGACCCTATCGCCCCTCTGTTCCATGATCGAGCCAGGAAGCAACCAGATGTCATTACGCTTTGCAATCTCGGAAAATCGCTGCTCGAAAGGACCCGGCATTGGCTGCGCGTTCTTCGTGCTCGCCCCGTAGGCGTTACATTCGGCGAGAATCACCATGTCAATCCACGGATACCGCTTGGTAACCGCATCGATCTCGGCTTCCATCGAATCTGCGTTGTCGCCGTTAACAGCCTCGAGTTGCAGGCCGGCAATTCCAATCTTGCTCACGTATGTACTCCCTGACTGGGAGTCACGTTAGCTTCGAAGGCCGGAACTACATAGGTCCAGTTGCGACTTCTTTTGTGGGCCAGCCCGGCAAATCGTCACCAGCACTGGCTTCAGCGATATTCCCAGGCTGGAAAAAACCCGAGTCGACCATCTGGCCTTCGTCATTAAAATACTTGATCTGCCCGCCATCGATGACAATGAAGTAGCCCTTTTCCTCGCCGTAATTCCAACGGCTCCATTGCCGATACCAGCGGTCTCCATCAGTGCGCCAACGGCCAACATCCCGCTCCTCGTTGGAGAAACCGAGAGTACCGGTCATCGATCCATCCGCGTGATACCTGATCGTGCACGGTGTACCGTCAACTTCCTTGACCAGGGCCGTCGCACCCGACATCGCCTCGACAAGTTTGTCACCTTTAAGCCATTCTCCCGTCGTTGTTGTCAGGTGCTCTACCTGCTCCTTTACCTGCGAACGTATCACTTCGACGAGCTGCGTAACGCCCGGTCGGATTCGATCCGCAGCGAGGCTCGTCACGCCCATCCGAAAACAGTTCTCGGCACTGTCCTCGTTTGCGTAATAGTCTTTCACCGGTTCGATCAGGATGCCTCGTTGTGCCGCCGCATGGGCAAAGGCCTCGACGTCGAAATTGTCTGGCGTCCGCACCCAGTACGTGGTGCCACCGACCTCGGGAGAAATCTCCATCGGCACGCCGCGCATCCAGTTAAGCGCGTCACGAAGTGCCGAGCGCCGCTCCTGGAGGACACGTCCGAGTCGCATCATCAGCGCATCGTAATGCCCCAGGGACAGGAAAAAGGACGCCGCCCGCTGATTGTTGAGCGGCGGGTGGTTCATCATCGTGCGGCGCAACGCACGAGCACGCCGTATAAACTCGGAATTCGCAACGATGAAACCGAGCCGAAGCCCGGGCGCGAGCACTTTCGACAAGCTCGCCACGTAAATAACCCGGCCGGACTCGTCCATGCTACGCAATGCCGGCTGCGGCTTGTCGAGGTAGTTCACCTCGCACTCGTAATCGTCTTCGATAATCAGGAAGTCATGCGACTGGGCTGCCGCCAGCAAAGCTTCGCGGCGCCGGGGGGACATTAAGACGGCGGTGGGAATCTGGTGGCTCGGTGTTACGTAGACGAGGTCGCAACGGCCGAGATTTTCGTCTACGACGATGCCCTGGTCATCGACCGACTGATAAACGACAGCCGCTCCTGTCTGGCGCAGAAGTTCACGCATCGCGGTATTGCCGGGCTCTTCCATCGCCGCGGTAACGCTACGATCCGCCAGCAGCTGGTTGATCAGGTACAGGCTGTTCTGCGTACCCATCGTGATCAGGATCTCGTCCGAGCGTGCCTGGATGCCCCGCCGGGTCAGGATCTTGCTGCGTATCTCATCAACCAGTTTCGCATCGTCA
This sequence comes from Woeseiaceae bacterium, assembly GCA_041574375.1. GTDB lineage: Bacteria > Pseudomonadota > Gammaproteobacteria > Steroidobacterales > Woeseiaceae > UBA1847. The sequence continues at coordinate 7,809 of JBFFOS010000127.1, forward strand.
GCATCGCCGCTGCCGGTGGACCACTCCCGGACGTCAGCAACGCTCAATGCCAGCCGGCTCGCTTCCCGCCATTCCGCCAGCGGGAACAGCGTAGGGTCAAACTTTCCATCGATGAACGGATACGGGTATTGGTCCCAGTTCGGCAAATCCCTGGCGACGAGAGTCCGCCGGATCTCGGGCCCTTTCGTTCGGTTCCTCCAGCTTTGCACGGA
>JBFFOS010000128.1:0-7812 GCA_041574375.1 Woeseiaceae bacterium
AGCAGAAACACATCACTACCCTCGAAGTACGCGACACCCCAACCATCTTTGTGAGGTCCGTCGTGCCCACCACGCCTGGCAAGCGCCTCCAACGAAAAGCCGACGGAGGTCGGGTAGCGGCTGGTCATTGCGAATAGTTCACACATGGGGGCGTTGTCTACGTCAGTGCCAACTCGACGGGTTCGAGCAGTGCGTCCCGGTCTTCATTGTTCTGGAACGGCAGCTCTTCCACAAACCTGACGGGATCGAATTCGGGGAACTCATCACGCAGCTGCAGGATCGTTTTCTTCGCGGCTTCTGATTCTCCCATGCGCTCTAGGGCTGCGATTTTATAAGTCAGATCGTCCCTGCGCTGTTTGTCGATGCGATCCAGTAAGTCCAGAGACTCCTCGAAGCGGCCCTGGTGAAACAGGGCGCGTACCAGGTGCGTCCAGTAGCGGATTGGATGGTAGGGATTCAGCCGCATCGACTTCCTGACCCACTGTTCGGCTTCTTCGGCCCGCCCGGCAAACACCAGCACTTCGCCCATGGCATTGACGATGCGATCGTCATTGGGATTGAGGAACAGCGCACGCTCCTGGTGCTGCAGCGAGCGCTTCAGGTCGCCACGATCGAGGTTTACCTGCGCAAGAACGCGGTGGCACTCGCTGTCGTTCTCGTCCAGGGACAGCCCTTTTTCCACCGCGGACTGGCACCGGTCGACGAGGACCGCATTGTCATCCAGCTCGAATACCATGGCCTGGCCGAGACCGCAGCCGAGCCACGCGTAGGCCACGGCATAATCGGGATCCTGCTCGACGGCGCGTTCGAACAGGTCGATGCACTTTTCACAGTCCTCCGGCGTAAAGCGGTGATGATGGTCCTTGCCACGCAACAACAGGTCGTGCGCATCCAGGCGCTCGGCCGGCGCCTTGCGTGCCCGCGCCAGCCGCGCAGCTTCGACACGGCCTGCCAGTGTCGAGACCAGCGTCGAGGTGATCTCGTCCTGCAGGACGAAAACATCTTCCATCTCCCGGTCGTATCGATGTCCCCACACCTGCAGCCCGGCTTCGGCGTCCAATAGCTGAACATTGATCCTCACCCGCTTGCCCTCCCGTTGCACGCTGCCGCGCACCAGGTACTGCGCACCCAGTTCCCGCGCGATGGCCTGGTCGGTGAGATCGCTGTTGCGAAAGGCGTACGACGAACCGCGGGCAATGACGACCAGGGAATGGAAACAGGACAAAGCGGTGATCAGGTCTTCCGCCATACCGTCTGCGAAGTACGCCTGTTCGGACGAGGAGAGATTTTCAAAAGGCAGCACGGCGATAGCCGGTGGCGAGGAAGCCTGGGCGACGGCCGGGTCGGCAGCCGAGCGCGGATTTTCAGTCGCGACACCCTGCTCCCCCTTGCGAAGCCCCTCATAAATCTCCCGGGTCTCGGCGCTCGGCTCGACACCGAGTTCTCGCTGCAACGCTTCCCCGCAGGCCTGGAACTGGCGCAGAGCATCCGACCGGCGTCCGGCCTTCACGTAGAGCGACATCAGGGCGCTGTGCGCCGGTTCGTGCGCCGCATCGACTGCCAGCAGATCGCGAAATGCGTTGATTGCATCGTCGACCCGACCGGCTTCGATAAGTGCGTGCCCCAGGCGATCTGCCACCCTGCACGCCGTGTCCCTTAGCTGCGCGCGGGCCATCATCAACCAGTCGGCGTACTCGGGTTCCCGGGGATTCAGCCCCTCCAGCAGTTCGCCGCGGTACAGGTCCAGACATTCGCGAAGTTCATCGGAATCCTTACTCCGGGCCAGCTCCTCGAACCTCGCTACGTCGGAATCGCACGCGCGGTCCAGTGACAGGTCATCGCCGTTGGCAACAATCAGCGAATCACAGCAATGACGGATTTTCGAAAGCGCCTGGCGAAGATTGTGGCGAGCCCTGTCATCGCCGGTGCCCCCCCATAACAGGTTGGCCAGCACCTCGCGCGGCCGGGGCCCGCTTTCTACGGCCAGGTAGGTCAACAATGCCAGCGCCTTCTTGCTCGAAATGTCGACTGCCTCTCCATCGTCCCATTGCGCTTGAAAACGGCCCAAGACATTGATTTTGAGAGACCTGTGCATAGCGCGGAATTATAGAGGAAAAATAGACGCTCGATTGACGCCCGGGCAGCGGGTGAAAAGACGTGCGACTCGGATCATGGCCTCATCACAACAAGGATGCAGCCATGAATAAGCAGACCGTTATTGAAATCCGAAGCACGAAGCCGCAAACAGCGGCCATCGCCCTCGATGCATCGGGCTACGAAGTATTTTCCGATGGTGATCAGGGTGCAGCCCATGTGTTGGCACACCGCATGGTGGATACCGGCCAATACGAACTTGGTCGCCAGTTGCTGGGCGGCTGGCTCGACGGTCATACCGGCTCCGGTAGCCAGTGGGTTCATCTGCAGTTTCATATGGCCCTATTCGAACTTGCGACTGGTCACTGGGAGGCCGCCCACCGCCGCTTTCTCGACCACGTGTTACCGACGGCCGAGAGCAGCGAAGACGCATTGACAGACGCGCCGGCCCTCCTCTGGCGCCTGGCCTTGTCAGCGTCTGACGGCACCCAACTTGAGTGGGAACCGCTCCGGCAATCCGCGCTGAAAAGAATGCGCAGGCCGAGTGATCCGTTCGTCGAGTTGCATAACCTGCTGGCCCTTGCTGGTGCCGGCGACCTGCCGAGTCTGGACACGTACATCAACTCATGCACCGCAGATTCAACCCGCATGCACCTGGTCTGCAAGGTGGTCACAGCCCTGTCGGCCTACGTCAAGGGTCACTATCGCCGCGCGGCGGACCTGCTTCGGGGATTGTTGCCGCGAATCCCGGAGATTGGCGGCAGTCGGGCTCAGATTCAGCTATTCGAGCAAATGGCTGCGGTGAGTTTGCAACGTTGTTGAGGTAGCAGTAACCGCCAAAGTAATCGAAGGCCGCGTGGTGGTCGGGCGGCCGGCGGTGGGAGTGTATATTCGTGTCATGGCTGAATCGTACCCGCATGCGCACTAGCTGGTTCCTGGTTCTTCTTTTGCGAAGGGCGGGCGTTGCGTGCTTGGCGCTGATAGTAACGGCAAGCACCGCGTACGCTGACGAAACGCTTAACATTGTTGTCTACGGCGCAACCGGAAAAGTCGGCTCGCACGTTGTGCGGGAGGCCCTGGATCGCGGCCACCGGGTCACGGCAGTTTCCAGGAATCCCCAGAAGGTCGATGACGTGAAGTGGACCTACGCAACTCCACCGAAGAACCTGACGAATGGGCCGCGGACCGGCGAGTTCCGGATCGGTGGCAATCGAGCATTACAGGACGATCGAGGCAGAACTCGCGTCTCACGTGCCGATTTCGCGGTTGCGTTGATCGACGAGGCGGAACAGGCGGGGCATGTGCGGCAGCAGTTCTCAGTTGCTTACTGAAAGATAGCCGGCCTCCGGTCAAATGTGCCCTGTCGGCTCGAAACTCTCTAACAGCGCCTTGAAGCGCGGGTGGTCGCGCAGATTGTCGAGATCGCTGTCGTGTTTCATCCAGTCGACCATGGCCATGCCTCCGCGGATGCTTTTCTCGAGGCAGTCCAACGCCTCGTCGATTTGGCCGATCGTCGAATACACACAGGCAACATTGTAAAGACTCATCGCGTCGTCGCCCCGGGCGTTCTTGGCGCGTTCCAGCCACTGCATACCTTTTTCTTCTTCGCCGGCCTCAAGCAGGTTTACGGAGCCGAAACAAAGCGCCCTTGCGTCGTCCGGCGAAGTCTGCAGGCGTTTCTCGATGACCTCGAGGGTTCGTACACGCGCGTCATTGCGAAGATCGTCCTTCCCCAGGCCGCGGTAGACCTGTGCCAGGAGGGCCAGTGCCTGGTAATCGTCCGGACGCACCTCACTCGCCTTCTCAAACAGCTCGGCGGCAGCTTCGAGTTTGCCCTTGGCAAACGCATGACGACCGTGAAAGTAGTACGCCTCGTACAGTTTTGGGTCCAGTTCGGTGGCACGACGGAAGGCATCCTCAGCTTCCTGCTGCCGAGCGCTTTGTGATAGCGCCAGGCCGCGCGATGCGTGTACCTGTGCGAGGTCCGGCGCCAACTGCAGTGCCAGCCGGCTATTGGTATCGGCCTGGAGCCGGACGGACACGGCATTGTCGACATACATGTAGATGAACGAGAAACAGTCAGCGAGCCCAGCGTAAGCCAGTGCATAATCGGGATCCAGCTCTATCGCACGCGAAAATTCCTCACGCGCTTTCTTCCAGCTCTCGTCACTGAGCTGGTAGAAATGCCGACGGCCACGCAGATAGAACTCGTAAGCCTCCATGTTCTGCGTCGGTTCGCGCTGGATGGCCTTTTCGGTTTCGGGGCTGATGGACAGCTTGAACGCCTTGGCGACGTTCTCCGCGATTTCTTTTTGTATTCCGAAGATGTCTTTCAGTTCGCGGTCGAAGCCTTCCGACCAGATGTGATAGCCGTCTTCGACATTGATGAGCTGGGCTGTGACGCGCAGGTGTTCTCCTGCCTTGCGCACGCTGCCTTCGAGGACGGTGTTGACGTTCAACTGGTGCCCGATTGCATCGATGTCCATCGTCGTACCCTTGAACTGGAACGACGCGGTTCGCGAGGCGACCTGGACACCCGAAATGCGGGCGAGCGAGTTGATAATCTCTTCGGCCATGCCTTCGCAAAAATGATCCTGGTCTTTCTCCGGGCTCATGTCGACGAATGGCAAGATGGCAATCGATGAGGTTGCATCGGTTGCCGATGCCGTTTTTCTGGCAGCGACGGGCTTGCGGCGTGGCACGGTTCGCTTTATCCCGTCGGGCGTCACTTCGAGCGCCCAGGCGAGGAACAACGCGACCGGAAAACCGAGAATCAGCAACCAGAGGACGAGCGACGTCGACCAGGCGGGTAGATTCAACGGCTCGAATGTCACATCGGCTATCTGCGTAAGTATCCAGGCGCCAACGACATAGGCGATCCCGACACGGAACACCTTGCGACGTTTCAGTTCCTCGAAGTAGCCGTTCAATTACCGCCTCCCCTGACAACGTATCCACGCCCGATGTGCATGAACACTTTATTGATATTCTAGTCGCCTAAGCCTATCCGCATAAGCGGCAAATACCAAGTGAAGGACAATCCATTCTTGCACTTCGGGCAAGTCTGCCCGACTGCCTGTTGTATCGTCAGAACATCGGTGAATCAGCGTCCTAGGGCCTGGTCTCGGGAACTTTCACTGTGCGCCAGCTAAACTGGAAGCATGGAGCCGACAACTGCAAACAGTTCTACCCGTTACCGGATAGCTGACCTCGTTCTCGATACCGGCTCTCGCAGAGTCACGCGGGGCAGCGAGCTGTTGAAGGTAAACGGGTTGACGTTTGACCTGCTCCTGACGTTGATAGAGTCTGCGCCCGATATCGTGACGTTCGACCAGGTCGCCGAGCGCGTGTGGCATGGTCGGCACGTCACGCCTGAAACGATCGCGCAGCGCGCCAAGATGCTACGCGATGCACTATCGGATGACGTATCCAAACCTCGCTATGTCGAGTCGATCCGTGGGCAAGGTTATCGTCTCATCGCGGACGTCGAGATCATCAAGAGGGAGACCGCCAGGACGCTATCAAACCGCAAGTTGCTCCTGCTCGGGGCCACAGCGCTCGTGATCGCTGCCGTGTTCCTGATCGGGCTGAGCCTGATTGACGAAGAGACGACACCATCCGTTGCGGTGTTGCCGTTTACCGATATGACGCAATACGGCGACCACCAATATCTCTCAGATGGCCTTGCCGAAGAACTGATCGACGAGCTGACGGAATTGAGTGGGCTGCACGTCGTCAGCCGCGTGTCGTCATTCAAGTTCCGGGATAGCGCCGACAGTCTGAGCGACATCGGCAAATTACTCGGCGTGACCTCACTCCTGCAAGGGAGCGTGCGCAAGTCCGAGGACGACATCCGCATTGCGGTGCAACTCGTAGACGTTAAGAGCGGTGACAACTTATGGTCGGAGACGTTTGACAGCGACCACCAGGATATATTCGCGGTTCAGGAACAAATTGCTTCATCGGTCGCAGGCGCTCTTGGCGTCAAGCTCGGCGTTGGCGGCGTCAACGATTTCAAGGGGGCCGGGACACGAAATTTTGCGGCCTATGAGGCCTATCTCCAGGGCGACTACGAGCTAGCGATCGAGCTTGACCCCAACTACGCAGCAGCGTGGGCACGCCTCGGCGTCAGGACCTTGTCGAAAATGTGGATAAACCCGCCCGAGAAAGCACCGGAAATTAAAGACCGCGCCAGCCCCTACCTCCTGCGCGCCCTCGAGCTCGATCCGGACTCTTCCCGTGTTCAAGGGCAATTCGCGACGTTTGTTTACGGGAATATGGAATGGATTCGAGCCGAGGAGGCGCGCGCGAAGGCTTTTTCGACGCGACGCGATCGTCTCAACCTGCGTGGCTATGTGAACATGCTGTTGCGTGCCGGCCGCCTCCGCAAAGCGCAAGCGATCGATGACGAGGCCGAGTCGCTCGAGCGCATGCCGAGCACGCCGAGGCGGATAAGGGCGTCCCTCCGCATCGCCCGGGGCGATTTCGAGGGCGCGCGTGACATGGCGGCGGCGCTGCAGGGACGATTGCGCCTGGACACTCACGTTCTTATTGCGCTCAATACCGGGACACTCCACGACCTTCGTATGGCACTCGAGGCAATGCCGGATACCGAGCCCGTCAAAGCGGAACTCTACGTGCCGCTGCTCGAAGTACTTGACTCGCCCGAGCAGGCACTGGCCGTGCTGAAAGCGGTGTTTGCCGATAAACACAACATCTGGCCGGACAAGTACCACGACATTGCCCTGCTTGCGGCGTATTTTGGCGACCCCGGCTTTGCGCTCGAGGTCTTCTCACACGAGATGCCCTACACGACGATCCGCTATGGGGCGTTGTGGTACCCGGTGATGTCGGACGCGCGGCGCCTGCCCCGTTTCAAACAACTCGTCACCGACAGCAACCTGGTCGAGTACTGGCGAGCCTACGGGTGGGCCGATTACTGCCGGCCGCTGGGCGACGCGGAATTCGTCTGTCAATAACGACCACCCTAACCCCTTGAAAAATGATCTTTTTTGACGAGCTTTGACGAGGTTTTGACAAAGCTTTGGGAAAGTTTCATGCGCCTCCCGCGCCGTGCGCCTAGCGTGGCACCTGCAATTTCACTCAATGAAAAAAGGCAGGTGCGACATGATCAACTCCAGAATTTTGGTGCAGACGGTAACAGTAATACTGGTCACTGCTTCCGCGACCTCGTTATCCGCGTGCGTGGCCCCCGGGGTAACTCCCCAGGCTCAACACAATGCAGACGTAATCGACTATTGCGTGAAGCGAGGAACGCACATGGAGTGCCACGAAATGAGTACGGCGGCCTATGCCGCCGAGCTCGAGTTGCACTACGAGCGCCTCGAGATGCGAGAAGATGATTTCGATTAGCGGTGGCGATGTTTTCACAATGACTGGTGGCCCGGGGTAAATCCTTCGCTGACGATCACCGCCATGACGGAACGGGCGATGTCCGCGATTCCACAGAAGTGGCTGACTCACTCACCGGAGACGGAAGCCGAGGCAGCCCGATAAGCGAACGCCGAAGGTGCGCGTCAATTCTGGTTACACAGCAGCTGAGCACGTTTTGTGGCAGGCCCCACTGGCTGTAGTCGGGTAGTTTCTGCGTTCTTTGTTTATACTAGAGACGTTCCCGCACACGGGAAATGGCAAACAAAAATCCCATTTAACAATAATTATCTAGCTAGCAAAAGAAAGGGGCGCCAGCATGACTCA
>JBFFOS010000129.1:0-7705 GCA_041574375.1 Woeseiaceae bacterium
CGACGACAAGTATGACGATCACGGTAAATGGATGGATGGCTGGGAGAGCAGGCGTAAACGTGAACCTGGCCACGACTATTGTGTGATCCGCCTGGGCGTGCCGGGTGTCATTCACGGTTTCGACCTCGATACGAGCCACTTTACCGGCAATTATCCGCCGCAGGCCTCGATCGAAGCCTGTGCCAGCAGCGAGGATGTCCCGGAAGACGGGTGGGTCGAGTTGATTCCCAAAACCGACCTTGCCGGTGATTCACACCACTTTCTCGATGCCCGCAATGACACGGTTTTTACGCACGTCCGCCTGCACATTTACCCGGATGGAGGCGTGGCCCGGCTGCGAGTATTTGGTGAAGTCAAAGCGGACTTTACCGACATCGATGGCTACGTGGACCTGGCCGCGGTCGAGCATGGCGGTCGGCCAATCGCATGCAGCGATGAGCACTACGGCAGTGTGCACAACCTGACGGCGCCCGGGCGCGGCGTCAACATGGGAGATGGCTGGGAAACCGCAAGGCGGAGAGGTCCCGGCAATGACTGGGTCATCATCGCGCTCGGCCAGGCCGGGGTGATCGAGCGTGCCGAAGTCGATACGGCGCATTTCAAAGGCAACTACCCGGATCGGGTCTCACTTGAAGCGGCATTGTTCGACAGTGACGACGACGCCAGTAACGATTCGCCGAAGTGGCAGACCTTGTTACCGCTTGCGAAGCTCAAGATGGATCAACAGCACTATTTCGACGACGCACTCGAAGAAATCGGCCCCGTCAGCCATGTACGAATGTCGATCTATCCGGACGGTGGTGTAAGCCGACTTCGTCTGTTTGGCCGCGTTCATGGCTGAGCGGGGTTCCATTTCATTGCGGCCCGAGCCGCTCACGAAAGAACGATTTGCTCTCTATGGCGACGTGATCGAGGCGTCGCCCGAGAACTCCGGCGCGATGAACGAAGCGCGTTTCCGGCGTTTCGACGATCTCTGCGACATCGACATGGGTGGCGGCGACGTCGCGATCAGCATTGCGCGGTGTCGTGCGCCAACGACGTTGCCATTGCGAATCGACATGGTCGAACGCCATCCACTGGGCAGCCAGGCATTCGTGCCCTTGAAGCCCTGCCGTATGGTCATCGTCGTCGCGCCGCCGGGCGAATCGGTCGAAGCCTCGGATCTGCGGGCATTCGTCACAAACGGTAAACAGGGTATTAACTACCATCGCGGCACTTGGCACATGCCGCTGATCGCGTTTGATGCGGGACAGGATTTCCTGATCGTTGACCGTGGTGGTAAAGAGTCGAATTGCGAAACACACATGCTTGATGATGTCGTCATGCTGGAAACCGTCTAGTGGAAGCTTTGCGGGCATCAATCCTGCACTGCCTGGCCGACCCGGGAGAGGAGTCGAACCCGTCGGCCTGGGAGCATTTCGCGGATGGACTACTCGTCGTTGATGAGGGTCGTATCACCGATGTCGGTCCTGCTGACGCCCTGCAGAAGAAACTTCCCACCGATCTCGCAATCACAGACTATAGCGGCAAACTGATCGTCCCCGGTTTCATTGACTGCCACGTACATTTTCCGCAGCTGGATATCATTGGTTCGTATGGCGCGCAGTTACTCGACTGGTTGAATCAGTATGCGTACCCGGCCGAGGCAGAGTTCGCCGACCCGTCCTACGCGCGCGAAGTAGCGAACGCATTCATCGATGAATTGCTGCGCAACGGCACAACGACAGCATTGGTGTTCGGCACCGTGCATGCGCATTCTGCCGATGTGATCTTCGAGGCCGCCCAAGCGCACGACATGCGCCTGATCGCGGGCAAGGTCCTGATGGACAGCAATTGTCCGGAGGCACTCAGGGACACGCCGGAATCGGGATACACGGAAAGCAAAGCCCTGATCGAACGCTGGCATGGACGAGGCAGGCTTGGTTACGCAATTACACCGCGATTCGCGCTGACGTCATCTCCGGAACAGCTGGCGGCTGCCGGCAAGCTTGCGGCTGAATACCCGGATACATGGATTCATACCCATCTCGCCGAGAACATGGATGAAGTCGAGCAGATTGCCCGGCAATTTCCGGACAGCCGCAGCTATCTCGATGTCTATGATCGATTCGGCCTGGTGCGCGAGCGCGCGGTGTTTGCCCATTGCCTGCACATGGATGAGCAGGACAGGTCGAGAATGGCCACACTTAGTGCGGCGGCGGCTTTTTGCCCCACGTCGAATCTCTTTCTCGGCAGCGGCCTGTTCGATTTGCCGGCAATGCGCAAGGCGGGGATCAAATGTGGGCTTGGTACCGACGTCGGCGGGGGAACGAGTCTGTCGATGCTGAGGACGGCCAGCGAGGCCTACAAGGTCCTGCACTTACGGGAACATGCGTTGCCCGCGATGCGTGCACTGTACCTTGCTACGCTGGGCGCAGCAGAAACCCTTGATCTCGACGACAAGATCGGGAACTTCAAAAAGGGCAAGGAAGCGGACTTCGCCGTTCTCGATTTTGAAGGTTCGCGCCTGACGGCTCGACGATGTGCGGCGGCATCTACGATCGAGGAAAAACTCTTCGCGCTGATGACGCTTGCCGACGACCGCAACGTCGCGGCTACGTATGTCGAAGGTCGGCTCGTCTAATCACACTCGAAGTCGTGTGGCCGCGGTCAGTCGGCGACTATGACCTCGGCCTCGAGATGCGAAGGCGCTTTCATAGAGTTCGAGATAAGGCAGTACTTCTCGGCTTTTTCGAGGATGATTTCCGCCTTCTTACGATACTGCTCATCGGTAATCGTGAGCCGCGCCATCACCTTGAAGCGTGTGAACTGCGTGAAATTCTCGATCTTATCGAGTTCTCCGTCGACCTCGCACTCCAGCGTGAGCCAGTCCAGTTTAGCTTTCCTTGCAATGGCCCGGAAAGACAAAATGAAACAGTTTGCGACTGCGCCGACAAGCATGGTCTCCGGAGACCAGACATCGCCCGGTCCGCCGAACTGGGGTGGCCCTGCTGTTTCCAGGTCGGGCAAATTTGCGGCAGAGACAATTACGTTTTTCGCGCCTTCAGCGCTGGCTGAAACGACGTAGCTGTGGGGCAGGTCCTGCATGAATCTGTCTCGCTGAAACCAGGTGTACGTATAGTCCCGACTAGATAAGGCTATTGCAATCATTTCATAGTTTCGGATAACCGAGACAGGTGTGGCGATGCGTGATATTGCTATCGACAAGGTCATGACATCCGACCCGGCCACCGTCAGCCCCCAAAGCAGCGCGGCCGAAGCGCGTCGCCTGCTCGAAAGTAATGTTATTCATCATCTCCCGGTCGTTGAGGGCGATCGCCTCGTTGGCATTGTTTCTTCCTCCGATCTTCTCAAGCTCCACCTGCTCGACGACAAAATGGCCATTTTTTCTCGTGCGACCGTCGATCAGATCATGGAGACGAACGTTACTGTCCTCGACAAAAACTCGACCTTGCGTGACGCGGTAGAAAAACTCTCCATCGGGAATTTTCACGCGTTGCCGGTCGTGGACAAAAAGCGCAGATTACTCGGCATCGTTACATCGACCGACCTGTTGAACGAGCTGATCGTCCGCCTCGGTGACTAACGTACCAGGATCGCTCGAAAGTCATTGACGTTCGTGCGCGTGGGGCCTGTGACGACGAGGTCGCCAAGGGCATCGAAATACGCGTAGCTGTCATTATTGGCCTGCATTTCCAATGCATCTCTCGGTGCGCGCCTGAGTGAATCCGGAAAGACGTAGCAGCCTGCATTGTCACCGGCGCCGTCGATACCATCGGTGTCACAGGCAATTGCGGATATGCGTTCGTGGCCATCGAGCGCGATCGCCAGGGCAAGACCATATTCACCATTGCGTCCACCCTTTCCCGATCCCGTTACGCGCACCGTTGTTTCGCCGCCAGAGAGGATGACGCAGGGCGGCTCGATCGGCCCATTACCGTCGGCAATGTCGATCGCGAGCTTGGCGTGCTCGCTGGCCAATGTGCGCGCATCGCCGGCAAGGTCGCCGAGTATATAGGGAGTGACATCGAGCTCCAGGGCACGCAGGGCCGCTGCCTGGATTGCATCATCACTGGTAGCGAGTATGCGAACGTCATTTTCGCGGGCGGTTGCGGCGTCGATGAGCGTAGGACCCGATGCCACGACGGCGGGGTCGTTGCCCGGCACGTCCGAAATAATCAGCGTAATGACATGCGCCGGCGCGCAGGCTTCTGCCAGTTTGCCGCCCTTGACTGCTGAAAGTTCCCGGCGCGCTCTGTTGATCTCGTGTATCGGCAGACCGCTCGCGAGTAGCTCAATCGTCTTCGCTTTTTTCTCGTTGAGAGTAATTCCGGGCGCCGGTGCACACAACAGTGAAGAGCCGCCTCCCGACAACAGGCAAACCACTGTGTCGTCAGCTGACAGGTTCGAGACCAGGTCGAGTATACGTTGCGTGGCAATTACGCCCCGTTCATCGGGAATCGGGTGGGACGCTTCGACGACCTCGATCTGATCGCAATCGGCTTTATGCCCGTCCGGGACGATGACCAGTCCGCGCAGCGGTTCCGCCCATTGTTGCTCAATGATGGCGGCCATGCTTGCGGCAGCCTTGCCTGCGCCGACCACAATGACATTCCCGGCAGGTCGGTCTTCGAGCCAGAGTGGCATGCATGCCGCCGGACTTGCGGCCGCAACAGCGGCATCGAACAGGACGCGCAGAAAAGTCCGGTTGTCGGTCATCCGACCGGCAGGTCTTCGTCCCTGACGTGTGGCTCGAGTCGTTTGAGCAAGTCGGCCATTTCGGGCCTGTTCTGCCGCAACTCGGCCAGTGAAAACCCGCTCATCTCGTAGGGAAGTACGAGCCAGTCACCGGTCTCGTGGACAAAATAGTCGGGCGTGCGCAGGGTTTTCTCGGTTGGTCGGTACCAGACAGTGCCAATGCGAATGTCATGCGGCAGGTTGCGACGCGTTTTCTTTGCCAGCTGACTGATCACAGCGCTTACACTGGACCCGGTGCTGTAAACATCATCGATAATCAGTAACGAGTGATGCGAGCAGAGATTCTCGAGCAGGTATTGCAGCCCATGGACACGGATCGCGTCGGCCTTGTCGACCATCTGTGAGTAGCTGCGAGCGCCCGTGTAGGAAGTACGAATCGCAATGTGATCGGTTTTTACGCCGAAATAGTCGAGGCCTTCCTGGACGGCAATGCCGACAGAACTGCCGCCACGCCACAGACCGACAAGGAAATCGGGCTCGAATCCCGCCTCGTAGATATTGGCTGCCAACTGGAACGAATCCCGGAGCAGGTCGTTCGCAGCAATAAATCGCTCATGCATTGGTGTTGTTCCCGGGCGGTGCAGGGGTAGAATTGAGGTCAGCCATTATAAGGCCGCACCCCAGTCCGCACACAAGAGAATAACGATGGACAAGACCGTACTATCTGCCCAGGACCTGCTGGAAGACTCGATTGAGCTCGGGATCAAAGTGCTCGAGAGTGGTTTCGAGCCCACGATGATCATTGCGATCTGGCGCGGCGGCACACCCGTCGGGATGGCTCTGCAGGAAACCCTGTCGTATTGTGGCGTTACGTCCGACCACATTGCGATTCGGACGTCGTCCTATACGGGCGTGGATCAGCGAGGCCACGTTGCGGTGCATGGCCTGAATTACATCATCAAGAAGATTTGTCATGACGATCGCGTACTCATCGTCGATGATGTCTTCGATACAGGCAACACGATCAAGGCGGTTATTGATGAACTGCACAGGCGCGCGCGGGATAACACGCCCGAGGACATACGCGTCGCCGTCCCCTGGTTCAAGCCGAGCCGAAACGAAACCGACCTGACCCCCGACTTCTTCCTGCATAAAACCGCAGAATGGCTGGTATTCCCGCACGAACTCGACGCGCTGACGCCCGAAGAACTCGAGAAACATCGTCCCGGAATTGCCGAGATCGTGCATCGCATCAAGTCGCCGGCGCTACCGGCTTGAGCAATGCGCAGGGTCTGCGTTTATTGTGGTTCCAGCTCGGGCGTGCTGCCTGAATACTCGGCTGCTGCGCGAGAATTGGCCGATGTGCTGGTTCGACACGAACTTGAACTCGTCTACGGCGGCGCCGACAAAGGCATCATGGGCGTCCTTGCGGATGCGATGCTGGAGCACGGTGGCAAGGTACACGGCGTCATACCGAAGATGCTCACAGACAAGGAAATTGCCCACCAGGGCCTGACCGAACTGCATGTCGTCGCGTCGATGCATCAGCGCAAGACCATGATGGCGGCGCTTTCGGACGGATTTATCGCGCTACCCGGCGGTTATGGCACGCTCGAGGAAATCATCGAGATCATTACGTGGGGCCAGCTACGCTTTCACGACAAGCCGTGTGGCCTGCTCAACGTCAAAGGTTATTTTGATCATTTGCTGGCTTATCTCGATCACGCCAACAAAGAAGGGTTCTTGCGCCGCGAGCACCGCAATATGCTGCTCGTGGATTCGGACCCCGCTGGGATCGTCCAGCAATTCGAGCGCTATACAGCGCCACACGTCGAGAAGTGGACGTCGTAGCCCGGCCTTTCAGCGGCGGCCCTGGATAAACCTGAGTTTCAGCTGCCCCTTTGCCGGTGCCCTGAGGTTTTGCCCGTGCAACGCGTAGCGAATGCCAAAGCGCCTGCCGCTCAACTCGGCGCCCACACACAGTAGCAAGGGCGACACAAAGACTTCGATGGGCTCGCCTGCCGGGATGTCCCCAATCTTGGCCGTGACGTTCACGGAATCATCTTTGAGCGTCACGGCCGGATAGCTGGAAATTTCATCCGGTGTCCGATCGACGAAGCGGCCGTTTATCGGGCGTTTTGGCAGTTCATCAGCAACATAAAATGAATTGTGGTTTGGTAGCGCGATTGACAATGACGCATCGATGATCGGCTCCTCGCCCTGGTTATAGACGACGAGCTGCATTTTCTCGGCATGATCGTCAAACAGGAAGTGATAGTCCTGGTGACGGTACTTGCTGCGAACCTGGTTCAGCTCGATCATGATGTCTTCGGGCGAACGATCAACGTAGGGGTCTTCGGTGCCGTACAGGCGGGCATGTGTCAGGCGAGCCACCATTGTCGTTGATCCCGAGTGACCAGACATGCTGCGAATGTTGAGCAACTCTTCGAGCTTGTTCGATGCCAGGGCCGATGGCATCTTCGACAGGTCGCAGGTCGGAATTGCGAGATCCTTGTGAATGATGTCGCCCGGGAAACCGACTTCGATGTCGCCAGCTGAGACCGAGTCGCGGAACTTGCATTCGAACAGCTCCATCAGCTGCCTGCGGCCCATCTTGATCGGCGCATTGTTCACGCGCTTGTACGCATCGCCGCGACGAAGGGTTTCTGCGTAGTCGACGCGCATCATGTACGGTCGATCCTGGCAATCACCAATCTCAAAAACGCCTACTCGTGCGCCGTCGACTGAAAGGGGCTTGTATCGAATGCGAACCGGCGGCTCGATGAACTCGTTGGCCAGGGCTTGATACGACGGTTTGCCCGAAAAATCCTCGTTCTGGACCGAGTGGGTATGTTTGCGTCCTTTATCATCAAAATCGACGCCCACGACTATGTAGCGACTGCCCTCTACGGAAGCATTCGCCAGTGCAAGCACGTCACGGAGGAACGAGCGAATTCCTTCGTTCCCATACGCGTCCTTTCGAAACTGGACCCCGGCTTCCGGAGTC
>JBFFOS010000130.1:0-7670 GCA_041574375.1 Woeseiaceae bacterium
ATCGAGATTTCGATATAGCGGGTCGTGTCGTAAAGGATTGAATAGGTGAGACCGTCGGGGAACGTCGGCTGGAGCGTCTCCATGAGGTCGTAGATATTGTCCGCAACCTCCAGCGCGTTGGCGCTTGGGAGCTTATAGACGGCAATGACGGCGGATGGCCGGCCGTCCAGCTCGCCGCGCCAGGCGTAGTTCTGTGAGCCGAGTTCTATCCTGGCGATATCGCGAAGATAAACGACCTGGGCGTCGCCGCCGGCACGCACAACGATACGCTCGAATTCCTCGGCGGTTCGCAGCCGACCCTGCGCCGTCAGCGTGTACTGAAACTGTTGCCCTTTGGGGATCGGCGGGCCGCCAATCTGCCCGACGGCAACCTGCACGTTCTGTTCCCGAATTGCGGCGACAACATCTTCCGTCGTCAGGCCAATAGCGGCCATACGATCCGGATCCAGCCAGACGCGCATGCCGTAATCGAGCGCACCCATGTTGCGCGCTTCGGCAACACCTTCGACACGCGCTATGACATCAGCCACATTGATCGACGCGTAGTTCGAAATGAACTCGGCCGACAAGTCGACCTCTGGCGAATGGACGTTGACAACCATGAGCATGTCGGTCGATTGCTTGCGTACCGTGATGCCCTGGCGTTTGACCTCTTCCGGCAACAGGGGCTCTGCCTGGGCAACGAGATTCTGCACCCGAACCTGCGCCATATCCGGATCCGTGCCGAAGTCGAAAGAGACGTTGAGTGAGTAGCTTCCGTCGTTCGCGCTCGTCGATTGCATGTACAGCATGCCTTCGACACCATTGACACGCTGCTCGATGGGGCCGGCGACGGAGTCGACCAGGGTCTTCGCATTGGCGCCGGGATAAACGGTCGAAACACTGACCTGTGGCGGCGTGATCTCCGGGAATTCGGAGACGGGCAGAAGCGGAATCGAGATCAGTCCTGCAAGAACAATAATAATGGACACGACCATCGCGAACTTCGGCCGTTCGATGAACGTTTTACTGATCATCAGGCAGGCCTAGTTGACGGGGTTTGGCGTATCATGCGGCATCGCCTCAACCGGCGTTGCGTTCACCGGCATGTTCGGCCGCACTTTCTGGACGCCGTTAACGATGACCCGGTCACCGTCCTCAAGCCCGGAGTCGACCACCCAGTTCACGCCATCACGCTGTCCCAGTGTCACATTTTTGCGAACGACGAGATTTTCGTCATTCACCGTATAGACGTAACGGCCCTGCATGTCTTCAAGAACACTCGGCTGCGGGATCAACAGCTTCATCTCTGCCTCACCACGCTGCACGACGACACGGGCAAACTGTCCCGGCAACAGGTGGCTATCGGCATTGGGGAAACGCGCGGTTACCGTAATCGTGCCGGTGGTGGCATTAACCCGGTTGCTTGCGTAATCGATCGTGCCGACATGCGGATAAATATCGCCGGTCACGAGTCTGAGTTTCGGGACGTACTCGATCGGTGGCTCACCCGCCGCGGCACGAGCCTGGTTGGCTTTCATACTGTTGGCAAGCGCCTGCTCGTCAACGTCGAAATCGACCAGCATCGGGTCGAGCTGGACGAGCGTAACGAGCGCACCCGTCTGCGGACTGACCAGGTCACCGATGCTGAGATTCGAGCGGCCGGCAACGCCCGTGAACGGGGCGCGAATCTCGGTAAAATCGAGATTGATTTGGGCATTGTCGATCGCGGCCAATGCTGCCTCCTTGGCGGCCGTCGCGCGATCGTATTCACTGCGCAACTTATCCATCTCGGATGCACTTATGTAGCCGTCCGGCGACAGCTCTTCGCCACGCTTGAGATTCCGCTCGGCATTGTCGAGAGCAGCTTGCGCGTTCGAGAGTTCTGCTTGGGCCGATGCCAGTGCCGCCTGGTACGGGCGTGGGTCAATGCGGTACATCAGGGCGCCGGCTTCTATCTCCTGACCTTCATCAAAATTGCGTTCGATGATGCTACCCGTGATGCGCGCCTGGATGGCCGCGTCTTCGCTGGCGCGCGTTCGCGCCACGAATTCAAAGGAGAACGCGACAGCTTCTCTACCGACTTCATGATATTCGACGGCGGGTGGCGGCGCAGCCGGTGGCTCTTGCGGTCCGCCACAAGCGACCAGCAAAACCGCTGATGTACACATTAGAAGTGCTGAATTTAGTCTCATAGTTGTTTCCAGCAAGGCATGTTTCGCAGCGGCATAGTGTGATGGCTAATCTGAACTACGTCAAAATAGGCATTTGACGAGGTTGGCAGGTCGGGCATGTGAACAGGTTCCTGCTACCCATCGTGCGCCGTTCGATCGGCGACTCGCACCGACGGCAGGGCCGCCCCTCCCTGCCGAAGACGTAGAAGCGATACGCTGCGTAACCAAGACCATCGGCCTTGAGCTTCGTGGCGAGCGCCGGCGCTACGGTCACGCCGCGCGTACGGTAAGAGCGCCGCGCCATCCTGAGTGTTTCGTCTGCCAGCGCTTCGAGTTCAGCCGTTGCCAGCCCGGCAGGCTTGCGTTGCGAATCGAGGCCTGCCGCCCACAGTATTTCCGAGCGCAGGTAGTTGCCGTTACCGGCAAGGAATCGCTGGTCCAGGTACAGGCTGCCAAGCGAGCGATTGCGAAATGCCGGATCGCAGAGACGCTCGACAACGTGCGCCTTCATCAGCGCGCGATCCAGGATGTCGGGGCCGACGCGGCTCAGAAACGGATGCTTCAGCAACTGGTCATCATCGAGCACGTCGATATCGGACGCACTGTAGAGCAGGGCTTTGTGGGTCCGGGTACGGAGCTCGATGCGCAACTGGCGGCCTGTCCTCGGCATGCGTGGCCGGCGGACTGTGTACCAGCGGCCGTACAGCTGATTGTGGCTGTAAATGGTCAGGCCATTGTTGAAGCGCGTGAGCATGGCTTTGCCCCGGGTATCGACGGCCGTCACGATTTGACCGGCCAGTCTTTTCTCGAAACGCTTGAGCTGCGGGAGGCCAAAGCTGACGTTTTCGACCCTGTTGCCCACGAGCACTCGTGCGACCTTGTCGGCCGCACGTCGTATTTCAGGTCCCTCGGGCATCGCGGGTCCTTTTTCCCTGGCAGCGTTTCGAACAGTACTTCACGGTTTCCCAGTCCTTCTTCCATTTGCGACGCCATGCAAAGGGCCGATCGCAAACGGGACAGACCTTGCTCGGGAGACTTGCTGAATTGGCCTTCATAACATCGCGATCATACGATACGAACGGCATCAGAAATGCAGTTGATACATTGCGTTACAGATCAAATTTGTCTTTACCGACAATTCTTCCGTGCCCGAGATGGCCAACCTTGACGTAGATCAGTGCGCCCTCGTCGCGCGTGTAGGGCGTGTGACGGCTCTGGTCGGGGTTGCGAATCCAGCTGCCGGCCGGGTACTCACCGTGTTCGTCATGAAAACAGCCTTCGAGTACGAGGATCTCCTCGCCTCCCCAGTGCGTGTGCGGCTGGAACTCGGTGTTGGGCGCCCACTTGACGAGCGCCACGTGCTCGGTACCGTATTCGTGCAGCGGCATCACCGTGAGTCCCGGTACGAGCCCGGGTAACCATTCGGCTTCGTTGGTGTCGAGGTTGACCGGCTGCTGGTCGGCTTTCTCGAACTGGTGGAGCTTGACGAATATGCTGCAGCCTCGGTCACCGACGCGCGGCGTGTGACGCGTACCGATCGGGTTGCGGACATAGGTGCCGGTCGGATAGAGCCCGTGTTCGTCACCGAACTCGCCCTCGAGCACGAAGAACTCCTCGCCACCAGCATGCACGTGTGGCGAAAACGTGCTGCCCGGCTGGTAGCGAACGAGCGAGGTCGCCCGCGCGACTTCGTCCCCAACACGGTCGAGCATCATGCGCTCGACGCCGGGCATCGGCGAAGGCACCCATACGTAATCGTCGGGACGGATCACTACGCGCTCGGAGAAGTCCGCGTTCAGTCGCATCAGGATCGGCCGTGTGGTTCCTCGAAATCTATTGCGGGCCCGATCGGAATCACGCCCGTCGGGTTAATCGTGTCATGACTGGCGTAATAGTGCCGCTTGATGTGGTCGAGCTTCACGGTCTCACCGATGCCGGGCTGTTGATACAGGTCGCGCACGTAGCCCCAGAGGTTCGGGTAGTCCACGATGCGGCGCACATTGCATTTGAAATGCCCGACGTAGACGGCGTCGAAGCGCACCAGGGTGGTAAAGAGTCGCCAGTCTGCCTCCGTCATCGTCGAGCCGGCCAGGTAGCGCCGCTCGGCGAGCCTTTGCTCCAGCTTGTCGAGCGCGGCGAAGACATCCTGCACCGCTTCTTCGTAGGCGTCCTGGGTCGTCGCGAACCCGGCACGATAGACGCCGTTATTGATGTTCGGGTAGATGAAATCGTTCAGCGCATCGATCTCGTCGCGCAACGGCTCGGGGTAATAGTCGCCCGGCGTCGCACCAATGTCATCAAACGCGCTGTTGAACATGCGAATGATTTCCGACGACTCGTTGCTGACGATAGTGTTGCGCTCCTTGTCCCACAGCACGGGCACCGTGACGCGGCCGCTGTACTCGGGATCGGCCTGCGTATAGACCTCGTGGAGGCGGGCCTTGTGATTGACGGAATCGGCAATAACGTCGTCGCCCTCATCGAAGGTCCAGCCGTCGTCGCCCATGAAGGCATTGACAACGGACAACGAGATCATGTCTTCGAGCCCCTTGAGACGACGGAAGATCAGGGTGCGATGAGCCCAGGGGCAGGCCATCGATACGTAGAGATGATAGCGCCCGGCTTCCGCCTTGAAACCGCCGTCACCGCTCGGCCCGGCTGCTCCGTCAGCCGTGACCCAGTTGCGAAAGCGCGAATCCTTGCGCACGAACCGGCCCTTGGTCGCCTTGGTGTCGTACCAGTCCGTGTGCCACCTGCCGTCGATCAGAAGACCCATAACAGCTACCTATGTCCATGATTTCGAAGATTCAAGCGTACCTATTGATCAAAATGGAACAAACAGTAGTTTAGGGAAATTATTGTTCTTGAATAAGCAACAATCGTTCGCCGCCCTTCCCCTCCCTACCTTCGGAGCTCACCATTTCAAGTGTAAGTAACTGACTCTATCGATTGAAAGCCGCGAGAGATCGATAGACTTTTCTATCCTTCGGATCAGGCGGTGCCGACGCTTCCCAGCACAATATTGAATTCACCTTCGGGAACGTCTTGTTCGCTGAAAGTCACCAGCAGGTGTTTACGTTCGCCCTCCGGAACGGCTTTGAACAACCGGTCCTTGTCGTTTAACGGATCGCCATCGAAGTACATCTGTGTGATCAGTTCCTTGTATCCGCGGCGTGAAACCTTGTAGTGAATGTGTGGCGGACGGACCCACTCACCCATCGCGGTGTACGGACCGGGTTTGATCGTCGTGAAGGCATAGCGACCCTCAGCATCGGTCTTTAGCACGGCCCAGCCCTGGAAGTTCGGATCCCTCGGTGTGTCAGACGTGTCGCCTTCATGGTCATAACGGCCGGCGGCGTTCGCTTGCCAGACATCCACAACCGCACCCTCGATTGGCTCGCCGGACTCGTCAAGCACGCGACCGCTGACGCGAATAACCTGACCCTGGGCGCGGCCTTCCCGCCCCGCGACCCGTGTCAGATCCATATCCCGGTCGGTCTGCTCGTGGATGGGATAAAAAGGACCCTCCGGATTATCCGGTGTCGGCGACATGGCGCTTGCAGCCGCATTACCGGCGAATACGCCGGCGGCCATACCTGTACCCGCGCGAATAAGATCTCTGCGCGTCACTTTGTTTTTCTTATCCATCTATTCTTCCCTTGTTAAATAACTGATGATCAATTAAAGCACATGGACCTTCGAGATGCCGTCCCTGCCCATCATTGTGACCTTTCCGACCACCGGCACCTCGTCGTCGCCACGTTCCTGCGCCTGTCACGCAGCTTCGCCGCGCTCGGTTCGAACTTGAGGGACGCCTTCGAAGTGTAGGCGTCAGTCTTTTTGCTTATGGTGACGCAGAGCCTCTTCCAGTAGCTCGATGACAGCTCGATCCTTCGGCCGATCAGTCGCTTTCTTCTGCCGTATCAGCTCTTCCAGATCGAGAACACGAAACTTCCCGATCGTCATTGCGACTTCCGAGGACAGGTGCAGCAGATCTTCGTATCGGTCTTTGTCGCCAATGAAGCCCAGCACATCCAATGGTCCTGCCCGTGTCAGGAGCAATAGATGCCCACCCGCCAAGATATCTTCCCTGGTGGGCTTGATCGTAGATTGATGCTCTCTGTAGTGGGCGTCGAGCTCGTCGAGGGCGAGGAATAAACGACTTGCGTTGTCATCGCTGATCCGAACCAGCGCATCAAGATCGAACGTTGTGATGGGCGCACCTTGAATTACAGCCGCTACGCCACCAACAACGATGTACTCAACCTCGTGCTTATTGAGAAGTTCAAGTATCTCGCGAAAGCTGGGATTCATTGTGCAGCCGCAATGAGAGGAAGAAACCGACCCTTGACTCCAGTTCCGCCAGTCGCTGCTCAGGCGTCAGCGTAGCAAACCACTCTATTAGCGAGCGGTCATGTCCAGCACCGGAAGCTGATTGGGCGGGCGTTTCGTGCATCGTAGAATTGTATCACCTAGCGGATAGCCGAGAGCGGCCCCGACAGGACTGGACGGCGGCTTCGCCGCCTCGTCGTCGCTTCACTCCTCCGCCTGTCGCGCGACTGCGTCGCGCTCCGATCGAACCTATTACCCCTGCCTTCGGAGTGCAGGCATCAGGACTTGAAGAACGATTTTAGTCGCGCTTGGGCAATGCGACGTATTGAATCCTCGAGATCAGTTTGTCTGAGACGTCCAAGTATCGTCTTCTTATCAATCATGTCGTGCCGCACCAGTTCCTGCACAAATTCCAGATCCTTTGGCCTCATCGCGATTGTTTTTGAAATCGCAAGATCATGAACTTCCAGACAGTACCCTGTGACGCCATTTGTATTTTCATTCTTCACTGCGACCAAACGGTTTTCCCAATCTACCGGCAGTACAGCAGTCTTCTTCCCGACCCCCTGAGCGTAGTAGCCGTGCAATTCGTGAAACGATGAGCCCTCGCCAATCGCGCCGTCGACCTTGTCCGCTTTTTCCGGGTGGTTCTTCGGATAGACATCGGCTTCCATTGATGACAGAAGTCGTACTGGCGCATCCGGAAACTGGCCCAATATGGCCTGGCTGCCGATGATGATGATTTCATCATCGGCAGCGATTTCGCCGCTAGCGCGAATAATGTGCTCAAGCTCTGAACGCTGCATAAATCTGATCGCGCTCGTCAGCGGTAAGGATCCCAGCAAATGGAGATGACGAACGTAGCCTCGTCGCATCTTCGCTCATGCTGGTGATTATCTCCGCTATTTCCGGCCAGGGACGCTTGAGTATTTCCTGCCATTCGTGGAGATATTGCGGTTTAGGGTCTGCCGACTTCGCGCTCCAACGCTCGAGGTTTTTTCTTGCCTTGTCGAGCAAATCGGGATCACGCAAGATCTTCTGTGCAATTTTGCAGTGCATCGCCAGACTGCGGGCATCCAAAATACGGTGATCCGAATACTGTCGCACACCCTCCGCTGGCTCCCAGCGGCGGACATTTTTCAAACCAGCGTCACGTTTCCGCTTCCGATATGCCCGCATCCGCTC
>JBFFOS010000131.1:0-7617 GCA_041574375.1 Woeseiaceae bacterium
CCCGCTGCTGAAAAGCAGCGGGGCATTTTTTGGCCAGGGACGGCCTTATGCCGTGAAGCACATGGATGTGCGAGAGCGGCTTTGGCCAGGGACGGCCTTATGCCGTGAAGCACATGGATGTGCGAGAGCGGCTTTGGCCAGGGACGGCCTTATGCCGTGAAGCACATGGATGTGCGACGCGCTACTGCCACTGCAATGCCGTTACTCGCCCCTGCAGTGGCCAGCCCTCCCTGATAGCCAGCGACTCGAGACGCTCGACACGATCCCCTGCCTGCGGATGCGTCGACAGGTAGGCCACAAGATCGCGAATCGAATTCCCTTCGTCACCCCAACGCTCGAACAGACGCCACGCCTCGTTCACATGTCCGTATTGCGTATAAACAACGGCCAGCGCGAATTCATCGGCTCGTGATTCCTGCTTGCGGCTAAAGCCACGCAGCGCCAGGTCACTGACTTTGAGACCGAGGCCCGCAACATCGCTTCCCATTGCGACCGTAAAAAACAGGGAGAAAACGATGCCTCGCCCCAGCGCCCGTATATGATCACGATTTTTGTAATGACCGAGTTCATGGCCCAGCACGAAAGCGAGTTCATTCTCGGACTCGACCTGGTCCAACAAGCCCTGCGTCACAATAATCAGTCCGCCGGGTAATGCCATCGCATTCGCGACTTCGGAATCGTCTATCTCGACCCTGAATTCATACGGTGCACCTGCCCAGTGAAATGCCAGGCGATCCACGAGTCGTTGTGTATTGTAAAGTCGCTCGTCACCGGGAGAAACGGTCACGAGATCATCAGGCAGCCAGTCCCTGAACAACTCCGCCTCTTTCTCGGCAGGGATAAAGTAGAGAGCGACTTCGATCAGAAAAACCAGCGCCAGCACGATGGCAATGAAGATCGCCGTGAGTCCGACAACAAGCGTGCCTGCCTCCACGAGCGGATGCGTGTCGCTGACGTTGATCCCTTCGCGGGGTTGCTTCGGGACGTATCTCACAGTGTCCTGGCAAATCGTGACGCGAACTTGACTGCCGTGCCGAAAGCGAGCATCTCGACGCCGGCTGTGCCGTTGCCATCACCTCTCGAATTAGCGAGACGCGAGGTTTCCAGGCGCACGTTGAAAATCGCGTCGTAACCCTGCCCGCGTGCCGACTCGGTCATGCGCAGCAATGCTTCGCGTCGCGCACGTTCGAGCAGGGGTTCGTAGGTTTTTATGCGCCCGCCGACGAGACTCCGCAGTCCCGCGATCACCCGCTTGAAGTAGTCGAGTGACACCACGATATTCCCGGCCACCATCGTCGACTCCGATACCTTCCAGTCATCGGGCATTGTGTCGAACGAGACAACCGGATATCCGTAATATTCACTTTCTCGTTTGCGAATACTGCGGAGGTGACTGCGCTCAATCATGCTGCCTATGAAATACGCCAGCATCAGGAGCAACAACGGCAAGCCGAAGTTCAGAAAGAGGTTCAGATTTTCGAAAGTCGCGCCGTCCATGTCATTCAACTTTGACCGCTGTGCCGTAGGCGAACAATTCGGCGGCACCTTGCGCGATGGAACTGGTTGCAAACCGTACGTTGACCACAGCGTTTGCACCCATTGATTGTGCTTGCTGGATCATGCGCTCGGTCGCCTCGTTGCGGGAGTCCTGCAACAGTTCCGTGTAGCCGACCAGTTCGCCGCCGACTATGTTCTTAAGACCAGCCATAATGTCGCGTCCGATGTGTTTGGCGCGTACCGTGTTGCCGGTCACAATGCCGTAAAACTCGACGATACGACGACCGGGAATATTCTCGGTGTTGCTGATTTCCATTGCAGCCCCTGATTGGTTGGCATTCAGCGGATGTTACAGCATCGAATTCATCGCGATAACCGGCCTGCCGCGCTGGGAATCGGGAAAACGGCCCTTTGCGGACCCGGGCCTGGCACCCCGGGGCATCGCCCCGAACACCGCATTCCTGCTCTGTTTCTGTCCCAAATAAGCGACTTCTGTCCCACAAATAACGCCCGATTTTCATTGACTTGTCACAATCGAGGCATATACTTCCCTCAGCTAGAACGATCGGCTTATCTTTGTGGTTTCCATTTCGAAGTTCCTTAGTTGTACTCCGTCCTGTTTTCTCATAAGTACAAGCATCAATTCTCGCGCCCGATCTTCAATAAAGAAGATCATCAACTTTTGAAAATTTAGGAAATAGTTATGTCTAGAACAACTGGAACAGTAAAATGGTTTAACGAATCGAAAGGCTTTGGCTTTATCGAGCAGGAATCAGGTCCCGACGTATTTGCTCACTTCAGCAATATCTCAGGCGACGGATTCAAGACGCTGGCCGAAGGCCAGAAGGTCGAGTTCACGGTCACGCAGGGCCAGAAAGGTCCGCAGGCTGAGAACATCGTAGCCATCTAAGCCACTACAGGTTTGGAATGAGAGGGCGGGACCCATTGGGTCCCGCCCTTTTTTTTATCCCGCTCTTTCGAACTGGGTCGGCTCCTGTTTCGACAGGTGCTCGTAGGTCTCCCAGCGCCGGTCCACCGTTTCCTGAGCCATGACCATAAGGCGCTCGGCCTCCTCCGGATTGCTCTTGGTAAGGACCTTGTAGCGGTTCTCGTTGTAAGCGTATTCGCGCAAGGGAATCGTCGGGCGCGGCGAATCAAGTACGAACGGTTTCTTACCAGCAGCGCGCAACGCCGGGTTGTATCGAATCAATGGCCAGTAACCGCTTGCTGTCGCGAGTTGCTGCTGTTTCAGGCCATCCCGCAGATCGTAGCCATGAGCAATGCAATGGCTGTACGCGAGAATCAGTGACGGCCCGTTATACTCCTCGGCCTCGCGCATCGCGAGCAAGGTCTGTTGTGGATTCGCGCCCATCGCCACCTGTGCGACATAGACGTTGCCACTCGAGATAGCCTGCAGAGCCAGGTCTTTCTTGCCGATTCGTTTGCCCGCTGACGCGAATCGCGCTGATGCACCAAGTGGTGTCGCCTTGGACATCTGACCACCCGTGTTCGAGTAAACCTCGGTGTCCATCACGAGCACGTTGACATTACGACCGCTCGCGAGCACGTGATCAAGGCCGCCCGACCCGATGTCGTAGGCCCAGCCATCACCGCCAACCAGCCAGATGCTGCGACGGATCAGGTGATCAACGATCGACAGCAGCGCTGCCGCTTTCGGGGTTTCATCGGTCTCCACCAGCCTCTGAAGTCGTTCCTTTAGCAGCCGAACTCTGCGCCGCTGACGTCGCAGTTCGCTACCAACTCGCTGGCCACCGTGCACCAGGTGATCGGCCAGTTTGTAGCCAATATCCGGTGCGAGCTCTGTGACCAGTTGTTTAGCCATCGTCATGTGGTGATCGGCTGCGATACGCATGCCGAGACCGAACTCGGCATTGTCTTCAAACAGGGAATTCGACCAGGCAGGGCCACTGCCCTCCGCGTTCTTGCTCCATGGGGTGGTCGGGAGATTGCCGCCATAGATCGAGGAACAACCTGTCGCGTTGGCTACCAGCAGACGTGGGCCGAACAGCTGAGATAAAAGCTTCACATACGGTGTCTCGCCGCAACCGGCGCAGGCACCGGCAAACTCGAACAAAGGCTCCAGGAACTGGGCGCCGCGCACGGAGGAGAAGTCAACCGACGCACGATCGTTGAACGCCAGGGTCTCAAAAAACTCGATATTCCTGCGGCCTTGTTCCAGCAACGGCGCCTTGTCGGTCATGTTTATCGCGCGCACTTCCGGGTCGTCCGGTTTCTTGGCCGGGCACGCCGTGACACAAAGATTGCAGCCGGTGCAGTCTTCGAGATACACCTCCAGGGAATAGCGAGTCTCGGGGAATCCGCGCGCAGTGACAGGTGCGGAAGGGAAGCTTTCGGGCGCGCCATCAAGCGAGCTTTCATGGTAGAACTTCGCCCTGATAACGCCATGCGGGCAGACGAACGCGCAATTGCCACACTGGATACAAAGATCCGGTTCCCACTTCGGCACACGATCCGAAACATTGCCCTTTTCGAACATGGACGTACCGCTTGGGTAGGTACCGTCAATCGGCATTTTGCTGACCGGCAGTTCGTCACCATGACCACGCATCATCTGGGCGGTCACTTCGCGCACGAATTCCGGCGCATCAGCGGGAACGACGTCATCCAGAGTTCGAGTGCTTGTCGCCTCTCGAGGAACATCCACTTCAAAAAGGTGATCAAGCGCCGCATCCACGGCGGCAAAGTTCTTCTCGACGACCGCCCGCCCTTTCGAGTGGTAGGTCTTTTCAATCGCATTCTTGATCTGTGCGATGGCCTCGTCGGGAGGCAATACACCGGACAGTTCGAAGAAACACGCCTGCATGATCGTATTGATACGCTTGCCCATGCCCGCTTCAAGCGCGACGCTGGCGGCGTCAATGACATACAGCCGTATGTTCCTGTCGATAATCATCTGTTGAACGGGCAGCGGAAGCTCGCTCCATACCTTGTCGGCCGCATACGGACTATCGAGCAGGAATACCGCACCGTCGGCGGCATTATTGAGGATCTCTATCCTGTTGACCTGGTCGAACTTGTGACAGGCAATAAAGTTGGCTGACTGGATCAGGTAAGGCGAGTGAATTGGTTCGGGTCCGAACCTCAGGTGCGAAACAGTTCGTGAGCCCGACTTCTTGGAGTCATAGACGAAGTAGCCCTGGCAATAGAGGTCCGTGTTCTCGCCAATGATCTTGATACTGTTCTTGTTGGCGCCGACAGTGCCGTCCGCGCCAAGGCCAAAAAACAATGCCCGCGTACCTGTGTCGCCTTCGATCTGGAACGAAGGGTCAAAGTCAAGGCTCGTGTGCGTGACATCATCCTTGATGCCGATCGTGAAGTGATTCTTGGGCGACTCCTTCGACATCTCGTCGAAGATCGCCTTAACCATGGCTGGCGTGAATTCCTTCGATGACA
Organism: Woeseiaceae bacterium; assembly: GCA_041574375.1. Classification (GTDB taxonomy): domain Bacteria; phylum Pseudomonadota; class Gammaproteobacteria; order Steroidobacterales; family Woeseiaceae; genus UBA1847. The sequence goes on from JBFFOS010000131.1 coordinate 4,933, forward strand.
GGCCATAGCGTCCGCCTATTACATCTGGCAGGCCTTTGATCGTGCGATCACGCACGCCTTCGACGAGGGCCGTGATGACGTCCTGGTAGAGCGGCTCACCGCTCGCGCCGATTTCCTTGGTGCGGTCGAGTACGGCGATCGATTTGACCGTGTCTGGCAGTGCGGCGAGCAGATGCTTGTTTGAAAACGGCCGGTAGAGATGCACGTTGATCATGCCCAGGCCTTTTTCCGGCAAGGCATCAATCGTCTGCATGACCGTCTCAGCGCCGGAGCCCATAAGCATGATCACGCGTTCGGCATTCGGGTCACCGTGATAGTCGAACAGGTGGTACTGCCGGCCCGTCAATTTCGCAAAGCGATCCATCGCCTCCTGCACGATGCCGGGCGTAGCATCGTAGAAACGGTTGACGCTTTCGCGTCCCTGGAAATACACGTCCGGGTTCTGCGCCGTACCGCGGATGAACGGATTGTCGGGATTGAGTGCGCGCTTGCGATGCTCGTAGACGAGCTTGTCATCGACCATTGCGCGGATATCGTCTTCACTGACGAGATCGATCTTGCTGACTTCGTGCGACGTCCTGAAACCATCGAAGAAGTGCATGAACGGGACGCGCGCTTTCAGCGTCGCCGCGTGACTGATCAAGGCGAGATCCTGCGCCTCCTGCACGGACGACGAGCCCAGCAAACCGAAACCCGTTGTGCGCGCCGCCATGACGTCCTGGTGATCACCAAAAATCGACAGGGCCTGGGCCGCGAGTGAACGCGATGCAACGTGAAAGACCGTCGACGTCAATTCACCGGCGATTTTGTACATGTTCGGCAGCATCAGCATCAGCCCTTGCGATGCCGTAAACGTCGTCGTCAGCGCTCCTGTCTGCAATGCGCCATGAGCGGTACCTGCGGCACCCCCTTCGCTTTGCATTTCAATAATGTCGGGCACCTGGCCCCAGATATTCTTCTTCCCTTGCGCGGACCAGACGTCAGCTGATTCGGCCATTGGGGATGACGGTGTGATCGGGTAGATGGAGCAGATTTCGCTGACGGCATACGCCACACGTGCGACTGCCTCATTGCCCTCCAACGCGCGTTTTTCGGTCATGTTGATGCCTCTTCCGCGACAGGCTCATCGATCATTTCGATCGCGTGGCACGGACACTGCTCATAGCACACGGCACAACCCGTGCACTTGTCGAAGTCGAATTTGTACCGTTTGCCCGGGCCCAGCTTGATGATCGCATCCTGCGGGCAAGCGCCGTAGCAACCATCGCATTCGAAGCAGTTGCCACAGGACAGGCAGCGCCGTGCCTCGAACAGTGCCTCTGATTCCGGGAGGTTTTGCATGACTTCGTCGAAGCCACCCTCACGCAGGTCGAGCGGCAGGCGCTCCTGTTCCACCTGGGGTGCATGCGTCCGGTACCAGAGGTGCAGGCGCTCATGGCCGATGACCTCGTTTCGCGGCGGCCGGACGTACTGACTTTCGTTGAGATAGGCATCTATATGTCGTGCTGCATGCTTGCCATGCCCGACGGCGATGGTCACGGAGCGATCGCTCGGCACCATGTCGCCGCCCGCAAAGATCCCGGCGTAACCCGTCATCATGTTTTCGTCGACTTTGACGGTATGGTCCCACTCGAATTCGATGCCGGGAACCGCCTCGAGAAAGGCCGTATCCGTATCCTGACCGAGAGCCAGGATCAGGGAGTCGGCTTCCAGTTCCTCGAACTCGCCTGTTGGCTGCGGCCGGCCGTTTTCGTCGAGTTCCATGACCTCAACCTTGAAAGTCGACTTGTCGATCTCCTTGATCGTGCGCAGCCAGTTGATGAGCACGCCTTCTTCCATCGCCTCGTCCGCCTCGAAGTCATGCGCAGGCATTGAACTGCGGTCGCGACGATAAATGATCATCGCACTGTCGACGCCCAGGCGTTTTGCGGTGCGGGCCGCGTCCATGGCCGTGTTGCCACCGCCATAAATTGCGACGCGCCGCCCAAGTTTCGGCGGCTCCCCTTCTTTCGCCTGGCTCAGGAACGTGACCGCGTCAAGGATCTTGCCGGCGTCACGATTCGGGATTTCGATCTTCTTGCTGATATGGGCGCCAACGGCAACGAAAATTGCGTCGAATCCACCCTCTTCCTTTTCCTTCAGAACATCCTCGACACGATGATTCAACGTGATCTTCACGCCGAGGTTTACAATACGGTTGATCTCCGCCTGCAATTCATCGCGCGGCATTCGATAAGCCGGGATACCAAAGTGGATCATGCCGCCGGCAACCGGTCCTGCCTCGCGAATCTCCACCTCATGACCCATGCGCGTGAGATGGTACGCGGCGGACAATCCACTCGGTCCGGCGCCAACAACCAGAATTTTCCGACCGGTCGTAGTCGATGGCTTGTCGAACTGCCAGTCTTTCTCCAGCGCCATGTCGCCGAGAAAGCGTTCGACAGCGTGAATGCTGACTGCGCTGTCCGTAAACGCCCGGTTGCAGACGTCCTCGCACGGGTGATAGCAAACGCGCCCATGAATTGACGGCAACGGATTGTTGCGCACCAGCTCGCGCCAGGCCGCCTCGTAGTTGCCATCCTGCGCATGCGCAAGCCATGCCTGGATGTTCTCGCCGGCTGGGCAGGCGTTATTGCAGGGTGGAAGAAAATCGACGTACTCGGGGCGACGCGTTCGTAGCGCACC
>JBFFOS010000132.1:0-7500 GCA_041574375.1 Woeseiaceae bacterium
ACTGGCGATGTCGCAGCTTGCGCGCTTCACCAAGTCCATAATTGATAACCCGGCACCGAATCCTGCATCGCTTAACCCGGGCGAACTCGTGCAGGCACTTCGCGCCAGCCAGGGCATCAGGGAGGCGAACGCGGACCAGCGGTTCAATTACCTGCAGCTACTCACAATGAGTGCCGCAGACTTTCTCGACCAGTGGTTTGAGAGCGATGTCCTTAAAGCGCCGATGAGCGTCAGCGGCATCATCGGTACTTTCCTCGGTGTGCGTTCCCCGGGAACGGCTTACGTATTGCTGCATCACTACATGGGCGAAATCGACGGCGCAATGCGTGCCTGGGGCTTTGCCAAGGGTGGCACCGGCGGTATCAGCACTGCGATTGCACGCTCTGCACTTTCTTACGGAGCGGAGATTGTCACCGAGACCAGCGTCGGCAATGTCATTATTAAAGGTGGCAAAGCCGTCGGCGTTGCACTCGAAAACGGGGATGAAATTCAAGCCGATACGGTTATCTCCGGGCTCGATCCGCATCGAACCTACCTCGGTCTCATCGGGGAAGAGAATCTCGACAGTGACTTGGTTACGCAACTGGGCCACTACAAGTTCCGCGGCAGCTCCGGCAAGGTGAATCTCGCCGTCGACAAATTGCCCGACTTTGCCTGCCGACCCGGTGACGGGCCGCATCTTTATGGTGACGTTGCTATTGCGCCGAGCGTTCGCTACCTCGAGAAGGCGCACGACCAGGCGAAGTATGGCGACTTCTCGGAGCGACCCTATATCAACATGGTTATCCCGACGCTGGTTGACCCGACCATGGCGCCGCCGGGCAAGCACGTCATCAGCTGCTTCGTGCAGTACGCACCCTATGACATCAAGGAAGGTGCGTCTTACTGGCCGCAGCGACGCGAAGCATTTGGTGATGCCGTCGTCGATACGCTCGCGGAATACATCCCGAATCTCAAAGACACGATTCTGCACCGCCAGGTGCTGACACCCTGGGATCTCGAGCAGGAATTCGGCCTGACCGAAGGCAATATCTTCCACGGCGAGTTGTCGCTGGAGCAGCTGCTCTATCTGCGGCCAACAGCCGGTTGGGCAAAATACAAGACGCCCGTGCGTAATCTCTGGATGTGTGCAGCCGGAACGCATCCCGGCGGCGGCATCATGGGCGCCTCAGGTGAGATGGCGGCGAAAGCCATTCTTGGGCGGAGCGCAGCATGAACGGACAATATGACGTAGTAGTAATCGGCGGCGGTCACAACGGCCTCACGACAGCATGCCTGGCAGCAAAGGCTGGCAAGCGCGTCGCGCTTGTTGAACAGCGCGACACGCTCGGCGGGCTGGCGGCATCGGTCGAGTTTGAGCCTGGCTTCAGGAGTGCTGGTGTCTGGCATGGCACTGGTAACGTGTCAGAGTCGGTCATGAACTCACTCGGTCTGGGTAGACTCGTCGAGGAAGTGATACCACCGGTGTACGCAATTGGTGAGTCGGAACTCGTTGTTCCAGTGTCCGGCGCCATCGATCGTACGGCATTTGGTATTACTCAGCTTTCGCCGTCCGATGGGCGAAGCTACGCACGGTATCGTGCATTCATGAGTCGGATACAACCGGTTATTTCGCGGTTTCTTACGCACCGGCCCCTGAACTTCCTCGAGGTAGAACGGGAGTCGCCCATTGAGATTCTGACGCGGGCGCTCGGCTTGCGACGCCTGGGCTCGCACGACATGATTGAGTTCCTGCGTGTTGCGCCGATGCCCGTGCGCGATTTCTTAAGCGAATACTTTGAGTCGGAACTGGTCAAGGCAGCCATGTCGATGGACGCTGTTCTTGGCACGTTCACCGCACCGCGCTCGCCGGGCACGACAATGAACCTGCTTATGCACGAGTCGCTTACCGGCCGGTCAATCAAGGGTGGCGGCCTGGCACTGACCGACGCCTTGGCTGCCAGGGCGCAAGAGCTTGGTGTGCACGTTGAGTGTGGCAGCGCCGTCTGCAGGATTCTTACCGAGGGCAAGATTGTCAAAGGCGTCGAGTTCGAAAACGGTGACATTATCGAAGCACCGGCCGTAAGCGCCAGCTGCAATCCCAAGACGGTATTGCTCGATCTGCTCCCGGTTGAGGCATTGAGGCACACGACCGAGCATAGAATTTCGAATTTCAGGACTGCTGGCACTACCGCACATATGCTTTTTGCGGTCGATGGGCCCGTGTCCTTCGCCGGTGCTTCCGCGGATGAGAATGTGAGTCACGTTCGAGTCGCGCCTACTTTCGACTATGTCGAGAAGGCATTCGATGCCGTCAAGTACAACGAGTTCTCGGACGAGCCGATACTGGATATCTCCGTTCCGTCAATCGACAATCCTGGACTCGCGCCTGACGGCAAGAGCGTTGTGAGCGTCCTGGTCGGCTACGTGCCATACCAGCTCGACGGCGGTTGGACAGATGACGCGCGGAGTGTCCTGGTCAGGAAAGTCACCGACACCATGTCGCGTTTCGTGCCCGGGTTTGACCAAACGGTTATCGCTGCGAAACTTTCAACACCGGTTGATCTCGAAAACGATTACGGTCTGACAGGCGGCCACCTGCACCACGGCGAACCGGGGCTCGACCAGATCATGGTTCGGCCTATTCCGGAATGTTTCAATCACCAGACGCCGGTCAGCGGACTGACGCTGTGTGGCAGCGGAACACACCCCGGAGGCACGGTTTCATGTGTCGCGGGTTCGTTGGCAGCGCACGAAGTTCTGCACACGGGCAAGAGCCGCGCCGACGCAGCCTGAGGCGTACAGACAAAGGATTGATCGCCTGCCACGTACCACGTTCGCTCGTGAATGGTATCTTTGGTGGGCAATGGACGATCCTTTCAACCTGCAGCGTTTTGTCGAAGCCCAGGCAGCGGTCTATCCGCAGGTGCTGGATGAATTGATGCACGGCGAGAAGACCAGCCACTGGATGTGGTTCATATTTCCGCAAATCGCGGGCCTGGGCCGCTCCGCGACGGCGCAGCACTACGCCATTTCGTCTGCAGGCGAAGCGCAGGCCTACCTTAATCACCCCGTGCTCGGACCGCGCCTGGTCGAATGCGTGAATTTTCTTCTGGGCATTGAAGGACGAACGGCCGATCAGGTTTTCGGTGATATTGACGCACTCAAATTGCGCTCCAGCCTGACGTTGTTTCTTGCTGCAAGCGGCGGTGAGCAAGTATTCGAGGATGCCCTCGACAAATACTTCGATGGCGTACCGGACTTGAGAACGCTTACCGCAATTCGGTGCTGAGGTCCGGCGTCTTCCCTGAAGATCGAAGCGGCGGTGATGATTATTATCTTCACCGGATATATTCTTCCGAGTCGTTGTTCATAACGCATAGAAGATCCTGAATGTCGAGGCCACTCGTTTACTACGCCCACCCGGGTCACAAGTACTCGCACGTCAATCGCTACATGGCGCGTGCCGCGGCTGCGGTCGATGGAGTCACGTTTGTCGACCTGTATCGCGACTACCCGCGCTTCGATATCGACGTCAACGTGGAACAGCAGCGCCTGCTGGACCACGACGTCATCCTGTTCCAGTTTCCGTTGTTCTGGTATTCGACGCCGTCGATTATCAAGGAGTGGGAGGACCTCGTTCTCGAGCACGGCTTTGCCTATGGCCATGATGGAGACCGGTTGGCCGGCAAGCGCATGATGCTGGTCGTGAGTGGGGCCGGGCCGAAGGATGCCTATACACACGCGGGCTACCAGCATTTCCCGATCCGCACATTCCTGACGCCGCTCGAACAGACGGCGCGGCTCTGCAAGATGCACTTCCTGGCACCGTACGTGCTGTACGCAGCATTGCGCGCGCCCGAAGCGGGGCTCGTCGAGCCGCATGTCGACGGGTACCGGCAGCTGCTCGAAGCTATACGCGATGACCGCTACGACTTCGACGTGGCGGAGAAGATGAATATCGTGACGTTCGACAACCTGCCCATCCGGACGAAGGCCTAGACATGGATAGCATCCTGCTCCTGGCGGTGCTGTTTCTCGTTGCGGGAGTCATTGCCGTGCCGATTGCCTCGCGACTCGGGCTGGGCTCGGTCCTGGGTTACCTGATCGCTGGCATTGCGCTGAGCCCGGTGCTGCAGCAGCTGCATGTCGACGTTGTCAGCATCCAGCACTTCGCCGAGTTCGGTGTCGTCATGATGCTGTTCCTCGTGGGTCTCGAACTCGAGCCGCGCATGCTGTGGGCGATGCGCGACAGGCTGCTCGGCCTTGGCGGCCTGCAGGTCGTCGTGACCGTGGTCGCCATCACGGGCATCGCGATGCTGCTCGGGCAGCCCTGGACGATCGCGCTCGCCGTCGGCCTGGTCCTGTCGCTGTCGTCGACGGCCATCGTTCTGCAGACGCTGAACGAGAAGGGCCTGATGAAAAGTGACGGCGGCCAGTCGAGCTTCTCGGTGCTGCTGTTCCAGGACATTGCCGTCATCCCGATGCTCGCCTTCATACCGTTTCTGGCAATACCGGAGCTTGCCGATGTCACCACAACGGCGGCTCATGGCGCGGGTGAATCGGGTCACGCTAGCCTGAGCCTCGTCGATCGCCTGAACGGGTGGCAACGGGCGCTCGTTACGGCCGGCGCGATCGGTCTCGTAGTCGTTGGTGGCAGTTACCTGACGCGGCCGGTTTTTCGCTTCATCGCAATGGCGCGCCTGCGCGAACTGTTCACGGCGTTTGCGCTGTTGCTGGTTGTCGGCATTGCGTTGTTGATGATCGTCGTCGGCCTGTCGCCGGCACTGGGTACGTTCCTCGCAGGCGTGGTCCTGGCGAACAGCGAGTATCGCCATGAACTCGAGAGTGACATCGACCCGTTCAAGGGCCTGTTGCTCGGACTCTTTTTTATTACAGTCGGCGCGGCGATTCGCTTCGACCTGTTGTTCGCCAACCTGGGCAGCATCGTCGCGATGACGGTAGGCCTGATTGGATTAAAGGCCGCTGTTCTTTATGCGTTGAGCAGGGTATTCGGTATCAGCGGCTCCGATCGGTGGCTGTTCACGCTCGGGCTCGCCCAGGCGGGTGAGTTCGGTTTCGTGTTGCTGTCGTTGACCGTGGCGAATTCGGTTATTCCCGCGGCGCTCGCCCAGCAGTTGTTGCTGGTCGTTACGCTGTCGATGCTGCTGACGCCGCTGCTGTTTATTGTCTTCGACAAGCTCATCGCACCGCGATTTACCGCGTCGCAGAGCCGGGAAGCAGACGAGATCGAAGAGCAGGGCAGCGTGATCATCGCAGGTCACGGCCGCTTCGGTGGCATCGTCAACCGCATCCTGTTATCCGCGGGCTACAAGACTGTCGTGCTCGACTACCAGTCGGAGCAGCTCGAGAGGCTGCGTACGTTCGGCATCAAGGTGTACTTCGGTGACGCGATGCGACCGGATCTGCTGCACGCGGCCGGCATCGAGGAAGCGAAGATGCTCGTCATTACGATCGACGAGCGTGAAAACGCGACCGAGCTGGTGCGCTACGTGACCGAGAAGTACCCGCATGTCTATATCGTCGTGCGGGCCATGGACCGGCATCACGTCTACGAACTCTGGGCCGCGGGTGCGAGAGACATCATCCGCGACACCTTCGACAGTTCGGTTCGCGCAGGGCGCTCGGCTTTGGAGGCGCTCGGCGTTCACCCCTATGACGCGGAGCGCCAGGTCCGCGGATACGTGCTCAACGACAAAGAGCATATGTTCGAGCTGGCGTCGGTATTCGACCCGGATATTCCACCTCACGAGAATGCGGAGTACGTCGAGAAGACGAAGGAATACCTCGATCGCTATGAACAGGCAATGCGCGGTAACAGTGCCGCGTTTGGCAGCCGCCTCGACCGCGGCTGGGTGCCGCCGACGCTGGACGACCTGGAGGCCGAAATCACGGCGGCGGAGTCGGACGACCAGTCAACCTGAGCGCTAGAGTACGAAAGGCACCAACCACCACGTACGCTTTTTGTATTCCATCCACTCCGGGTAGCGCGACATGCTGGCCTCTTTCATGATCATGTTGACGGCGAACAGTCCGAGCCATACCCACGCGAGAACTACAACGGGTAGCCAGTGCCAGACCATCATTGCGAAGCTGCCGTAGACCATGATTTCACCAAGGTAGTTTGGATGACGCACGTAGCGGTGCACGCCGTCAGTGATCAGTCCGCGCTTTATGCGCAGGGTGAAATACTTCTGGGCGTCTGCGGCGGTCATGATGGCGCAGCCCACGATGCACAGGCTGATGCACACGCAGTACCAGGCGAAATCGGGCAGTGGATAATCGGGCTGTGACACCCCGGAAACCAACAACCACCCGAACACCCAGTACCAGCCCAGCGCGCCCAGGAACGCATTGATTCCGCCCGCGATAGTGATCCGTCGCTGCCAGTTCGGGTCCGGAAAAGCCACGTCCTTGAGAATCCAGACCAACCCATAGCTGCCCTGCATCGCGGTGTAAATCCAGACATTGGGTGACGTGTTGCCGTACCAGGCGATCAGGGCAAGGAGAAAGACGAACGTCCCCGCCTTCTGGAAATTGATCACCCAGGCGAACTTCCATGGCCGCGGTCCGCCCAGGAAATCGCAAACGAGATGGTCGGTGAAGCGACGCACAGAGCGCGCCCAACGCGGTGCGTCGTAGGGTGTTGGTGTTTCGACAGGATGTGATGACATATCAGTTCACGCAGCCGCAATAGCGGCAGCAACCCGTGCGTTATTTATCACCAATTGGATATTGGCGTCGAGGCTTCGGCCCCCGGTTCGTTCGGCAATGCGGGCCAGCAGGAACGGTGTTGTCTCCTTGCCCGTGATGTCTCGTTGCTGCATCTCTTTTATAGCCTCGTCAATAACGGCATCGATCTCATCGCGATCGAGCGCATGTTCGTAAGGTATCGGAACCGCAACGACCATTCCGCCGTCGAGACCCATTTCCCACTTGCTCCGCAGGGCGCCGGCGACGTCGGCGGGCGTATCGGCACGATAGTCAACCCCGAAGTCACTTTCGCGCGCGTAAAATGCCGGCAGCGTGTCCGTCTGGTAACCGACGACAGGCACACCGTGCGTCTCGAGGTACTCCAGCGTACGACCGATATCGAGTACGGACTTGATACCGGCGCACACAACAGCGACGTTAGTGTGAGCGAGTTCTTCGAGGTCGGCCGAAACATCGAGCGTCTCTTCGACGCCCCGATGTACGCCGCCGATACCGCCGGTTGCGAATACGCGTATGCCGGCCATGGCTGCGACGATCATCGTGGCGGCGACTGTTGTTGCGCCGTCTTTCTTGCGAGCAACGACAAAAGGCAAATCGCGTCGGCTGCACTTGATCACATCGCTGCCGCCTTCTCCCAATTGCCGGATTTCATCGGTGCCCAGGCCAGCTCGGAGCCGGCCATTCAGGATGGCGATCGTCGCGGGTACGGCACCCGCTTCTCGAACCGCATTTTCGACGGCCAGCGCGGTTTCGACATTGCGCGGGTAGGGCATGCCGTGGCTGATG
>JBFFOS010000133.1:0-7491 GCA_041574375.1 Woeseiaceae bacterium
CCCGGGGATGTGCTACGGAATCTATAGCCGAGCAGGCACGTCGACGGAATTACGTTAGGAAGTGAAGCACGCGAGGCGTGTGCAGTAGTACATGCCCGGGGGACGCTTGTCTCCGCGGCTACAACGCCGGAAGTCAGTGCGCTTCGTCCCAGTTGACCCCGGTCCCAACGTCGACCTTGAGTGGCACTTTCAGCTCCGCTGCAGAGTTCATGAGGTCGGTGACTCGTTTCGTCACGGTATCGACCTTGCCAGACTCGACCTCGAAGACGAGTTCGTCGTGTACCTGCATGATCATCCGCGCGCCCGGCTGTTCCTCGATTAACCAGGCATGCACGGTGATCATCGCGCGTTTGATGATATCCGCGGCCGTACCCTGCATTGGCGCATTAATCGCGCTGCGTTCGGCATACTGGCGCCTCTGGGCATTGCGGGCATTGATTTCCGGCAGGTACAGCCGCCGGCCAAACACCGTTTCGACGTAGCCCTTTTCGCTGGCCCTTACACGGATGTCGTCCATGTACTGTTTGACGCCGGGATAGCGGTCGAAGTAGAGATCAACATACTCCTGCGCCTCACCGCGTGATATGCCGAGCTGTTTGGCGAGCCCGAAGGCGGACATGCCGTACATCAGCCCGAAGTTGATGGCCTTGGCCGAACGGCGCTGGTCGTCGGTCACGTCGTCGAGCGTCGTCTCGAACACCTCGGCAGCTGTTGCGCGGTGCACGTCCTGCTCTTTTTCAAAGGCCCCCAGCAAGCCCTTGTCGGCTGATAAATGGGCCATGATTCGCAGCTCGATCTGCGAGTAGTCGGCCGCGAGGAGGACATGTCCTTCCGGCGCTACGAATGCCTGTCGAATGCGCCGGCCCTCATCCGTGCGAATCGGGATATTTTGCAGATTCGGATCAGACGATGACAGGCGGCCGGTTGCCGTCACGGCCTGGTGATACGAGGTGTGAATTCGCCCCGTACGCTCATTGATCATTAGCGGGAGCTTGTCGGTGTAGGTGCTTTTCAACTTGCTGACGCTGCGGTAGTCGATAATGACGGCCGGTAGTTCGTAGTCGTTCGCAAGTTCCACGAGCACGTCTTCGGCCGTCGATGGCTGACCTTTTGGCGTTTTGCGAATGACAGGAAGCTCCTGTTGTTCGAACAGGATCTGCTGCAGTTGCTTGGGCGACCCAAGATTGAACGGGCCACCGGCGAGCTCATGCGCTTTCGCTTCAAGCTCACCCATCTTTTTGCCGAGTTCGCCGCTCTGTCTGGCCAGCATCTTGCGATCAACCAGCACGCCGGTCTCTTCCATGTCGAGCAATACCGGCACAAGGGGTTGCTCGATTTCTTCGTAGACTTTCCTCAGCGTTGGCACGTCATTGAGTTGCTGCCACAGGGTTTCGTGCAGCTGCAGCGTGATATCGGCATCCTCGGCCGCATAGGGCGCCGCCGTTTCCAGCTCGACCTGGTTGAATGTCAGCTGTTTGGCGCCCTTGCCGGCTACGTCTTCGTAATGAATCGTTTCCTTGCCGAGGTACTGGCGTGCCACCGAATCCATGTCATGGCGTGTGGCGACGCTGTTGAGTACGTAGGATTCGAGCATCGAATCGAAGGCCATGCCGCGCAACGCAATATCGTAGCGCGCCAGGATGTGAGCATCGTATTTGAGGTGGTGGCCAACTTTCTTTTTCGCGTCATTTTCGAGCCAGGGCTGCAGCCTGGCCAGCACCTCATCGCGTGGTAGCTGGTCGGGTGCACCGGGGAAATCGTGCGCAACCGGGACGTAGCAGGCCTCGCCAACGGTTGTCGACAGCGAAAAGCCTACGATTTCGGCATTCATGTAATCGAGACTATTGGTTTCGGTGTCGAAAGCAGCGAGCTTTGCGCTGTCGAGCTTGTCCAGCCAGGTATCGAAGGCTTTCCAGGTGAGGACGGTTTCATACTCCGTCGCTTCCTGATCGTCGGCTGGTTCCGGTTCTCCGCCAGTATCGTCGTCGAGCCCGCGCAGTAGCGATCGCAATTCGAAGTGACTGTACAGCTTGCGAAGCGCATCGGTGTTCGCTTCGCCTGCTTTGAGATCGTCGACGCTGACATCGAGCCCGACATCAGTCTTGATCCTTGCGAGGTTCTGCGAGAGCCGCAGGGACTCAATGTTGTCGCGCAGGCTTTCGCCGACCTTGCCCTTGATTTCTTCGCCATGCTCGATAATGTCGTCGGCGCTAGCGTACTGATTGAGCCACTTGGCCGCTGTTTTGGCGCCGACTTTCGGCACACCCGGGATGTTGTCCGAGCTATCCCCGACGAGCGCGAGGTAATCAATGATCTGTTCGGGGTAAACGTCGAACTTGGCCTTGACCGCGTCGCGATCGAGCCGCGAGTCGTCCATTGTATTGACCAGCGTGACCTTGTCAGTCACAAGTTGTGCGAGATCCTTGTCACCTGTCGAAACGAGGACCTGGAGTCCCTGGTCTTCCGCTTCGGCGCACAGTGTGCCGATGACGTCGTCGGCTTCGACGCCTTCCACGCGTAACAGCGGCAACCCCATTGCTTCGACTGCGTCGAGTATCGGTTGCACCTGCGCGCGCAGGTCATCAGGCATCGGCGGCCGCGTCGCTTTATAGTCCGCATACATCTCGTCGCGGAATGTCTTCCCGGGTGCGTCAAACACGACAGCGATATGTGCCGGCTGTTCTTCGCGCAGCAACTTGAGGATCATCGTCAATACACCGTGCAGCGCGCCCGTCGGTTCGCCCTTTGCGTTGGTCAGCGCGGGCAGCGCGTGAAAGGCGCGGTAGAGGTACGATGACCCGTCGATAAGAACGAGGTCGGTCATAAGAGTGCGGTTTCAGTCCTTTTGGGGATCGTCTTCTTCTTCCTCGGCCTCTTCAGCCGTCGAATCCGACGCCGGCGGCGGCACCGAGATCGTGCTCGGGTTATCCGGGATGTACAGGGGGCCGCTCTGGCCGCAACCCGAGGCGATGAAGACAATCGTAAGTGCGGCAAGCGTAATGATCAGGCGTTTCATAATTATCGACCGGTTGATGAGACGATCCGATTATAGAGGTCGGCCGCTGATTATGGGCGTCATTTTGCGTAGCGTTTGGCGACTTTTCTGTATGCCTCCCGAAATGGCATGTCTTCCTCGGTAACGAGACGATAGGCCTCGGCGGTCGCGAATATACCTTCATCGAGCCGGATGTTCTCGGGCAGGAACTGCAGGCCTTCGAGCAGGAAGGCCATGATGTCGACACTGTCTATAGCGAGATCGATCGAACGGAACACCGGCGCCTTCAGGCGCTGCAGGTCGCGATGGTAACCCGATGGCAGCTTGGCTGTGATCATCAGGGTCTCGTCGAGGCAGGCGTGTGTCGTCGCTGACGACGCACGGAGCAGCTCGAGCACATCGGGGTTGCGTTTCTGCGGCATGATCGACGAGCCGGTAGTAACGTCGGCCGCCAGTGATACGTAGGCAAACTCCTGTGTGTAGAACAGCAACAGGTCACTCGCCATCCGCGACAGGTCCTGCAGCAGGAGCGTGATCTCGAACAACAGGGCGCTCTCGGCTTTGCCGCGCGAAAGCTGGGCAGCCGTAACCGGGGATTGCGTCTCGTCGAAGCCCAGCCGCCGGGTCGTGAAGTCGCGATCGAGCGGCAGGCCGGGGGTCCCGTATCCTGCGGCACTCCCGAGCGGGTTCTTGTTGATGCGTTTTTGCACAGCCATCAGGCCGGCGACAGCATCGGTGAAGCCTTCGCTGAAGGCTCCGCACCACAACGCAACCGAAGAAGGCATCGCATGTTGCATGTGCGTGTAGCCGGGGAGCTCGACGTCGCCCTGTCGCTCTGCCAGGTGTTCGATCGAGGACAAGAGGTGTTCAACGCGACCCGCAAGATCGAGCGCGGCGTCGCGCAGATACAGCCGCAGAGCCGTCAGCACCTGGTCGTTACGCGAACGCCCGAGGTGCAGTCGGCCGCCGGCCTCACCGATGTTCTCTGTAAGCCGCGATTCAAGCGCCGTATGTACGTCCTCGTCTTCGAGCGTGATCTGCCATTCACCTTCCGCAAAACCCTTTTCGAGCGCGCGGAGACCGTCGCAGATCGCGTGGCAATCATCGTGGGAAATGAGTTCCTGGGCCGCCAGCATTTCAGCGTGAGCTATTGAGCCGCGAACGTCGTAGGACACGAGTCGTGCGTCAAGCAGGTGGTCTTCGCCCGCCGTGTAGCGGAGAACCCTTTCATCCAGCGGCAGGCCTTTTTCCCAGAGTCTGCTCATATCGCTTCACCTTGCTCTTCGGGAGTCAGCGCGTTGATGTCGTCTACGACAAGCGTGCCCGTACCTTCGTTCGTAAATACCTCAAGCAAAATACTGTCCGGCAACTTGTACGAGATGACATGTACACGCTGTACGCCGTTCTCGATTGCCGCATCTATAGCGGCCGCTTTCGGCAGCATGCCGTCGGCGAGGATGCCTTTCTTCTTGAGTTCTTTCAGGTGTTTGCGATCGATATAGCTGATCAGTGAACCGGGGTCGTTGATGTCCTCGAGAATGCCGGAAGCGCCGGTGACGAGAATCAGCTTCTCGGCATTGAGTTCAGCGGCAATGGCGGCCGCGACAGTATCGGCATTTATGTTGAGTATGTTGCCCGACTCATCGCAGGAAAGCGGGCTCACGACCGGCATCAGCCCATTGTCGAGTTGCTTCCTCAGGATGTCGGCTTCAACCGAGTCGATGTCGCCAACGAAACCGTAATCGACAGACGAGCCGTCCTTGCCTTCGACGGGCGGCCGCTTGTGGGCACGGATCAAGCCGGCATCGACGCCGCTGATACCAACGGCAGGAATCTGAAGGTCGCGACAGGTCGCGAGAATGCGCGTGTTGACCTGGCCGTTCAGGATCATTGTTGCGACGCTAAGGGAGTCGCTGTCGGTAACGCGACGCCCTTCGATGAACTTCGTGTCGATACCGAGGGCCGTCGCCAGTTTCGTCGACTGCGGTCCGCCGCCATGAATCAGCACCGTGCGGATGCCGACCTGGTGAAGAATGCCGACCTGTTCGACGAGCGCGTTCGTCAGCGCACGGTCAGCGAATACTTCACCGCCAACCTTGATGACAAAGACCTTGCCTTTGAAGAGGCGAATGTAAGGCGCGGCGTGTTTCAGGGCCGACACGACAATCGCGCGATCTCTCTTCGAGGTCATGATTTTCCTCCGAGCATCTGGTGGAGCACCGCCATCTGGGCGAGCATACGATTGCGCGCTTCCGGAATGACGATGCTGCGCGGTCCGTCAAGGATTTGATCAGCTACGACAACGCCGCGACGCACGGGCAGGCAGTGCATGAAGCGGCAATCGTCTGTTGCGTTATCGAACCAGGGTTCGTCAACGCACCAGTCAAGATGCTGTTCACGCAGTTTCTGGTCCGCCAGCTTGTCGCCGTAGTGCCGCGTCGATGACCATGACTTGGCGTAGATAACCTGTGCGCCTTCCATCGCTTCTTTCCTGTCAGAGGTCTCAGTCACGGAGCCGCCCGAGTCCTCGGCAGCGAAGATCGCTTTCTGCATGATCGGGGCCGGCAGTTCGAAGCCTTCGGGCCGCAGGACGGTGACATCCATGCCGCGCATTGCCGCCATGTGCAACGTTGCAGAAGGTACGGCCAGTGGCAGGGCCTTCGGGTGGTAGGCCCAGCTCAGCACGAATTTGCCGCCATTGGCCGGAATCGCGTAATCATCCATCGTCTTCCAGTCTGCGAGGCTCTGGCAGGGATGGTTCATTGCCGATTCCATATTGATATAGGGCGTGTCAATGAGATCTGTCAGCGCGCTGAACCGTGTTTCCGCCAGATCTGCTGCGATATTTTTGCGATCGGCGAACGCCCGAATGCCTATCGCATCACCGTAGGAGGCGATCACGGGAACCGCCTCACGTATGTGCTCGGCGGCTACCCCGTCCATGACGATGCCATCGCGAACCTCAAGGCCATGAATCGACATGTCGGGCGAGATAACAAACGAACCGCCACCAAGACGCACCATCGCTGCCTGGAAAGACGCCAGCGTTCGCAGCGACGGACTTAGAAAAAGCAGTGACAATACTTTTCCCTTCAGCGCTTCAGGTTCGGGGTGTGTATCGAGCCTGCCGGCCAGTTCGACAAGTGCCGCAATTTCTTCATTTGAGAAATCGGCCAGATCGTTAAATGCTTTCATCAATTCTTTCCTTGTTTCTTCGATCAGGTACCGGACACCCTGTTTCGGAAACAGGGTGTCCGGTACCGTATTAGATTGTTGTCGGGACGATACTCGCCAGCGCTTGCGACAGGCGGTCTACGTGATTGGCTTGCAGCACGAGTGGCGCCAGTATGCGGAGCACGCCCGGGTCGCTGCTGGTGCCTGCAAGAATGTCATGTTCTAGCAGCGTATTGCGCACTTCCGAGGCAGGCCGATCACATACGAGGCCGAGCAGCAACCCCATGCCCTGAATCTTGCGTATGGGACCGACTACACACCGTTCGCGGATTTGTGCTTCGCGCGCCCGCACGTTGGCTAGCAGGTGCTCATCCGTAATCGTCTGCACGGTCGCCGCGATCGCAGCGGCTGCGATCGGGCCACCACCGAACGTCGACCCGAGATCACCTGCACCAAACTTCGAGGCGACATCCTGAGTGCAAAGAACCGCACCGCAGGGAATGCCTCCGCCCAGCGCCTTTGCGTTTGTGATGATGTCCGGATCGACGCCATGCGCTTGCACTGCGAAAAAGTGGCCGCAGCGCCCCATGCCCGACTGAACTTCGTCGGCGATCAGGAGTGCGCCGTGTTTCGTCGTCTCTGTCCGAAGGGTTTCGATGAATTCCGAGGTCAGGTCATAGGCGCCAGCCACGCCCTGCACGGGTTCGAAGATTACGCAGGCTACGCTGTCGTCAAGCATTGACCGCGCGCTATCGATGTCGTCACGCGGTATGAAGTCGACGTCGAAGGGTTTGGATGGAAATCCGTACCATTTGTCCGCGTTCCAGGTAACTGCACCAGCGGCGGCCGTTCGGCCGTGGAAGCCCATCGTAATCGCAAGCACCTTGCTTCTGCCCGTAGCGCGCAGCGCCATCCGCAAAGCATTTTCGTTCGCTTCAGCGCCCGAATTCACAAAGAACACGCGCTCGATCCCGTCCGGGGCAACCTGCGTCAGTTTCTCGGCCGCATCGGCGCGGATGTCGAGTGCGACGGCATTACTCTGGAAGAGCAGCTTGCTGCTCTGCGTGTGAATGGCTTCCACGAGGGAAGGGTGGCCATAGCCCAGTGCGGCAACCGCGTGTCCGCCATAGAGATCAAGAATCTGTCTGCCATCGCGCGTGAAAATATCGCAGCCAATAGCGCGTTCGGGCACGAACGGCAGCTGCCCGTAAACGGGAATCATTGTCGCTGCTTCGCGTGTACGCGGGTCGGTCATCGCTTCGTTGTGGGTTGCCATCAGGTCCATCCCGGCGCCGGCATATCGAGACCGGTAGTTTCTGGCA
>JBFFOS010000134.1:0-7489 GCA_041574375.1 Woeseiaceae bacterium
CTGATAACCTCCCCGCCCTTATCCGCAAGCTTGTCGAGCACCGTCGGTGCATGCGGGGGGGTGGTCAGGTCCCGTCGGTTTCCCGTACGTACATAGCTGTCCGGTCCGTCACCAACAAATGGCCGTGCGATGACACGCCCGATGTTGTACTCGTCCACGAGCTCGCGCGCGATTTCACTGAGATCGTAGAGCCGTTGCAGGCCAAACGCCTCTTCATGACACGCGATCTGGAACACGCTGTCGGCTGAGGTATACACAATTGGTTTACCGGTTCGAACGTGCTCGTCGCCCAGCTCGGCAATGATGGTCGTACCGGAGGCGTGGCAGTTGCCCAGCAGGCCCGGCAGATCCGCTCGCTCGATCAGTTTGTCGAGTAGCTCAGGTGGAAACGTATTCGTCTTCTCGGTGAAATAGCCCCAGTCGAAGAGTACCGGAACACCTGCGATCTCCCAGTGTCCACTCGGCGTGTCCTTGCCACTCGACAGCTCCGCTGCGTGACCGTAGGCGCCGATGATCTCGACGTCGGTATCGACGCCGGCCGCAAACTCGCCCGTGCTCTCCTGTCCCGCATGGAACAGCCCGAGTCTTGCCAGGTTGGGCAACCGCAACGGCCTGCCCGCTTCGGCTCGCACGCGCGCGATGCTGCCGAATGTGTCGGCGCCAACATCGCCAAACTTGTCGGCATCCGCCGTCGCGCCGATGCCGAATGAATCAAGTACGAGAATAATTGCTCTGGTCATATCAGCCCAAGTCTAACCCGTAGTAGGACTCTATCCCACCGAGTTCGGGGCCTACTGCCACAAACTCCCAGCCCAATGCTCTACAGGCATCGCGATCCCAGGGTCCATCACCGCAGTAGGTCACACAGTCAAAATGATCACCCAGCCGGGCCAGCGCGAGTTCCATGATAGAGGTTCGCTCGTGGTGATCATTCGACGTAGCGAGTGGAAAATCCGAATAATCCAGGCCGGCCGACCGGAGCTTCAGTTCTGCGCTCTCGCGCCAGCCGCCTGTAGCAATCGCGACTGCATGCGTCGCGGATGCCCGTAATGAGTTAAGCAAGTCGCTTGCGCCAGGGATTTCCACAAACGGCCCGTGTTCCTCAACGTGGCTACGCAGCAGATCAACGAAGTGTGACTTGATCTCGTGCAGGGGCTCCTGCTCCACGGGAATTTCGTTATCGGCGACTATCTGGTAAAGGATCCCGGCATCGGTAACATAATCGTACGCGTGCAAAGACGGCCGCAGCTGCACGTCTCCCAGCACGCGCCGCACGGCCTCCCTGTACAGGGCATCGTCGACCGCCGCCGAATGCAGCAATGTTCCGTCAATGTCGAAAATTACCGCGTGCATTTATTCAACGATCCGCCAGGGCGGGTTGCGCCGATTCTCACCGCCGTGAAAGATGCAGATGACGTTGCCCGCAGGATCGCGAAGGTATGCCTCGCGCCATAACCAGGGCTGGTCGACGGGCTCAGCGTCAAACTCCAGGCCATTACCCTTCAACTCGCGGACTGTCGCGTCCACGTCGTCGACTTCGAAGTAGATCGTAACACCGGATGACTCCGGGGCCGTGTCCACCGCATGAATCGACAACGTTGAACCTGAAGTCGACTCGAACCGCGCATAGCGCGGCGGAGAGTCAACGATCAGCCTCAGGTTGAGCTTTTGATAGAACTCGACCGACGCAGCATAGTCGACGCATGGCACTGTGATCTGATTTAGTTCCATAGGGAGACAAAAGTGCCCGACAGCAGGCCTTTTGTCCAAGAAACCACTACAGGCCGATGTCGCGCCTGACCTTCTCCTCGGCCTTTTTCAGGTCCGATTCGAGGTTGTCCAGCTCTTCCTGCAAAGGATTCGTCAGGACTGCCGCCTCCGCCTTCAAGTCGATTTCTGGTACGACCGCGATGATATTGAGTGGCACATCTGCAGCCGGTTGCTGTGGCGCCTGCCAGTTCATGATCGCTATCACGACGACCGCCGCCGCTACGCCCGTCATCGTGCTCGCCCACCAGAACATCGGCGGCCTTGCAGGCGTGACAGATCGTTGGTCTGCCATCTCCGGCGTTACGGCCAGCAGTGAGGCTTCAAGACGGCGATCAAGTTCATCGGAGATGTTAACGTCAATGCGTGCTGCGTCGTCACGCAGTCTTTTTGCCAGTTTATCCATAGGCTTCACTTTGGTCCGGGACATCACTCAAATTCGACTCGAGCGTGCGCCGTCCTCTCATCAGGTTAACTTTGGTCCACGATGCGGACCGGTCAAGGGCTTTGGAAATGTCGTTGACAGACATATCTTCCGCGTAGCGCAGCCACATCGCTGCGAACACATCATCGTTCAACAATTGCCGGGCATTAAGCCAGAGGTTTTCGGTCTCCGAGTCCGCGATGCACTGCAACAGCGGATCGTTTTCTTCATCCCGAAGCTCACCAACCTCCACCAGGTCGGGCCCGCGTAGTTTGGCTGCATTACGAATAGCAATGCGATACAGCCAGGTGCTGAATCGCCAGCGCGGGTCGTAGGAATGCAGGTAACGGAATGCTGAGATCAGCGAATCCTGCAACACATCCTCTGCGTCAGCGTAGTTCGCACAACGCGTCAACAGGAAACGCAGCAAGCGCTCCCTGTATCGCCGCGCGAGGTCGCAAAACGCGTCCGCAGACCCCGCTTTCGCGGCCGCAATCAGTTGTAGCTCATCAGTCACTTAATGTCTGAACAACAAGTTCCGGGGCGAGCGCAAGCGATATGCTCAGGCTGTTGCCGCTGGCCTCGACCTTTGTGCCCTGTAACATGGCGACGACCTCGTCATCCATTTCGTCATTAAATGCTACCAGGCTGATGAGGCCACGCACGACGCTTGCCAGTGATTCGGCCATCTCCGGCTCCGTAGTAATGAGTTTCGCTTCGAGAGCCAGTTTGTTGGCAGCAGCCGCCATCATGAACGCCACCTGCTCGGTGTTTCGCAGAATATTCGAGTCCCACCCCGAGTCACCGTCGTCGGTAAATGCGGCCGAATTCATTCCAGCCTGCAGCATCGTCTTTTCGGCAGACAGTACGAGCAGCGCGCCTTTGTGGCTGCCGCTGCCGGCAACTTTACCGCCGTTCGCAAGCATCGATTTCATCTGCTCTTCGCTGCCGGTAACCAGCACCTTGTTCTTCAGCGCGAGACTTACCCAAGCCTCATCCTCGAGCTGCTCGAGGTCGATTTCAATATCACCGTTACCATAGGTCACGTCCTCGCCTTCCTCGGCGCCGGCGAAGTGATAATAGGTCTTCCCGGACGCCTTCAGCGGTGTGAGATCGCCGCCAGCAGCGACAAACGTCATGATCTTGTCTTTCGTTTCCTGGCTGAAGTTGCCCTCGAACAGCAGGACGGGGCCCTGACCCTCCTGTGAAAACGCTGTCAGGCGGTCCAGCTCCTTGTCGAGATCGACACCGGCTTCCTCCTTAATCTCCGCGAGCGCTTCGATCTTTAACCAGTCATACACGCCCTGGCCCGGACCCTTCTCACGCATCTGCTCGAGATCAAGATGGAAATACCAGACCGCTGACTCCGGAATGTCACCACTGGCCGCCGCAACCGTCGGCACAGCCAGGAGCAGCCCAACAATCAGAATTTTCAAATAACGCATCAACTTACCCTCAATTTGTTTCCTGTGTGCTTATAGGGCTCGTCGACCGGTTTGGTTACATTTCCTGGCTCATTTATCGCTGCTGGTCAGCCTGCTCACGCCAAATGTCAGCACCATACCCGCGATAAAGCCCGGGATTGCCTCGTACAGTCCATGGAAAGAGTCCTTGAAGAACATGAGCCAGACGACGCTTGTGATGAACCCGCCCGACATACCACAAAGTACGCCAAGCCAGGTTATCCGCTTATAGTAGAGGATACCGATAATCGCGGGACCGAATGCCGACCCCAGGCCGGACCACGAGGCGAGCACGAAATGGTAAATGACGCGCGGCTCCTGGACCCCCAGCACGACCGCCACGACGCCCACGGCGACCGTGAACACCTTGCCATAGTTGGACAGACGCTCATCGCTTTCCGTACTTCCCATGATCTTCTGGTAGGTATCCCGGACGAAGGCGGACGATGCCAGCAACAGCAGCGAATCGACCGTGGACATGATGGCCGACAATACGACGACGAGGAGCATGCCGGCAATAACCGGTGGGAACAGGTTGCTCGAAAGCACCGGGAAGATCGTTTCGTGATCCTCGAGTCCCGGGAACAGCGCGCGCCCAGCCACGCCGGCTGTTACGGCACCCGCCGTGAAGATCAACATCACGAATACCGACATGATGCGCGCCTTCAGGATCTCGCCATCATCGCGCGCTGACATGAATCGAATGAGAAGTTGCGGAACGCCGAGAAACGGCAGACCCACGGCGATCAGGCTCGCAATGCCGATCCAGACCGGCCCGTCCGCGATCGCAAACATATTGAGCAGTTTCGGGTCCTGTTGCATCAGCGACTCCTCGACACTGCCCAGGCCTCCCGATGCAATGATCGCCGCCGCCGGTACCGCGATCAGTCCCAGTAGCATGAGTACGCCCTGCACAACGTCGGTATAAGAAACTGCCTTGTAACCACCGACAAAGGTATAGCCGATGATAAAGACGGAACCGACGACCACGCCTGTCGCGTAGTCCATGCCCAGGAAGCTCGAAAATGCCTTGCCTGTGGCAACCATCTGGGCGGTTACATAGGTCGTCACCATGACGACGATAATCAGGACAGCCACCAGACGAATCAGGTGCCCTTTATCGTGGAACTTGGCCGTTAATATATCGGGAACAGTGATTGAATCGGTCTCATCGCCAAGTGCTTTCAGGCGCCTCGAAACCAGCCACCACGATGCTGCTATGCCGAGGATTTCACCCACGACAACCCAGTAGGCCTGCACACCAACCAGGTAGCCCATACCCGACAGGCCAAGCAGCAGCCAGCCACTCTCTCCCGTGGCGTTCGTGCTGAAGGCAACGACCCAGAACGGCAGCTTTTTCCCGGCAAGGTAGAAACCCGCAAGCGTGTGCGTCTCCCGGCGACTCCAGATCGCAAGCGCCGCGAGAATCCCGAGGTAGACAATAAGAACGGTAACGGTTGTGGACATCGGTATCGGCCTATTCTGAATACGAACCTATGGGGGAGCCCGGCGGCAATGTCGCGGGCACCAGTGTTTCGAGCGCTGCAGGGTCATCTTGCAGCCGATCTATTTCGTACCGGGCAAACGCATAGTGCGCGCGCATGGCCTTATCGCGCGGCGAACGTCTTGCGAGCCACCCATCGAGTTCCTGCACCGCAGCGAGGGAGCGCGCCCGTACATTATTGTCAGCGCTCGCGTCAAACGCCAGGCGCAGTAACCCATACAGCACCTGCAAGCTGGCCTGCCGCTCTACGAGCGCATCGATACCAGTGCGTGCATCGGCGTACCACGTTGCCGCAAGCAAGCCGTTTATGACCGCGTCAAAACCCGGTGCGCCGGCGCGTTCGAGTCGAGCAGCCCGGGTCGGGTCGAGCAACACGCGTAACGTCAATGCAACTGCGCTCTGCGCAGGCGCGACCGGATCGAAGTTAATGCCCGTTGCCCCGGTAAATGTCTCGCGCGATTTCGGATTGTTCGGTACGCGCGGCGTTATCAGATCGGCGAGACCCTGTGGCAGTCGCAGCACCGCCGGATCAATAGTCGCCAGCAAAGCATCAATCGCCTGTTGCTGCCTGGCGACCGGAACCGGGCGTGCACCTTCCTGCGCATCGCCACGCAGGCGGTACGTAAAGTACTGACCACCGATAAGCTTGCCGACGGCTTCTATCTGGAAGCGGTGCAGAAGATAGATGGGCACCAGGACCTCTTCGAGCGTAGCCAGCGGACGGCCGATGCGAATATTGCGTTCCGAGAACCGCTGCAGGGCAATTTCCCGGACCTTCATCAGGTGTTCGAGCTCCTGGATCGCATCCGCGCCGTTATCCCAGAGATTACCGTCCGGATGCGATGTGGATACCGAGCGGGCATCGGTATCCGCAACATACTTGAAACCTTGTCCAATCGTGTCCTCCATTATTTGCCGACGCGCAGCATCGCGGTCAACACCCTCTGGAAAGTCCTGGTAGGCATACAGCACCGCACGCTTGTCCCACTCACC
Organism: Woeseiaceae bacterium; assembly: GCA_041574375.1. Taxonomy (GTDB): domain Bacteria; phylum Pseudomonadota; class Gammaproteobacteria; order Steroidobacterales; family Woeseiaceae; genus UBA1847. Next base: position 6,152 of record JBFFOS010000134.1, read on the forward strand.
GATACCAACGTCATAAGCATCAGACAGGTCGAGTTCACCGGTTGCCGTTATTTTCACAAGGGGGAAGGGGTAGTCCATGACCGACGCCCGATTCTGTGTGCTCGCCGCGAAATTGTGTTCGAAACCCAACGTGTGTCCGACCTCGTGCGCCGACAGCTGGCGAATACGCGCCAGCGACATCTCGAGCATCTCGGGCGGTACCGTCTCGTCTACGTAGGGTGCAAGCAAGCCTTCCGCTATCAGGTAATCCTGGCGTACGCGCAGGGAGCCAAGCGATACATGGCCCTTGAGTATCTCGCCCGTTCGCGGGTCCAGGACCGAAGAACCGTAGGACCAGCCGCGCGTCGCGCGATGTACCCACTGGATCACGTTATAACGCACATCCATCGGATCGGCGCCGTCCGGGAGCATCTCAACCCGGTACGCGTCCTTATAGCCAGCAGCCTCGAACGCCTGTGCCCACCAGCGGGCCCCCTCAAGCAGAGCGGACCTCACCGGTTCCGGCGCACCAGGATCAAGATAGTAAACAATCGGTTCGACCGCCTCGCTAAGCTCGGCCGCGGGATCGACCTTCTCAAGGCGATGCCTCCGCCCAAAATTGCGGATCAGTGCATCGCCGACTGGCGTGGCGTAGTCCAGGAAACCGCCGTCGTCATAGCGCAGCCCGGTGACGCCACTACGTGATTCGTAGGGCAATGGTTCGTAATTGTCGTCAGGGAGCCGAATGAACGAGTGATGCACATGCACGGTCAACGCATTCCGGTCGGGAATGACGCGTGGCAAGTGCTGGCCGGTCGGCGTCCCAACCAGCGTCACTATCGCTTCGGTTTCCGTGTTGTCTGGAAAGGCTTTCGTTCGCGGCAGGAATATCGCGGAACGGGAGTCGTCGACATTGAAACTGCCCTCGCCCATCATCGCGAGCCGGGCACCGACACCGTGCGCGTCGCGCACAAAAAATGCGGTCGCATCGATGATTGCCGAATCGTCGTCATCATCGATAGCAACGAAACCCCAGATCACAGACCGTGCAAACGATTCATCAATCGCCTGGCGCTCCCTGGCATTTTCGCTGTCGGCACGATACTGAAGATTGTCCTCCACGAGCAGGATCTTCGGTCCGCTGCGCAGGAAGCGGACGATTTTGGTATTGCCGAGCTGCCCCCGGTCTAGCCCGATATCGTTCGAACCAACACCGCGAGGCAGTGACGTCTGGTAGATAAACGGCGTATCGAATTCCTCGACGCGCACAAGCATGCGCCCGGTTTCTTCGTCCCACCAGGTGTCGACGAAGCCTTCGAAAGACTGGTATTTGTCGAGATCGAGCGGTGCGTTCTGGGC
>JBFFOS010000135.1:0-7329 GCA_041574375.1 Woeseiaceae bacterium
AGGATTTTTCAGCTCCCGAGCTTGTGCGCTATCGGACGTTCGATGGCCGGCGAGTGCCGGCGTGGATTCACAGGCCAAAGGGCGAGGGCCCACACCCGGTCATCATCCGCATTCACGGCGGACCGGAAGGCCAGGCACGACCGGTATTCACGACCATGTACCAGATGTGGGTCGCAACGCTTGGCGCGGCAGTAATCCAGCCAAACGTTCGCGGCTCGAGCGGATACGGTAAGACCTACGCGGGCCTCGATGACGGGGTCCGGCGCGAAGACGCGGTGAAGGACATAGGCGCGCTACTCGACTGGATCGAAGCGCAGCCCGACCTCGACGCCAACCGCGTCGCCGTATACGGCGCCAGCTATGGCGGATACATGGCGCTGGCGAGCGCGGTGCATTTCAGCGACAGACTGAAGGCGGTCATCGATAACGTGGGCATTAGTAACTTTGTCACTTTTCTTGAGAATACGCAGGACTATCGTCGGGATCAGCGTCGTCCGGAGTATGGCGATGAGCGTGATCCGGCGATGCGGGTCTTTCTCGAGAAAATCAGCCCGCTGAACAATGTACAGAGCATCTCGGTCCCGATGCTTATCGTGCAGGGCCAGAACGATCCACGCGTGCCCGTGACCGAGGCCACGCAGATGGTCGAAGCGCTGCGGGCGGAAGGCAATACCGCCTGGTACATGAACGCCCTGAATGAGGGACACGGATACCGGAAACGTGAAAACCAGAACATATTCCAGCAAGCCACCATCATGTTCCTGCAGCGGTACCTGATCGATGAAAGCGCAGCTCAGTAAACTGGCGCAGCCCGTTGATGACGACGCGGTGTCCCGGTTCGAGGCGCTGCTGGACGAGCTGGAGAAGTGGAATCGCAAGGTCAACCTGACCGCAATCCGTAATCGTGATGACATGGTCACGGCGCACATTCTCGACAGCCTGGTAGCGCGGCCATTGCTGCACGGTCGGGACATTCTGGACGTGGGCACCGGCCCCGGGTTCCCGGGACTGCCGCTCGCGATAGTCGAGCCTGATCGTGAATTTACCTTGCTCGACAGCAACAACAAGAAGATCATGTTTGTCCAGCACGTGGCCGGATTGCTGGGTCTCGACAACGTTACTGCCGTTAAAGGCAGGAGCGAGGACTATGCACCCGGCCACCGCTTTGATACCGTGATTGCCCGAGCGCTGGCAGCACTGCAGCGACTTGTGGAAATCGCTGGACATCACGTAAGAGAGGACGGGGTGTTCGTAGCGCTGAAGGGGCGTTACCCGGCGGAAGAACTAGAACAACTTAAGGCTCCGTGGAGTCCTGAAGTCACAGAGTTACATGTGCCGGGCCTCGAAGAGGGCTCACGGCACGCAGTGCTGTTGCGACGGAACAGGTAAATGACGCGAATAATTGCTGTAGCAAACCAGAAGGGCGGAGTGGGTAAGACCACCACCTGCGTCAACCTGGCTGCGTCGCTGGCAGCCACGCAACGCCGTGTGCTGCTTATAGACATGGACCCGCAGGGCAACGCGACGATGGGTTGCGGCATTAACAAAATGGAACTCGAGAACTCGGCGTGTGACGTGCTGCTGGGCGATGCGACGGCTGCCGACACGATAATGTCCGCGCCCGAAGGCGGTTTCGCCGTGCTGCCCGGCAACGAGGATCTGACGCTCGCCGAGGTCAAGCTGCTGCAGGAAATCGGGCGGGAGATGAAGCTCAAGAAAGCGCTTGCGCCGGTGGCGGGGCTGTATGATTTCATCCTGATTGACTGCCCGCCGTCGATCAACATGCTTACAGTGAACGCGCTGACAGCGGCCGATGGCGTGTTGATTCCGATGCAGTGCGAGTATTTCGCGCTTGAGGGCCTGTCCTCGTTGCTGAACACCATTGAGCAGGTGCGCGACTCCGTGAATCCGGAACTCGAGGTTTTCGGCATCCTGCGCACGATGTTCGACCCGCGGATCAACCTGTCGAATGAAGTGTCCATGCAACTCATCGAGCATTTTGACCGCAAGGTCTTTCGCACTTGCGTACCTCGCAATATTCGCCTCGCCGAGGCACCGAGCTTTGGCCGACCTATCCTGCAGCATGATCGGTCATCGCGTGGTGCGATTGCCTATCTTGCGCTGGCAGGCGAAATCCTGAGGCGCGAGGATGCGCGCCTGGCAGAGGCCGTATAAAGAATGACACCAAAGAAACGACTGGGCCGCGGCCTTGATGCACTTCTCAGCAGGCCGGCCGCCAAGCCGGCCGCAGCCGACGAAAACACGGGCGGTAGCGGGGACGTGCTGCGGCAGATTCCTGTGGAGCTGCTGCAACGTGGCCAGTATCAGCCGCGCGTCGACATGCGGCAGGATTCCCTTGAGGACCTGGCCAATTCGATCAGGGCCCAGGGGGTTGTGCAGCCCATTGTCGCGCGCCCGATAGCCAGCAAGGGCAACGAGCAACGCTATGAAATCGTCGCCGGCGAGCGTCGTTGGCGGGCAGCACAGCTAGCAGGCCTTGCCGAGATTCCAGCCGTCATTCGTGAGGTGCCCGACGAGTCGGCCATTGCCATGGCGCTCATTGAGAACATCCAGCGTGAGAACCTCAATCCGCTTGAAGAGGCTCGCGCACTGGATCGCCTGATTCACGAATTTGACCTGACGCACGCGGAAGCGGCACAGGCTGTTGGTCGTTCGCGCGCTTCGGTGAGTAACCTGCTGCGGTTGCAGGACCTGTCGGACAAGGTCAAGCCACTGCTCGAGGATCGGCAGTTGGAAATGGGGCATGCACGCGCGCTGTTATCAATATCGAATGGCACGCAGCAATATGATGCGGCGCGGCAGGTCGTCAGAAAGGGCCTGTCGGTGCGGGAGACCGAGCGGCTTGTGAAACGCATGCTTGAAGGCCCCAAATCGAAAGTTGCGAAGAAGGTGCCGGCACAGAGCGCGGACATTCGCCTGCTGGAGATGGAGGTGTCAGAAAAGCTCGGGGCAAAGGTGAGCGTAAACCACACGAGCAGGGGCGCCGGCAAGCTGGTCATCAGCTACAACAGCCTCGACGAACTCGACGGAATCCTCAAGCACATCAAATAGGGTGACTGGCACCTAATCAGGCGGCGGTGTCGGTGCTCTTTGCCGAATAGACCCGCCGGATGATGTTCGGTAGCACCGCTTCGGAGATCAGGAAGCCCTGCATCTTGTCGCACTCGATCGTTCTCAGGAACTCGAAGGTTGCCTGATCTTCGACACCTTCCGCGCATACCGACATGCCGAGGTTGTGCGCCAGGCCCGTCACCGCCGCAAGCACGGCCATCGATACCGGGTCTTTTTGTGCTCGGCGGAGCGCCGATGCGTGAATCTTGATTTCATCAAAGGGCAGATGTTCAAACGTACTCAGCGAAGAGGATGCGACGCGGAAATCGTCAAGGCAGATTCGAAAACCATGGTTACGCAGCGACTTTATCGCAGCTAAATGCGGCGCCGATGGGTCCGCAAGGTCCTGCTCGACAACCTCAAATGTGAAATTGTCTGGACCGAGGCCCTCCTCTTTGACAATGTCGCGATACGTTCCAGCGAGATTGGGGTTGTTGAGCTGGCTTGACGCGAGGTTGATACAGGAGTTGAGCTGAATGCCCTGATCACGCCATGAGACCTGCTGCTTCGCCGCTTGCCGCAACACGAACTCACTTAGCACACCCATAAGACCGAAGGCCTCGGCCTCCGGCAAAAACTCCAGGGGCCCAATGAGCCCGTGTTTCGGGTGATGCCAGCGGATGAGCGCCTCAGCCTCGCGGGTCAGCCACTCATTACCGGCACCGCGCTCCACCTTGGGCTGGTAGCGCAACACGATCTGGCCACTCTCTATGGCGTCTCTGAGCGCCTGGCGCGAAACCTTGAGCATGCGGCGACGGCAACGGCGGGCCGACGCGCTGAGCTTGTCGAAGTCGAAATTCCGGCCAACCCACTCGATATTGTCGTAACTGGCAAGCTTGTCGACGAGTTCGGCCTGTTTGCTGCTCCTTAGCGCGGCCCTGTCAGCGGCCACGATTACCGCGAACGGTGCCCTATTTAGCGCGGTTTTGAGCGTTCGCACAACTTCGGAGCACACGTCTTGATCGGTAAGAAGCACGATGCGGCGGGACTGTCCCAGCATCAGTTCGGCAAACGTCGCCGGACTCGCGAAGAAACTCGGGGTAAAGCTCATCTCACGAACGACATCGTTCAGAGAGCGGTTGGTGCGGACAGATTCACTTGCAATCAACAACATAGCTACACAAAAATCAGCGGTCGACCGGTCCATTTATACGCGGAGATCGCGGGCTCAAATGTGTCCTGTGTCGCAATGAGAGCAAAAGGCTGAAACCCCCTAAAATAACGGGAAAAATGCCCCGCAAAGGGCTGCCCTGGAGATAGGGATTTTGGTTGCCTTGCCCTATACCTGCCTCTATAATGCGCACGCTATTTGCAGGCCCGCCTGGAAAACCCACACCACACGCGCCACCAACCGCCGGCTTGTACCGATGGAAGTGGCGTTTTTAGTGCCGGAGGCATAGAGAAATGGACCTCACTATTCTCCGGGTTGTTATGTGGCAATTTCTCGTTGGCGTGGTCCTGGCCGCCGCTCTTTTGGGCGTTTTCGGACGCGTGGCTGGCTACTCGGCATTGCTAGGGAGCCTGATCTGCGCCGTCCCAAACGCATTTCTGGCGTTGCGGCTGATGGCGCCTCGCCGGGACCCCGGGGCACATGCCCTGTTGAGGGCGGCCTGGGTAGGCGAAGCAGGAAAGTTGGCGTTGACCGTGCTGTTTTTCACGCTCGTGTTTACGCAGGTACGGCCGCTGTCCGCAGCGGCGCTTTTTGCAGGATTCATAGTGACGCAGTTGGTGGCCTTCTCGGGCTTCTTGATGCGCCACGGACAGGAACAGGAAACGGACAACAGCAATGGCAGCTGAAAGCGGACACGGCGAACTCACGTCAAGCGCTTATATCGAGCATCATCTGCAAAACCTGCAGGTCTGCAAGGACGAGGCAGGCGCATGGGTGTGGAATCAATGCGCGGGCAACCCGATGACGATCAATGTCGACTCGATGTTCTGGTCGGTATCGCTCGGCCTCTTGTTCTGTTTTCTGTTCTGGCGCGTCGCCAAGAAGAGCTCGGCAGGCAAGCCAACGAAATTCCAGGCGCTCGTAGAGATTATCGTCGAGTTCGTTGATTCGAGCGTCAGAGACACGTTCCACGGCAAGAGCAGCCTGATTGCGCCGCTCGGCTTGACGATTTTCGTCTGGGTGTTTCTGATGAACCTCATGGACCTTATCCCGGTCGACTGGATTCCGATGGCGTCGGCAGCCGTGGGCATCCCGTATATGAAGGTCGTGCCGTCAACCGACGTTAACATCACGTTCGGCATGTCGATTGCCGTGTTCTTCCTGATTATTTTCTACACGATCAAGAACAAGGGCGTGACGGGTTTTATTGGTGAGTTGACACTGCACCCGATCGCGCCGCCGACCAAAGGACTTGGCCTGATCGCCGCGCCGCTTATTATCGCGTTCAACTTCATTCTCGAAAGCGTTGCGCTGCTGGCCAAACCGGTATCGCTGTCGTTACGACTCTTCGGCAACATGTTTGCCGGCGAGCTCATCTTCATCCTGATTGCGTTGCTAGGTATATGGCAGCTGCCCCTGCATTTCGGCTGGGCTGTTTTCCACGTCCTTATCGTCACGCTTCAGGCGTTCATTTTCATGATGCTGACTATTGTTTATCTCAGTCTCGCATCCGAATCACATTAACTTAAACGACCCTCCTTAGGAGAAACTCTGATGGAAACTGTTATTGGCTTCACGGCGATTGCTGTCGCACTCTTGATTGGCCTCGGCGCCCTTGGCGTTGGTATTGGTATGGGCCTTCTGGGTGGCCGCTTCCTCGAAGGTGCTGCACGTCAGCCTGAACTGGCTCCGATGCTGCAGACGAAGATGTTCATCGTTGTCGCACTGCTCGACGCCGTTGCGATGATCGGTGTTGGTATCGCCCTGTTCTTCGCCTTCGCCAACCCGTTCATCGGTCAGCTGCAGGCAGCAACCGGCGCGGCATAAGACGCTTGATGTAGGCGCGCGCCCCGGCGCGCGACGCCGGCCACCGGGCCGGTCTCCTACGGAAACCCTGTAAGTGCTGTAAGGAGCATTACGTGGATATCAATATGACTCTCATCGGCCAGACGATCGCCATGATCGTGTTTGTCTGGTTCTGCATGAAGTTCATCTGGCCGCCGATTATGCATGCGCTCGAAGAGCGTCAAAAGCAGATTGAGGAAGGTCTCGCTGCTGCTGACAAGAGCCAGGAGAAACTGCTTGAAGCGCAGGCGCAGGCTGACGAGATCGTCAATGAAGCACGCCATCAGGCAACCGGCATTCTCGACCAGGCTCATGCGCGCGCGAACGAAATCGTTGCCGATGGCAAAGAGGGCGGCGTCAAGGAGCGTGAGCGCCAACTTGCCGCAGCCAAGGCGGAGATCGAGCAGGAAGCCAACAAGGCCCGCGAAGAGCTGCGCGGCCAGGTTTCGGCCATTGCTATTGCGAGTGCCGAAAAGATCCTTAATCGCGAGATCGACAGCAAGGCACACGAAGACATTCTGGGCAAGCTTGCACAGGAGCTCTAGGCCGTGGCTGATAACAACACAGTAGCAAGGCCCTACGCGCAGGCGGCGTTCGAGGTTGCACAGGAAAACGACGCCCTTGCGGAGTTGTCGGAATCCTTCGCGGCAGCCAAGGCGCTACTAAGTGACGGCCAGGTAGCTGCGTTTCTCGCAGCACCGGCGCTGACTGACGAGGAGCGGCTTTCGTTCCTGCAGGACTTGTTCGCAAAGGTCGTGGGCGAGGGTTCGGTGTTTGCCGGTGGCAGCAAGCACGGTACGAACTTCCTCAAGCTGCTGCTTGAGAATGGTCGGGTCGTTGTACTTCCAGAGATCGCAGACCACTTCGAGGCGCTCAAGGCGAAAGTCGAAAACACCGTCGATGCGGTCATAACCGCTGCGACGGCATTGAGCGCGGAGCAGGAAGCGGCGCTCGCAAAGTCGTTGAAGGAAAAGCTGGGCCGCGACGTCCGGGTCACTACAGAGATAGACGCAAACCTCATTGGTGGCGCCGTGATTCGGGCCGGCGATGTCGTAATTGATGGATCTTTACGCGCGAGGCTCGAAGGCCTTGCGAATAGTCTGATCAAGTAACACTGATCAAATAAAGAGGAATAGGAAATGGCACTCAAAGCTTCTGAAATCAGCACGCTGATTAAAGAACGCATCGAGAACTTCGAGGCTTCCGCGGAAGCGCGTGACGTTGGCACCGTAATCGCGGTA
>JBFFOS010000136.1:0-7188 GCA_041574375.1 Woeseiaceae bacterium
GAATGAATGCGCTGCCGCGCCAGCAGGTAGAGGTCATAGGCCTCGATGCTGGTTTGAGCAACGGTGCGAATAACGTCGTCACCTGTCAGCTCTGTCTGCAGTGCCTCACCGATCAAGGCCGCGAGTTCATCTTGCAACGCAAACACGTCAGTAAGGTCCCGATCATAGGTCTTGGAAAACAGGTGAAACCCGTCGCTGGCCTGTATCAGCTGCGCAGTAACCCGAATCCTGTTCCCCGCTTTGCGCACCGAGCCTTCGAGAATATGGGCCACATTCAGGGCCTCACCGATCTCGCGCAGATCGGAATCCTTACCCTTGAAGGCGAAAGAAGAGGTTCGACCGGCGACCTTGAGCCCGGGCACCTGGGCCAGCACGTTGAGGATTTCTTCAGACAGCCCTTCGACAAAGAACGCCTGGTCACCCTCGGGCGACAAGTCGTCGAACGCGAGCACGGCAATCGACTTTTCGCTAGCTGACGTCGCCGTAATTTCTGACGTTGAATCCGCGGGTGCGTCGGCAGCAACATCCACCGGCTGCGAAAACCACGTCCGCTCAGCCATCACGAACGCAACGACGGCAACCAGCATGCCGATTGTGATCAGGTCGAGCTTGCGGCCTGTCCGGTGCGTAATGGAATGGCTGCGATCGACCTCGGACTCTCTTTTTACGCCCTCGGGCGTAATTTCGTAGGCCCAGGAGAACACCAGCACAGGTACAAAGAACACGGCCCCTGCGAGCAGGAATACGGAAAACACCCACTCGGGCGCACCGATGTTGTCGATCGCAACATCTGCAACCTGCAGGACGAGCCACGCGGAGACGACATAGGCAACAGCAACGCGAATAACGTTGCGACGTTTCAGTTCGTCAAATAGTTGCCCCAAAGCCACCCCCCAGTAACACCTAGCGGGGAGTATACCTTTCCGGACAGGAAAGTTAGCCCATAAAGTCGCAGATCACAGGGCGGAACGCGTCCATATCCACGAGGAAGGAGTCGTGCCCGCGAATGCAGTCGAGCGCGGCCAGCTGTGTGTCTTTGCATACAGCAGAGATGCCCTCCGCAAGTTCGCGTTGCTGCTCGAGCGGGAACAGGATGTCGGTGCGCACACCAATGACGAGCGCTCGTTCGAGCTGCAGCCGCTTGAATCCTGACTGCAGTGAGCCACCATACTCCGCGAGATCGAACAGGTCGGACGCGTGCGACAGGTACAGGTAGCAATTGGGGTCGAACGCACCCGTGAATTTCTGGGCAACATTTTCGAGATAAGACTCGACCGCAAATTCCGCAACAAACTGATCTTCGATGCGCGCATGGTCGGTCGACCGTTCTCGACCGAACCGTTGCACCCACTCCTCGGGTGAACGATACGTAATCATGCCGAGCTTGCGCGCCAGACGCTGACCGGTAATGGGCGGGTCGCCTACTTCATACTGACCTTTTTTCCACTTCGGATCCGAGCGAATCATCTCGCGCTGCAAGGAGCGCACGGCAATCGAGAACGGCAATGCCCTCGTCCCTGACGAGATCGAGATGAACGATCGTACGTTTTCCTGGTGGTGCAAACAGAATGCGAGCCCGCTCATACCACCCATCGAGCAGCCGATAACCGTGTGCAGAACGTCGACGCCGAGCTGTTGCACGACAAACCAGGCAGACTCCGCAACATCCTCGAGTGTCAGGACGGGAAAGCTCAGCCGGTAGCGTTTGCCGGTTTCCGGGTTGACCGACGCAGGCCCGGTCGAGCCAAAACAACTGCCGAGCGAGTTGACGCAGATGACGAAGAACCGATCGGTATCGAGAGGCAGGCCCGTGCCGATCATCTCTTCCCACCAACCCGGCGTCGGATCGACGGCACAGGAAGATGCATGCGCTGACGGCGACAGACCCGTGAAAATCAAGATGGCGTTGTCACGTGCCTCGTTCAGTTCGCCCCAGGTCTCGTAAGCGAGCGTCGGCGACTCGAGATACCCGGCACGATGCATGCGAAACTGCCCGTCGTAGGTAAAAATGCGTCGTGCCGAACTCATAACATCCCCTGGTTTCACCCAAGTATAGCGGTTGCGGTTACTTCTTGACGCGCTTCATCAGGCGCGCCCGTTTGCGTTCCTGGCGCGGCGTCAGTTTGTTGCGCTTGCCCTCGTACGGATTTTTGCCTGTCTTGAACGCCAGCCGTACGGGTGTGCCCTTGAGTTTGAAAGCCTTGCGGAAGCGATTGATCAGGTAACGCCGATAGGACTCGGGCAGTTTTGATGTCTGGTTACCGTGAATAACGATGACAGGCGGGTTGCGCCCGCCCTGGTGTGCGTAGCGCAGGCGGATGCGGCGCCCACGAACCAGTGGCGTCGGATGCTCCATGACGGCCGCTTCGAGTTCACGGGTCAGCTCGTTCGTCGACAGGTCACGAGTCGCGGCGCGGTACGCGCGTTCTACTGCCGGCAAGAGATCGCCGACTGCGGTGCCGTGCAGTGCCGATACGGTTATGCGCTCGGCGAAATCAAGGAATGGCAAGCGGCGCTCCAGGTCATCGCGAACCTTCTTGCGTTTTTCGGCGGAGAGCCCATCCCACTTGTTTGTTACCACGACGAGTGCCCGGCCTCGTTCAACAACGAGACCCAGCAGACTGACATCCTGTTCCGTTACACCTTCCTGCGCGTCGAGCACGGAAATCACCACGTGCGCTTTTTCAATCGCCTGCAGTGCCTTGACGATACTGAACTTTTCGATTGCCTCGCTAACCCGCGCCTTGCGACGGATTCCCGCGGTATCGATGAGCGTGTACTTGCGGTCATTGCGCTCGAAGGGTACTTCGACCGTGTCGCGCGTCGTGCCCGGCGAGTCAAACACAACGAGACGTTCCTCACCCAACAGCCGATTCGCGAGCGTTGACTTGCCGACGTTGGGCCGCCCGACAATGGCGATGCGCAGGTCCTGCTCATCGTCGGCTTCCGGCGCCGGTTCCTGCGCTTCGAATTCGGCCAGAACCGCATCCATCAGCGCACTGATACGATCGCCGTGCGAAGCAGAAATGGCGACGGGATCACCCAGACCAAGCCCGTAGAAATCGGCGTTGGCTGTTGTTTCCTCCAGGCCTTCCGCCTTGTTAACTGCCAGCCAGGTCTTCTTGGCGTGCTTGCGTGCGAGTTCGGCTACATGCTCGTCCGCTGCGGTTATTCCACTGCGCCCATCGACCATGATGATCGCGATGTCTGCTTCCTGCAGCGCCTTGACGGTCTGATCGACCATCGCCTCCTCGATACCTTCTTCTCCACCGGCTACGCCGCCAGTATCGATGACAATATAGGGGATAGGCCCGAGTTTCCCGAAACCGTAGTTGCGATCGCGAGTCAGTCCAGGGTAATCGGCGACAAGGGCGTCACGCGAGCGCGTGAGACGATTAAAAAGTGTCGACTTGCCTACGTTGGGCCGGCCGATCAGCGCAATGACAGGAAGCATCAGATAGCACCATCACCGCCGCGAATTAGGATTCGTCTTCCGCATTCTCAGCGGCATTGCGTTTTGGACGATCATCGACCAGAACGTAGGCAGCTATCTGGCCGCTATCGCTCTGAACGTAGAGGCGATTGGCCATAACGAACGGGTCGGCCGTTATCCCTGCACTGCCAAGGCGGACTCGCGCAATAGCCTCGCCATCGATCGTATTGAAGAAATGCAGATAGCCCTCCAGATCACCAACGACGACGGTCGTGCCAAATGGAACAGGCAGTGTGGGCTCACGACGCAGGAGCGATCCATTGCGCCAGGATTCGTTGCCGTTCTGGCGCCCCATTGCCACGATTTCCCCGTTGTCAGTGACCGTGTAGAGGCTGGTCCAGTCAGCGGCAACGCCCTCATACGAGGAAATCTCACGGTTCCACAAGATCTGCCCCGACTCCGAGGCAATTGCGGCAACGCGCCCCTGGAAACCGGACGCATACAGGTCCTGGCCGACGACAGCCATCGAACCATCAATGTCTGACAGGCGATCCAGGTCTGAACGCCCCTGCGGTGGGGCTAACAATGACTCCCAGATGATTGTGCCGGTGTCGATATCCGCGGCGACCAGGCGACCCGAATCGAAGCCCGCGATGACCGTATTGCCTGCGCTCACAGGGCTCGACGAGCCCCGCATGGTCAGCGCCGGAGAGGTTTGCACGATCGACCAGAGACTGCGGCCGTCAAACACGGACAAGGCCTGCAGGCGGCCATCGATGGTCTGGATAATAACCGACTCGCCCTTTATAAGCGGTTGCGCGAGCGACTCGCCGGCGATGTCTGCTCGCCATCTTTCTTCGCCTGTCGAGGTGTCAAGCAAGACCGCAAATCCGTCTTTTGCGGTAACAACCAGATGGCCCTCAGCGACACCCGGCCCTGCCGTTAATTCGATATCAAGCTCGTTGCGCCAGATCTGTTTGCCGCTTTCAGGGTCGTATGCGGTCACATTGCCATCCTGGCTCGCCGCGTAGATACGGCTGCCATCAGTGGTCGGCCTGAGTGCAACACGCAGAAACTCCGACTTGCCCCCGACCTTCGAACTCCAGATCCTCTTGACCTTGACAACCTGGTCGATATCGACGAGTTCCATCGGCTCGAGCTCTTCATCCTTGTCGCCGAACAGCCCGCAACTGGCGAGCAATGAGCCCACAGCAATCAATCCGATAATGCGCACCGCTTTTATCACGCGTTATTCCTCTGCCTCGGCAGGTTCGACTGTCTCGTCAACAGCCGGTTCCTCTGCTGCCGGCTCCTCGCCCACCGGTTCGTCCATTGGTTCCGGCGCTTCAGGTTCCGCAGCTGCCGGCTCCTCAGCCCCTGCCTCAGGCAGGTCCAGTGCTTTCCACTGCACGAGTTGTTGGTCGACAGTTGCCTGCGCTATTGGGTCAAGTAGTACGCGCTGATACGCTGCCTGCGCATCTTCAATACGGCCGAGAGCGTAATAGGCATCGCCAAGCAGCTCGTTGTAAATCGCGGCAAATGCCTCACTCTCCTGGCCTTCGAGGAGATCGACGACCTCCTGCGATTTGCCCTGGTAGGCCAGCAATCGTGCAAGCCTTGCACGGGCAACATTCTTGATTGCCTCATCAGCCGGGTTCGCGAGCAATTCACTGAGCACATCAATAGCGTCCTGATCGCGATTCTTATCCATATACAGGCGCGCCATCGCAAGTTTCGCCTGGGCCGCATAACTCGTATCGGCGTATTTTTCGCCGAGCTCGCTGGCAACGACCTCCGCTTCCTCGAGACTGCCCGAGACGACATGCCGCGTTAGCGATTCGTACATTGCCGAACCTTCGAGCTGCGCCTCGAGCTTGCTGTTCTGGTAATAGTTGTTGCCCGCGAGCACCGCGATACCGAGACCAAGACCGCCGATCACGTAGCCGCCGTACTCCGACCACCACGAGCGAATCTGTTCAAGTTGTTCTTTTTCCGAAAGTAAGTCGTCCACAAAACTGCCCTTATCATCCCGCGGCTAAGCGCCGCTCAATTTGTCCTGCAACACTGCGGCCAGATCATCCAGCGCAATGTTCTCCTGTTCATCACCGCTCCGTAACGGCTTCAGACCGATACGGTTTTCGCTAAGCTCCTGCTCACCCAGGATCAACGCGTATGCCGCCGAACTCTTGTCCGCGCGCTTCATCTGCGACTTGAAGCTGCCGCCGCCGAGATTCATCTCGATATGAATGCCCGCGATACGATCACGCAGCTCCTCGGCCAGTGCAAATGCTCGCGCCTGCGTGCCGTAACCCAGCGCCGCAATATACACGTCGGGCTGCGTCAACGGTGCTTTACCACCACAGGCCTCATACAACGCGACGAAACGCTCGATGCCCATGGCCCAGCCAACAGCCGGCGTAGAACGACCGCCGAGTTTCTCGACGAGGCCATCGTAGCGACCACCAGAGCACACAGCACCCTGGGAGCCCAATGCATCCGTAACCCACTCAAACACCGTCCGCGAATAATAGTCGAGCCCGCGAACCAGCCGCGGATTCACCTCAAACTCTACTCCCGCCGCATCCAGCAACGCTTTCAGCCCTGCAAAATGCTCGACCGACTCGTCATCCAGGTAGTCCAACATGACCGGCGCCGCCTGGATAATGTCCTGCATATCCGGGTTCTTGCTGTCGAGGATTCTGAGCGGGTTTTGCTCGAGGCGCCGAATACTATCCTCATCGAGCCTGTTTTTCACGCCCGAAAAGTACTCAACCAGTGCTTCGCGGTAGCGTGCTCGCGATTCCGGAACACCCAGGGAGTTAATCTCGAGGCGGATTCTGTCAATTCCGAGGCGCTGCCACATGCGCGCACTCATAATGATGAGTTCGGCGTCGATATCCGGCCCTGCATAGCCGAGCGCCTCTACGTTGAACTGGTGAAACTGCCGGTAACGGCCCTTCTGCGGCTTCTCGTAGCGGAACATCGGGCCCGAGGTCCAGAGTTTCTGCTTCTGGTTATGCAACAAACCGTTGGTCATACCCGCCCGGGCAACGCTCGCGGTCGCTTCAGGCCTGAGCGTCAGACTTTCGCCATTGCGATCCTCAAACGTATACATCTCTTTCTCGACGATATCGGTTACCTCGCCGATCGAACGCCTGAAGAGTTCCGTGTACTCGAGTATGGGCAATCGAATTTCGGCGTAACCGTATGACCGCACAATATCCTGCACCTCGGACTCCAGGTACCGCCAGGTACTGGCCACCCCGGGCAGGATGTCATTCATTCCACGTATAGCTCTGGGTTTCACTGTCATTCCGTGTTTGGGTGGCGGCTCAGGAACCGGAAATCGTGAGACGCATCGGGCGATCCGGACGGTTTGTCGGCGGCAGCGCGTAGTCTTCACCATTGACCTGCACGCTGACATTGCCTGGATTACCGAAAAGGACGTTGAAGGGCTCGGCACCGCTTAGTTCGACCGTACGACCATCTTTGCCGAGCGCAAATAACAGGCGGCGACCGCTCGCGTCGGAGATTTCGGTCCAGCAGTCGCCCGTGTAGGTAACAAGCAGGAACATCTGTCCGCCCTCTGCGGTTCGCGGTGACTCCTCAGCGAACGGCTCCGGAGTATCCTCAGCGACCGGCTCCGGAGTATCCTCGATGACCGGCGCAGGCACAGCCGGGGCCGGTTCGTCAGACGCAGTCTCTTGGGTCTCGGGTGGGGCAACACCCTCGGGCGCAGATTCCTGGTCCTCGGC
>JBFFOS010000137.1:0-7162 GCA_041574375.1 Woeseiaceae bacterium
CCCGGTTGAAGACATCTCGAAGAACCACGCCAAGACGAGTACGATCGGGAAGCCAACGACAAGGAACACTATTGCGAGTCGCAATAACCAAATTGGTATGTCGAAAACCGGCGGCAGTACCTCTGCGACCTTGAATATTAGCCACACAAGAGCCAGGTAGATGATTCCTGCTCGAAGTACGTTTCGTCGACGGATCTCTTTGAAAAAATATTGCACTCGATCCATATGAACTCATCTCAGGCCCGTGGGCACAGAATACAAGCGGACAGGTGTTAGTGGCGTCGCTAAGTGGATACCGGGGTCCCCTAACCCTCGACAATCACCGGAGACCTATGGTTTTCCGCCCCCGATTTAAGGCCGATTATGAATTATTTGCGCCGCCAATAAGCTGATTATAGTAACTCGATGGAAAATCGGTAGTTATTCAGTAATGACCGCTTTGGGTCATTAGCGGTCGTTCAGGCTGATTCTCCCCGAATGGCCGGTTCAGGGTGGACAGCGGTCACTCGTCCAGGCTGAATGGCTGTTTTCAGCAATACCGAACATCCAAAAGCTCTGAAATCGTTGAAATTGAACGGCAGCTATCGGCCAGAAGCGGAGCAACGTGATCGCCTGACGCGACCTCCCTTTGCCATGCAACATATGTATCAGATCGCGCCTGCTCTATTTGAATACGAACCAACTCGTTAATTCTGGTTGATCTCCACTATGCGTAGGACGATGCCGACTAAGACAACTAGGTTAGTTCCTACCGTCAGCCATCGATCAAGCTTGCTTGAGTTCATTGCCAAGGGAGCCTCGTGTTGTTTATTGGGGATCGGCGCTTTGGGTCAGCAGCGGTCATCTAGACCAATTCTAGACCAATGGCCAGTTTAGGGCGGAAAACGGCCAGCCGCTTGCCGCCTACGAACCCTTGTCTTCGGCGATGCCCAGAACCTGTTCTGCGCTCAAGACCTCGACCCAGTTCATGGTATTGAAATAGGCATCCATGAACGGCTTATGGCTACTTCCAACTATGTAGATAGCAGTCTTTCCAGGATAGTCGGCGAGGACACGGGCGATATTGGCGGCCATCAGCAGATTTCGCTGCTCCCATAATGCAAGCCGCGTCTTGCCGAAATGCGATTCGTCGTCCTTGTCGAGAAATGGCGCCCACTGGAAGTCGAAATCACCCTGCAACGTGGCAGGATCATTTAGCCAGCGATAGTAAGGAAGCAAATCACCTTTCTCGATCGCATCTCGCTCGCGGGCATTCATGTCGACAACGTAGGGATGTTCGGAGTAGTTGCCAAAGACTCGCTCGAAAAACGCGTCGATCGATGGGTTGGCCGCCATAATATCAATCAGCGGCCCCTTCTCGCGATGGGCATCGACCGGATGGATTCTTGCTCGTCCCGATGCCCGTGCCAACCGATTTGCGATGGTGTAATACTCGTTGCTGCTCTGAAGGCTGTTATCGAAGCTCTCGGCGATATCGGCATGGCGCTCGCGGAACGCCTCGCGTTCCGGATCCGGCGCTACGCAAAACGTGAGAAGCGCCGTGTCGTAGTCGTAGGCTGCCAGGTAGATGAGAATGCAAGTCTCGCGTGTGATCCCTTCATCACAGCCCCGATCGAGATCGTTGACCTTGCCATACGCTTCAGACCAGGACAGGTCGAGGATCTCCTGCGCCCGACGGCCCGGTACCGTCATCCTCCGGGAGTATTGCTCGAGCACTTCATCGAAGGACCCGCCCTCCAATTCCATAGACACGATGCTCGGCCCAGGCAACGCCTCCACAAGGATCGCGTCCGGTTGAAGGCCTAGCAGCCGATCGATTAAGCCATCCAGGAGTTCGGGCCGGAATTCGTCCTTGAGTCTCGACAGATGCGGCGTTCCGAGAACAAACAAGCGTGTGCGCTGGGTTTGGCGACTATCGTCTGCGATTGAGTCAGCCGGTCCAGCAATTCCGAGCAACAAGATGGAAAGGGCAAGCAGCAAGGAGTTGAGACACTTTGCAGCTACCGCTCGCGCGTAACGAATCATAGTTCTATCACCTAGTCGTGTGTTTTTCCTCGGATGCGCGGAATTGCAAAATTGGATGCAAAATACGTTCGATAATTTCGATAATGTGGGGAAAGTGCCAATCCACGCCTTTGTAATTCTCGCTCAACGGCTGTTTTGGGTCAGTAGCGGCGATTCAGACTCACTCTAGCCTAATGGCAGCTTTGGGGTAGGCAGCGGACCTTCGTCCAAACTGAATGACTGCTTTCACCCAAACCGGACGTTCAGAGGCGCTGAAAAGGCGTGATTCGAATGTCCACTATCGGCCAGAAGCGGCTATTGCTCTACCTCGGATTCCAAAATCTGGTTGTGATTAGCGCCGCAAATGCAAGCATCGTTACGATAGCTAAAAACTTATGCGCCTTCTTGTTTGTCGTCACAAAGCCCGCGATCGCTGCTCCTAGAATCGCCGCTTGCCCGTATCTACCGTCGTGCCACAACTCCTCATCGGATAGCAAGTTACCATCGATCATGACTGTTAGTGCCGCGAAGAAATAGGACGCAAACAGCGGGCGACGGATGCGAAAGAAGTGCTTTTCCAAATCGGCAGTCTCTGCAGTCAGCTGCTGCGGGATTAACAAAGAACACGAGAGATAGAGCAACGTCGGCGCGATAAGCATGTAAGCATACTTTGGGAACGTCCACTCGATACCCCGAAACTCCCAAGATGCCCACCAGATCAGGAAGATGAACAAGAACAGATTGACAATCCAAAGGGAGTGCGGCAAAAAATGTCGAACCTCGATTGTGGATTGAGCTACGCGGCTCATTCCAGACAGAATTTGAGCGACCGCCAGTGCGAAAATTACTGATGTAATAATCAGGATGAACTCAAACAAATCCAATGTAGACTCCCGGGCGGACTCTGCTCAATTGTCGCTCTCTAGCCTGTAAATGAACATGGTCGCATGTCTGCTTTGGGTCAGAAGCGGTCGTTCAGACTGATTCTAGCCGAATGGCGGCTTTGGGGCAGAAAGCGGACATCCAACCTGGGCGAATGTCCGCTCTCACCAATACCGGACGTTCAGAAGAGTCAAAAATCATAAATATTAATGTCCGCTAACGGCCAAGGGCGGTCGCCGATTCCAAAGTAGACTTATTCGGCCTCAAGTGCCCGCTGTAAACGAGTGTATTTCTCGTTGAGTTCGTCATTCTCTACAGACGCCACTACAGGGCGTGCAAATTCAACAAACTCGGATGGCCAATATTGACCTAACTCCTCCCACCATGCTTTCGCGAATCGGCTACCAAATAGATATGGAAAATCTCCCTGCATCCATTTTAAGGTCTCTCCTCTTTCCACCAGACCCTCTTTTTCCTGCTCATAAATGCGGTACATTTGGTTCAAGTGTATCGCCATGTAAGAATCCATCGCTCTGATTTCGGCGAGTGTCATGGATTCTGGCTCTGTAAATGACTTGACCCAGACTTGGCTTATTCGAGGATCAAAGAAAGCTTCTTCCGCTTGCTGAAACGCCCCTATCTGAGTTTGAAGCATCTCGAGTCGAGCGAGCTCTGCATTCTGCCTAAGCTCGTATACGACTAACAGAACACCGACAAGCACAGCGATATTCGTAGCTGCGGCTACCCATTGTCCGAGTGTTGCCTTAATCATCTCGTCCCTCCGGATTACGGGCTGATCAAGGTCCGTATTGTATGACGGATCAAAAGGCAGGAAATGGATAAGGGGTGAACGACCGCTTTGGGTCAGTAGCGGTCATTCAGACCCACTCTAACCCATTGGCCGCTTTGGGGTAGAAAGCTGCCATTCGAGCAGCCAGGCTTATGCTCTTTATTAAAATCGACCATGTAGAGATGGTGCCCGGGGCCGGACTCGAACCGGCACGTCCTTGCGGACAGCGGATTTTAAGTCCGCTGCGTCTACCAATTCCGCCACCCGGGCACGCGATCGGATTATGGGACATCGATTGCGGGGCCACAACAAAGACTCCGTGCGACTACTCCGGATAAAGGGAGATATCCACGCGATTGTTGTTTGCAGCGATCTCGTTCCACGCAGCTGCACTCAGCCCCGCCGGTGTCGGAGGGTAGTCCAGCAACGGGTTAGTGTTGCCATATGAAATGATCTCGTAGCGGATTGCCCCCTCGGTGCGGGCACGCGCAGCACTGACGAAGTTGGCAAACGCAGCCGTCTGGCGCAGACCCATTTCATAGGCCTCGCTGGGTCCGAAGCCGATCTGATCGCACTCGTCCGCAGGCGTATCCGGCGCCGCGAGCCCATACCCGTCCGGACCTCCAAACGTCATGCAGAAATTGCCGACGTGCGATTCGATCCTGACGACGCCATGGAAGTCCAGCGCCATGAGGTGACTTGTCAACTCCTGGATCACCGACAAACGAAAATCGCCCATCGGCATGTCATCGACACTGTATTGCGCTGACTGATTCGCGGCCCACTCGAGCGAATCAAGCGCCGCCATGGTCACTGCGTCAAGAGACTGCCTGTACTCGTCTATTTGCTGACGCACCTCGAACGAGTCCTGCGTGGCACTGGCCCGGCGTACTTCGAGCGCGCGCTGCAGTTCTGCGTTCTCTTGTTGCAGCTCCCGCCAGTTGTCTTCGCGATACCAGAAGAGCAACGCAAAAATGATCGCGAGCACTCCAAGAATGGCGACGGCCGCCTGGAGCGCGTGCCTGGGCATGCCCTCCCGCTCGGGCGCTTCTTCAACCACCTCTTCCTTTGCGGGGTGCCGAACCTGGTCTGCGACGCGCCGTGCGATGATCTCCTGGCTGTCCTCGAGTTCCCGTCGCAGAATGTCGCGCTGCTGATCGAAAAGGTCCCGGATCATGTGGCGAAGGTCCTGATCGAATTGCTCGAGAATCGGGTAATCACCCGTCCGGGCCTCCGGCTCGTCAGCACTACGTTGCTCACGAGCCTCCGCATCTTCGCCGATGATCCGCAGCGACTCTAAAACCTTGGACACTTCAACCGGCTCGAGCTGCTTCGGCAGTACGCCAATCGCACCGAGCGCACGCGCCTGGCCGACGTACAGTTCGCCCTGCTGCGCGGTGTACATCATGATCGGGATCGTTGCCGTGGCCGGATTGTCCTTGATCACGGACACGGCCTCCAGGCCGTCCATCCCCGGCATCTCGTGGTCCATGAAGATAATGTCGGGCCGGGATTCGCTCAGGTAGTCGATCGCGTCCTCGGCCGATTCCACGGTAGCGACCTCGAGGTCGTGGGTCTCGAGAATTCTTTGCAGCACAAGGCGTGCTGTTTCGGAGTCGTCGACGACTAATGCCGTTTTGCGCAAGAACTCATCCTCGCTGGCGATCTCGCGAATTATGTCACGACTTGTGGGCGGATGCCGAACGGTTTCCGGCTCGCGACGCGAAAAGAAAATGGAGGCTAGGGTCGGAATCGAACCGGCGTCCACGGCTTTGCAGGCCGCTGCATAACCACTCTGCCACCTAGCCTCGGTGCGCGGTGTCGGAACCTTGCGGGACTAAACTACCACAGGACGAGCAGGCGACGCAGTATACAGTCCCGCCGCCCAGAATCAATTTGCGGTTGTCCCGAATAGAGACGTTCGTCTCATCAGACTGCATAATTGGCAGATGAACAGAATAGTTGCAGTTCTCTTGGTCATGCTCTCGGCGTGCTCGGCGCCCACTTCGCCGCAGCAAGCGGAGACCGATACCCTGGCCGTTCCCGCCGGTACGCAAGCGGCAGGGCCCCGCCTGTCGGGCGGTTCCGGCAAACCGCTCGTCCTCAGCTGGATGGAACCGGACGATGCCGGAACGACGCTCTGGCACTCCACGTTCACAGACGGCACCTGGGGTCCTCCACAGGCAGTCGTGTCCGGCAGGGACATGTTCGTCAACTGGGCCGACATGCCGGCCGTTACCGCGCTCACCGGCGAGCACTGGGTTGCGCACTGGCTGGAGATGGCGGGCCCCCTCACCTACTCCTATCACGTGGTGATGGCACAGTCGTTCGACGCTGGACAGAGCTGGTCCGATGCCGCGAAGCCACACACCGACGGTACGCCGACGGAACACGGCTTCGTGTCGGTATACCCGTATGAAGGCAAGGCCGCAGCAATCTGGCTCGACGGCCGCAAGACGGGCAACGACAGTGGTGATCCGGCTGTGTCGGGCATGACGCTGCGCAGCGCGGCCATCGATGCCGACAATGCCCTCCACCACGAGCAGGAAATTGACGACCTGATCTGCGATTGCTGCCAGACCGATGTCACCGTGGCCGCTTCGGGCCCGGTCGCCGTCTATCGCGACCGGACCGTCGAAGAAATCCGCGATATCTACGTCTCCCGTCACCTTGACGGCCGCTGGCAGCCGGGTGTACCGCTCAACGAGGACAACTGGCAGATCGCCGGCTGTCCGGTGAACGGACCCGCGATAGCGGCGCGCGGGGCCGACCTGGCGGCCGCGTGGTTCTCGGTCCCGAACGAAGGACCGGCTGTCCAGCTGCGGTTTTCGGATGACAGCGCGGCGAGCTTCGGTCCGCCCCTCGAGCTGGCCGCAGACGGGGCGCTGGGGCACGTCGACGTCGTCATGCCGGCCGACGGTTCCGCGGTGGTGAGCTGGCTTCAGGCCGATGCGGGCGGACGCGGCAATCTCGTTCTGCGCCGGGTGGCGCGCGACGGCACGATGGGCCCTGTAGTGCCCGTTGCGAATAGCGCGCCTGCGCGGTCCGTGCCGCAAATGGCGATCTCGGGTGACGACCTGGTGCTGGTGTGGACCGAGGCGCGCGAGGCGGCGAAACACATCGCCAGCGCTCGGATACCGATCGACTCGATCACCCTCGACTGACGACTCTGCTTCAAACAAACAGGGCCCCGAAGGGGCCCTGTGCTTGTCTGGAGCGGGAAAAGCGGCGCGCCGGCCAACGCTCAAACGATGCGTCTGGGCAATGGCGCGCCGAATGCGGCGGAGACAGGATTTGTAGCTGAGTGTCAGCCGAGCCTACTCCTCAAACGCAAAAAGGCCGCCTTTAAGGCGGCCTTGCGAGCGTTTGGAGCGGGAAACGAGGCTCGAACTCGCGACCTCAACCTTGGCAAGGTTGCGCTCTACCAACTGAGCTATTCCCGCGGAAGGCCGGAAATTGTAGCCCCTGACGGGACTCTGTCAAGGC
>JBFFOS010000138.1:0-7154 GCA_041574375.1 Woeseiaceae bacterium
ACTCATTGATTTTAATGGTGCATACGACGAAAATGTTTACTTTAGTAAACAGATTCTACGGAGTTGCCCATGGATCAGGATATCGGTGCTCGCCTGAGAGCTATCCGCCAGCATCTGCGGCTCTCACAACGGCAGCTGGCGCGCCAGTCGGGCGTGGCAAACGCCACGATTTCACAGGTCGAGGCCGGCAAGCTCAATCCGACCGTCAGCATGCTAAAGAAGATTCTCGATGGTGTGCCGATGAGTATGGGGGAATTTTTTGCCGACGACATGCAGGTGCACGACCGCGTGTTTTACAGGGCCGATGAACTTGTTGAAATAGCGGAGGGTGGTGTTTCCTACCGCCAGGTGGGGTCGAATCTCGCGAGCAAGGCTATCCAATTACTGAAGGAGTGCTACCAGCCCGGGGCCGGCACGGGAAAACACGCTTTGATCCATGAAGGTGAAGAGTGCGGCATTGTCCTGAAGGGGCGGTTGGAGGTAACGGTTGGCGGCGAAACAACGGTGTTGAGCCCTGGTGACGCCTACTATTTCAAGAGCAGCCAGCCGCATCAGTTTCGCAACTCCGGCAGTGAACCTTGTGAGCTGATCAGCGCCTGCACGCCACCGAGTTTCTGAGAAGCTGGTGTTTGCCGGTCCGTAGAATTGTGCGAATACGTGATATTCCTGCTGGTAATACGGCGCAGGTTAATGGCAAAGTAGTTCCATCAAAAAACCCTCGAGCTAGTCATCACAATGAAGCCTTTTGGTACAGAATTTTGCGGTCGACTCGCGATCGCACGATATTCCAATGGTGCCTGGAGTGCGCCGTCTATCGAACCGCTGGCGCCCCTGTCGCTGCACCCGGCCGCCCATGTCTTCCATTACGCCAGCACCTGTTTCGAAGGATTCAAGGCGTATCGCTGGAGTGACGGGAAGGGCCGTATTTTCAGGTTGCACGATCATGTCGCCCGCATGCAACGCAGCGCCGCATCGCTGCGTCTGCCGATTCCGGAGACCGATCTTCTGACTGGCATGGTTATCGATGTAGTGCATCACAATCTTGCCGATATTCCCGAACCGCCCGCATCGCTGTACTTGCGGCCGACGCTGATCGGTACGCTCGAAAACATTGGCGCGGCGGCAGCGCCATCGAACGAGGCGATTCTCTATGTACTGGCGTCGCCGGTCGGTGATTATTTTGCGGGCGGTGCGGCTGCGCTCAAGTTGCTGGTCGCGGAGCAGCCAAGAACCACCGAACAGCTGGGCAGCACCAAGACAGGCGGTAATTACGCGGCTGCATTGGGGCCGACGCTCGATGCGAAAGAGAAATACGGTGTTGACCAGGTTCTGTTCTGCCCCGATGGCGATGTCCAGGAAACAGGTGCGGCCAACTTCCTCCTGATCAGCGATGACGAAATCCTGACGAAGTCACTCGATACCTCGTTCCTCCACGGCATGACCCGTGACTCGATCCTGAAACTCGGCGCGGAGCTTGGCTACACGATCAGCGAGAGACCGTTCACGGTGGAAGAGTTGCTTGAGAAGATCGGCACTTATGAGGCCTGCCTGTCGGGCACGGCCGCCACGCTGTCACCGGTGGGTGTACTCGTTTACAACGGTGAGGAAATCCCGGTGCGCGATGGCCAGCCGGGTCCGAATCGCGCGAAACTGCAGAAAGCGCTGCAGGATATTCAGTTCGGACTGGCAACCGATACCCACGGCTGGTTAACCGAGGTCGGCTAGACCTCGCAAACACAGAAAGAGTCGTCGCGGAGAGCACCCCCTCACACGCCTCGCGAGTTCCGTCTTCATCGCGTATTTTGTTCGCGTTGCCAGCTCGGCTATAGATTCGGGGATGCTCTCCCCGACGCCCCGACACCATATCAGCAGGCCGGCTCTGGTAAAGACTCGGAGAAGGTGGCGCGGAACAAGTGGCCGAATCTATAGCCGAGCTGGCACAGAGGTGGACATACGTGACTGCAACTGAACACGCGAGGCGTGTTCGGCCACTTGTTCCGCGCCGCCTTTGTGCCGTTTATCAGATCGCCTTGGAGAACCGGTTATCGTTCTCTTCGAGGTCGATGTAGCGATCAAACGTCATCGCAATGTTGCGAAGCAGCAGTCGCCCGCTCGGCGTAATGCTGATACCGGCGTCATCCAGCTCGATCAAACCGTCGTCCTCGAGGACATTGAGTTTGCCGATTTCACTCGCGAAGTACTCACGGAAATCGATGCCGTGTTTCTTGCCGAACTCGTCAAACGACAGGCTGTCGTAACACATCAGGTCCTGGATGACGGCAGCGCGGATCAGGTCATCGTCATCGACGAGCAGGCCTTTCTTGATAGGTAATTCACCGCTCTCGATAATCTGCTCATATTCGATGGTCGAAACCGCGTTCTGCGCGAACATGTTGCCGATGCTGCCGATGCCACTGACGCCGAGCGATATCAGGTCGCACTGGCGATGAGTCGAGTAGCCCTGGAAGTTGCGTTGCAGCGTGCCGTCCTGGCGCGCCAGCACGAGTTCGTCGTCGGGCAGGGCAAAGTGGTCCATACCAATATAGATGTAGCCGGCATCGCAGAGTCTGTCGATCGTGTGATGCAAAAGGTCCAGCTTGGTTTCCGGCGCCGGTATGTCATCCGCATTAATCATGCGCTGGCCCTTGAACCGCTGCGGCAGGTGCGCATAGTTATACACGGCCAGCCGGTCCGGCTTCATCGCGATGGCGATATCGAGCGTGTTGTTGAACGTGTCGACTGTCTGGTGTGGCAGGCCATAAATCAGGTCAAACGATATGGAGCCGAAGCCTGTTGCGCGCGCGCTTTTCATGAGCGCTTTGACTTCCTCGAGTGACTGGATGCGATTGACGGCTTTTTGTACTTTCTCGTCAAAGTCCTGGATGCCGAGGCTAAGGCGGTTGAAGCCGAGATCCCAGAGTTCCTGGATACGTTCGCCGTCCACTGTGCGCGGGTCGACTTCGATCGAGAACTCGCGCTCCTCGCTTTCATCGAAATTGAAGGCACCTCGAAGCTTGTCCATGAGCGCACCGAGCTGTTCCTTGTCGAGATAAGTCGGCGTCCCGCCACCGAAATGCAGCTGCTCAATCTTGCGAGATCTGTCGAAAAGCTCGGACTGCATCTCGATTTCGCGATACAGCATTTCCATATAACGAGCGACACGTTCTTCGTTGCGCGTCACGATCTTGTTGCAGCCGCAGTAGTAACAGAGCGAATGGCAGAACGGGATATGGATGTAGAGTGACAACGGCACATCGCTGTCATTGCTTTCCTGCGCCTTGGCGCGGTAGTCATCAGCCGTCAGTTGGTCATTGAACTGCAGTGCCGTGGGGTAAGAGGTGTAGCGTGGCCCGCGGCCACCATAACGAACAATGAGGTCCTGATCGAAACAAACCTGCATCAGACTCTCCTTAATGCATGAACGAGGTACAAGGCGACAGTAAACAGCAACATGGCAACAGCCTGGTGCGTGGCGCCCAGTATAACGGGGACGGCCATCAGAAGCGTAGCGATGCCAAGCACAATCTGAAGTACTGCTGTATGCAGCAGCGCATTCACGGCAGCCCGGGCCCTTTGCGGAAGATCGCTCTTGCGTACTTTAGACCAGTATATGACAACGAGCGCGAAGGTCGTGATTGCGAGCCAGCGATGATCGAACTGCACTGTTGTCATGTTATCGAAGAAATTTCGCCAGAATGGTTCCAGCGCAAAAAGACCCGGCGGGAACCAGTGGTCACCCATCATCGGGAATGTATTGTAAATCTTGCCGGCCTTGAGGCCCGCAACAAATCCACCCGATACCACGGTTGTGGAGATGGCAATGAACAGGGCGAGCGTCTTGCCGTACCAGCTGTGCGAGCTTGCATCACGTGGCCGGGGGAATAGCAGCGACATAGCGACCCAGAACATGTAGGCGTAAATTATGAACGCGGCGACAAGGTGTGCCGTCAATCGGTACTGGCTGACATGCGGCACATCGACGAGGCCGCTCTTGACCATGTACCAGCCAAGCAGGCCCTGCATCCCGCCGAGTACAAACATCAGCGCGTACTTGGGCCATTCCCGGCGCTGAATGTAGCCCTTGGCAAAAAAGAACACGAATGGCACGAAGAATACGAGGCCGATGGTGCGGCCCAGCAGGCGATGCAGGTACTCAAGCCAGAAAATGTCCTTGAATTCTTCGACGCCAAAAGCGGAATTTACCTTCTGAAATTCCGGGCTTTGCTGGTACATCTCGAATACGCGCTGCCATTCCGCATCGCTCATTGGTGGCAGGAAGCCCATCAACGGACGCCAGTCGACCATCGACAGGCCCGACCCGGTCAGGCGCGTAAAGCCACCCAGAACCACCATGACGAATACGAGCCCACAGCAGATCAGGAGCCACATGGCGACGGCACGGTTCTGCGCCTGGTTGTTGACGTCGGTATTCATCGATAAGGGTGCCTGTGGGTTCCTGGGCAAAGCAGATAATTTTAGCAGGCCTGGGACCAAGATTGCTGCTGAAAATTTGCCGGCCCCAAATGAAAGCTGCCAGCCACTTTCGTGCGCCGGGCCGCGGGTAGTCGAGTCGATCGTCACATGGTGGACATCAAAGAGTGGCTATAATGGCCGATTCCCAAGCCGATACCGACCGATGCCTGCACCTGCCACCGCATTATACGACCACAACAAATACTGGGCTGAATGCTTCGGCACGGCGGCGCAGTTGCCAATGTCGCGTGCAGAAATGGATGTCCTCGGCTGGGACTCCTGCGACATCGTCATCGTCACAGGCGACGCCTATGTCGATCACCCCTCATTTGGCATGGCGATTATCGGGCGACTGCTGGAAGCGCAGGGTTTTCGTGTCGGCATCATTGCGCAGCCGGACTGGCGGACAAAAGACGCCTTCGAGAAGCTGGGAAAGCCGAATCTCTATTTCGGTGTCGCCGCGGGAAACATGGATTCCATGATCAATCGCTACACGGCGGACAAGAAAGTCAGGAATGACGACGCTTATACGCCGGGCGGTGTTGGCGGCAAGCGCCCTGATCGTTGTTCACTCGTCTATTCGCAGCGATGCAAGGAAGCCTATCGCGATGTGCCGGTGGTTCTCGGCGGTATCGAAGCATCACTCCGCCGGATTGCCCATTTCGACTATTGGCAGGACGCTGTACGGCGCTCGATATTGCTCGATGCCGGCGCCGACCTCTTGCTTTACGGTAATGCGGAACGTGCAATTGTGGAACTATCGCACCGGATCGCTCGCGGCGAGCCTATCGAAGACATAACCGATATTCGGGGTACCGCTTTTATTCGCAGGGCGACGCCAGACGGCTGGTGGGAAATTGACTCGACCCGGATCGACCGCCCCGGCCGAATCGACCAGATCGTCAGCCCTTACGTAAACACACAGGATCAAGCCGAGTGCGCCGCCCAGCAGGCTGAAGTACCCGACGATCAGGAGGTTCTGCGCTTTGTGCCCGATGCAAAGCGCAATCGTGACAAGACGGTCATCCGGTTGCCGTCATTCGAAAAAGTCCGCAATGATGCGGTTCTGTACGCGCATGCGAACCGGGTGCTGCACCTGGAAACGAACCCCGGAAATGCCCGGGCGCTGGTGCAGGCACATGACAATAGAGACCTGTGGATCAATCCACCGCCTCTGCCCCTGACCACTGATGAGATGGACTACGTCTTTGGTATGCCATTTGCGCGAGTGCCGCACACAGCTTACGGCGATGCGCGCATCCCCGCGTACGAGATGATCCGTTTTTCGGTGAATATCATGCGAGGTTGTTTCGGTGGCTGTACATTCTGCTCGATCACGGAACACGAAGGCCGCATCATTCAGAATCGCTCTGAAGAATCGATCCTGGAAGAAGTCGAAAAGATTCGCGACACGGTGCCCGGCTTTACGGGCGTCATTTCCGATCTTGGTGGTCCGACTGCGAACATGTACCGACTCGCCTGCAAGAGCCGCGAGATAGAGGCCGCGTGCAGGCGCCCGAGCTGTGTTTTTCCCGGCATTTGCAGCAACCTCGATACCGATCACTCCTCGCTTACTGCGCTTTACCGCAAAACCCGTGAGTTGCCGGGCGTCAAAAAAGTTCTTATCGCCTCCGGCCTGCGCTATGACCTCGCTGTCGAAGACCCCGAATACGTCAAGGAGCTTGTTACGCATCATGTCGGCGGCTACCTGAAAATCGCGCCTGAGCATACCGAGAGCAGACCGCTCGACAAGATGATGAAGCCGGGAATTGGTACTTACGATCGTTTCAAGGAATTGTTTGACCAGTTCTCGAAAGAAGCCGGCAAAGAGCAATATCTCATACCGTACTTCATAGCGGCTCACCCCGGCACCACGGATGAAGACATGGTCAACCTCGCGTTGTGGCTGAAGCAGAATGACTTTCGCGCGGACCAGGTGCAGGCGTTCTATCCATCGCCTATGGCGACCGCGACCGCCATGTATCACTCGCGCAAGAATCCGCTGCGCAAAGTGACTTACAAGAGTGAAACTGTCGAAACCGTCAAAAGCCCCGAGGAACGAAGGCTGCACAAGGCGCTGCTGCGCTATCACGATCCCGACAACTGGCCGCTTATTCGTCAGGCCCTGAGAGAAATGGGGCTCGGCCACCTGATCGGATCGGGTGAGAAACAACTCGTGCCGGCAAACCAGCCTCGCGACGAGGAGGTGCGCGGCTCGGCGCGCAGGAAGAACACCGCAGCGGCGCACGAGAAGCGAGTTCGCAAAGGTAAAGCATTATCGCAACACACAGGGTTGCCGCCGCGAGCCAAGCATTGAGATCCAGCACCGAGTTGAGTCATACGGCATAATCTGAGCGATGGGAATAAATCGCTGCTTCAACATCATGGATTTTCGGCGCATTGCAAAACGTAAGCTGCCGGCGCCGGTCTTTCATTACCTTGACGGTGGTGCCGACGACGAATGGTCTTTGCGCAGAAACACGGATGCCTACAATGACTACGAGTTGCTGCCGTCGCACTTGTCCGATGTGAGTTCCATCGACACCCGGTCGACATTGTTCGGGCAGCCTGTCGATTTGCCTCTAATGATTGCGCCGACAGGCGCGAACCGACTGTTTCATCGCGATGGAGAGCCGGCCGTGGCAAAAGCAGCCGATGACTCAGGGATTCCCTACAGTCTG
>JBFFOS010000139.1:0-7146 GCA_041574375.1 Woeseiaceae bacterium
CAGTATTTGCTGGTCATCAGTGGATGTAACTCTTCAGCTTCTGCTGCGAGGCCGGGCACCGTGAGGATGAGCGCAAACAGGTATGCGAGGGAGTGAAGCTTTTTCATAAGCGCATTATGGATAAATCAAGCAGAGTTTGCTCATATTTGCGAAGATTCTGTTCGCCCAGGCGGGCCAGGTTTCGTCTAAATGTACGTCGCATACCGGGTCCTAGAATAGGGTAGGATACCGGCCATGACACTGTTTGCCGAACTCAAACGCCGCAACGTTTTTCGTGTTGGCATCGCCTACATCGTGCTGGCGTGGTTGCTGTTGCAGGCGGGCGATACCCTGGCTCCGGCTCTCCATTTGCCGGACTGGGTCAATTCCGCGCTCGCGTTCTTCCTGATACTCGGTTTTCCGCTTGCGATTTTCTTCGCCTGGGCGTTCGAGATGACGCCCGACGGCCTGAAGCTCGAGAAGAATGTTGAACGAGAGTTCAATGTCGGTCATGTACGCGAAGGCAGCGTTCGAAAATCGGGCAAGAAAATCCGGATTACCGCGCAGTTGATTGAGACGGAGCCAGACGCGCATCTCTGGTCCGAACCTGCCGGAAGCGCTGACGGCGGTTAAGGACGGTGGCTGGGATTATCAGCTCGTTCTGGTCCACTCCGTGCGCGGAGAAGTTGAAGAGGCATTTGCCGCTATGGACGCGGCCTATGCCAGCCGAGATACGGGGTTGCAGACGGTTCTGGGTGACCGCTACCTCGAAAACTTGCGGAGTGACCCGCGCTACGACGCGATGGTCGAAAAGATGGGCCTTAGGGCAAATCCTTAACGGTACAGGCGTACAATGACAGCCGTGGGCAATCTGGAACTGACATGAAGAAGCGTGCGTTTTCGATATTGTCCGGATTCTCGGCGGAGCTTTTGCGCCGCAGGGTTTACCCCGTCGTTGTTACCTACGCGATCGTTGCATGGGTTCTTCTGCAGATAGGGGAAGTAACGTTCGGTCCACTGGGATTGCCCGAATGGGTCATGAGGGCGCTCGTGATTGTGTCGATCGTCGGATTTCCGATCGCGGTTGTTTTAGCCTGGATGTTCGACATAGAGCCGACTGGAATACACCGAACCACGTCCCGTGCGAACAGGGAGAAATTAACCGCTGATCCGTCTATCGCCGTACTGCCGTTTACCGACATGAGTCCGGAGCAGGACCAGGGGCATTTCTGCGAGGGCATCGCTGAAGAAATTCTCAACGCGCTTACACAATTTGAATCACTCAAGGTCGTATCTCGTATGTCTTCGTTTCGATACGGCGGTTCGACCGGTGATGTACAGCAAATCGGCAGGAGGTTGGGTGCCAAGTCGATTCTGGAAGGCAGCGTCCGCAAAGCAGGGGACAAGCTCAGGGTCACTGCCCAGTTAATTAACGTCGCCGATGGGTTCCACCTGTGGTCGAAAACATTCGATCGCAATATCGAAGATATTTTCGCGATTCAGAATGAGATCGCCACCTCGATCGGGGAGTCCCTTCTGCAAACCCTGGTACCCGTGACAACAACGACTTGTTGCGACGTGATGGCCTACGAATTCTATTTGCGCGGAAGGCAATTCCTGAATCGCTTTCGCAAAGTCGATATCGAACACGCGCGCCAGATGTTTCAACAGGCAATCGATAGGGACCCGAATTATGCGGCGGCCTGGGCTGGCTTTGCTGAGGCGTATTCGCTCGCCATCATGTATGCCGATCCGGATCCTGACTTTCCGGAAAAAGCGAGGGAAGCGAGCAAGAAGGCGCTGGAGCTCGATCCGGATTCGGCCGAGGCGCACGCGTCGGCCGGGCTGGCGCATCTCGCGCGAGAGGAATTCGACGATGCGGAGCGGGAGCTGGGCAAGGCGATTGATCTCAAACCCGCGTTATTCGAACCCTACTATTATTTCGCGCGCACTCGTTTTCACCAGGGCGACATGGACGGGGCCGCAGAATGGTTTACAAAAGCCGCGGCCGTCAATCCGGATGACTACCAGTCGAGGTTGTTGCGCGTGCAGATCTTGCGCGGAGAGGGCCGCATTGATGAAGCCATGGCTGAGGCTCGCGAAGCGATTGAAGTGGTCGAGCGGCACCTTGAATGGCACCCGGACGATGTCCGGGCGTTACATCTCGGGGCTGGCTCGTTGATCTTGCTTGGTCAGGTTGAGCGCGCTGATCGTTGGCTGCGGCGTGCCCTGGAAATCGACCCGAATGACTCAATCGTGCTCTATAACGTGGCGTGCAATTACGCGACGCTCGGCAGGGTGGAGGAGTCGCTGGATTACCTCGAGCGAGCGATTGAACATGGCACGGCCAGTCCGGGATGGATGAGGAACGACAAGGATCTCGAGAACCTGCACGGACAGCCGCGCTACGAAGCATTGCTGGGGAAGGTCCCAGACTAAACAGAAATTACTGGTATTCAAGGCGCTTTCTGTTACAGTCCGCCCCGTCTTGGCGCACCTCGGTCTGCGCCACTCACTCTGACCCCGCAATTCGGCGTGCTCGGAGTCACTTATAAATTCCAGTCTGGACCGGACCGCAAGCCACTTGTTCTTACTCGTTGGCACGTCGGAACAGGCGACCCGGAGACAATCCAATGTTATTTAACGAACTCGGCCTTTCGGCCGACTTGCTTCGTGCTGTCGAAGAGCAGGGCTACGAAAAGCCTACGCCTATTCAGCGCCAGGCCATTCCTCATATTCTCGAAGGTCACGATATTCTCGCCGGCGCCCAGACGGGCACAGGCAAGACGGCGGGCTTTACGCTACCGATGCTGCAGATCCTCGGAGATGCTCCCACAGGCCCACGTCGAGTGCGTGCGCTGATCCTGACGCCCACGCGCGAGCTTGCCGCCCAGGTAAACGAAAGCGTTCATACCTACGGCAAGTATCGCCCGATACGAGCGATGGAAATCTATGGCGGTGTGAGCCCGCGTCCACAGATCACCAAGATCAATCGTGGTGTTGATGTAGTCATCGCAACCCCCGGTCGCTTGCTAGATCATGTCCGGCAGGGAAACATCGATCTCTCGTTCGTCGAGATGTTTGTTCTCGATGAAGCGGACCGCATGCTCGATATGGGCTTCATCCGCGACATCAAGCAGATCATCAAGCATCTGCCTGAAGAGCGGCAAAACATGTTGTTCTCGGCGACGTTCTCGAAAGAGATTCGTGATCTCGCGAACAATCTTCTCGATAATCCCGCTGAGATTCAGGTCGCTGCTCGAAACACCACGGCTGACCGCGTCGAGCAGTTGGTGTATCCGGTCGATAAAGGGCGCAAACGCGAGTTGCTGTCCGAGATGATCGGGCGCGGCAACTGGCGACAGGTTCTTGTGTTTACGCGGACCAAGCACGGCGCGAATCGGCTGGCGAAGCAGCTCAACCAGGATGGTATCGAGTCCGACGCAATCCATGGCAACAAGAGTCAGGGTGCGCGCGCCAAAGCACTGCGTGACTTCAAGGCTGGCAAAGTTCGCGTTCTCGTAGCAACGGATATCGCAGCACGCGGCCTCGATATTGAAAAGCTGCCGCATGTGGTCAACTTTGAATTGCCGCACGTTCCCGAAGACTACGTGCACCGTATCGGGCGCACCGCGCGCGCTGGACAGGACGGGACAGCGGTCTCCCTGGTCTGTATCGACGAGCAAAAGCTACTCAAGGATATCGAGAAGCTCCTGAAGCGTGAACTGAAGAAAGAATTCGTGGCTGGCTACGATGTCGACAAGCGCATCCGCGCGGAATCGTTGCAGCAAGGCAGGCCCCAGAAAGGGAAACCGCGCAACGCCGGCAACTCCCGTCCGTCAGGTCGCGCACGGCCGGGCAAGAGTGCGCGGAACAACCAGCGCAAGCGTTCGGGGGCAGCCGCCCGATCCAGGGCGTCCTGATCGGATATACACGCCGCAGGTGATTCGGAAAATACGACTTGATATATTAGATGTAGTTAATATAAAATTTAGGAATTCCTAATATATTAGTCAGCGCGCCCGATCGGGGCGCGGAGAAAGCCTGATGATCCGATTCACAATCTTCCTTTTGGCCATGGCGTCGGCAGCACCTGGCGTTGCTGCCGTTCCTTTCGAGACAGTTGTTGCGACGCTCGAGGATGCCGCACGCGAGCGCGTCTGGGACGGGCGAGTAGAGGCCGTGAATCAGGCAACGGTTTCGGCCCAGACGTCCGGACGAATCGCTGAACTGCCGTTCGACGTGAACGACTACGTCGAAGCCGGCGCCGTTCTCATGCGTTTCACTGATACCGAGCAAAAAGCGGCCCTGGCGCAAGCCGAGGCGGCGCTGCAGGAAGCGACAGCGCGCCTGGCAGAAGCCAACCAGGAGTTCGAGCGCTTCTCGAAAATGATCGAGAACAACAGCGTGTCACGGGCAGCGTTTGACCAGTCGAGAGCGAATCGCGACGCCGCCAGAGCGCGGCTGAATGCGGCGCGTTCTGGCGTCGAGGGTGCGAAGGAACAACTCGAATACACAGTCATTCGTGCGCCTTACGCTGGCATCGTATCCAAACGTCACGTGGAACTGGGCGAATTGGTCAGCCCGGGACAGCCAGTTATCTCGGGTCTCTCACTGCAGTCACTGCGCGTAAATGTCGACGTCCCACAGAGCATGTTCCACGCCATTCGCACGATTGGTAAAGCATTTGTATACGTCGATGACGAGCGCATTGCCGCCGAAAGCCTGACGTTTTTCCCGGTTGCGGATGCCGAGGCAAATACGTTTCGCGTCCGGGTCAACCTCCCCGATGGAGCAGCGACCCTGTATCCCGGAATGTTCGTCAAGGTCGGTTTTGTAGTTGGTGAAACACACCGTCTCCTGGTTCCTGTTGAGGCTGTTGTCCGTCGCAGCGAGCTTAGTGGTGTCTACGTTACTGACGGTGAGGCAGTTTCGCTGCGGCAGGTGCGTCTGGGTCGCCGCTACGGCGATTCGATTGAAGTGTTGTCAGGTCTGAGTGAGGGCGAAGCCGTTGCCACTGATCCTGTTGCTGCAGGTATCTGGCTCAAAGAACAGGTTAAGTAGACGATGAGTGAGGACAACAAGCTCGGTTTCTCGGGGTCGCTTGCGAAGCGTTTCCAGGATTCCAAAATTACGCCACTGCTTGCCCTCACGGGACTGCTTCTGGGCTTGTTTGCTATTGCGACAACACCGCGTGAGGAAGAGCCGCAGATCAATGTGACGTTTGCCAATATTTTCGTTCCATTCCCGGGGGCGAGTGCCGTCGAGGTCGAAAATCTGGTCGCCATTCCTCTGGAACAGGTCTTGTCGGAGATTGAGGGCGTCGAGCACACCTATTCAGTGTCGCGCCCGGGTATGGCAGCAGCGACCATCCAGTTCGAAGTCGGCGAGGATCGGACCGAAGCAATCGTTCGCTTGTACAACGCCATCTACTCCCACCAGGACTGGATGCCACCTGACAGTGGTGTCATGCAGCCGCTGATCAAGCCCAAGGGAATCGACGACGTGCCAACTGTGACGATCACCTTGTGGACGGAAGATGAGGCACGCGGCGCACACGAGTTGCAACGCGTAGCGCACACGCTGGAAGCTGAGATCAAGCGGGTGCCGGGGACGCGTGACGTGTACACCGTTGGCGGACCTGATGCTGTGGTTCATGTTCAGCTTGATGCGCATCGCCTCGCAGCCTACGGATTGTCGCTCGATACACTTCGTTATGCTCTGCAGGCGAGCAACGTTGTCGCCCATGCAGGGGCCATCGTGTCCGATAACAGGAGCGTGCCGGTAACGGCTGGCACGTTTCTCGCGAACCGCGACGATGTTGCGGAACTCGTTGTCGGCGTTATCGACGGCAAGGCTATTTATCTTGAGGATGTCGCGACCGTCTCCACGGGTCCTGATCAGCCGGAACAGTATGTGCGCTATGGTGATTCGCCGGCAGTGACAATTGCAATTGCCAAGAAGCCAGGTACGAATGCCGCGCGCATGTCGACCCAGGTCATTGAACGTATTGAGTCCCTGAAGGGAATTGCCATTCCCGAGGGTGTCGAGTACACGGTGACGCGTGACTATGGAAAGACGGCTGATGCGAAAGCCAAGAAACTGATTCAAAAGCTGGCATTTGCGACTGCCTCGGTGATCTTCCTGATCCTGGTCACACTGGGGTGGCGCGAAGCCGTGGTGGTCGGCGCTGCCGTTATCATTACGCTGACATTGACGTTGTTCGCGTCGTGGGCCTGGGGGTTCACGATCAATCGAG
This sequence comes from Woeseiaceae bacterium, assembly GCA_041574375.1. GTDB lineage: Bacteria > Pseudomonadota > Gammaproteobacteria > Steroidobacterales > Woeseiaceae > UBA1847. The sequence continues at coordinate 6,239 of JBFFOS010000139.1, forward strand.
TGTCGCTTTTCGCGCTCATATTCTCGATCGGTATCCTCGTGGACGATGCGATCGTCGTCGTGGAAAACATCCACCGTCACATGGCGATGGGTGACAGGACTTTGTTCGAAGCCATTCCGCCCGCTGTAGACGAGGTTGGCGGACCTACGATTCTCGCGACGTTTACGGTAATTGCCGCACTGTTACCCATGGCCTTCGTGACCGGACTGATGGGCCCATACATGAGCCCGATACCGATCAACGCGAGTATCGGCATGCTGCTATCGCTCGCGGTGGCGCTGATTATCACGCCCTGGGCCAGCCTTAAGCTGCTCCGGCAGGGGCACGATGAATCGAAAGAAGACAGGTCGGCCGCCTGGCTGGACAAAGTGTTTCGTCGCACCGTTGGTCCGTTCCTGCGTGGCGACGCCGGCAAACGCAACCGCCGCTGGCTGGGTGGCGCAATTGTTATCGCCATCCTGTTGGCCATGAGTCTCGTGGGCTTCAACGCGGTCATCATGAAAATGCTGCCGTTCGATAATAAATCGGAATTCCAGGTTGTCCTGGATATGCCCGAAGGGACGACAGTTGAACAGACCGGCCGTGTACTCGATGAGATGGCGGCATACGTCAAGACCGTTCCGGAAGTGACGGACTACCAGGTCTACGTGGGAACTGCAGCACCGATCAATTTCAATGGTCTCGTACGCCAGTACTACCTGCGCGAAGGGGCGAATGTCGGCGATATCCAGGTCAACCTCGTCGACAAGTCAGATCGTGACCGAAAAAGTCACGAGATCGCCAGTGCCGTGCGGCCCGTGCTGGATGAGATCGGCAGGAAGTACGGCGGGTCGGTCAAGGTTGTGGAGGTCCCGCCCGGACCGCCGGTGCAGTCGCCGCTCGTAGTCGAAGTCTATGGTCCGGACTAC